>JBHHZI010000159.1:0-7043 GCA_046757965.1 Acidobacteriota bacterium | reverse complement strand
ACCGGAGCTGACCCGCCGTTCGACCAGCTTCTGCCTCTCATCGGAGGTGGAGATCATCAGGTCGAGCTGGATCTCGGAGCGGTTGCGTAGCTCCGGCAGCTTGCCGAACCAGAGCTTCCTGATGGAGACCACGACATGCTCCCCGTTTCCGACCTCCTCTCCACCGGCGGGGGGCTGCAACGTGATCGTGCCGTGAAATCGTGCTGTCCCGGGACGTTTCTTCCCACTGCGTGCTTTCTTCTTCCTGCTGCTTGCTTTCTTCTTGCGGTCTGCCACCTCGTGATCTCCCCCGGCACCATGACGATGCCGTCAATCTGAGCGCCGCGACAGTTTTCGACCCTCTCCCGGCGGCTTCATCTCCCGGAAGCCGATCAGCTTGCCTTGATCCTCGTCCCACAGCTTCACACGCGCACAGCGGATGCTCTGCCAGAAACTCAGGCGACCGACATCCTGCAGCTCGGGGTTGTCGCGCATGCACCTCTGAAGCCGGTAGTTCGGAATCAAGCTCGACAGGTGGTGGAGGTGGTGGAAGCCGATGTTGCCGGTGAACCAGTGCAGAATCCTGGGCAGATCGTAGAACGAGCTGCCCTCGACACACGCCATATGGAAGTGCCAGTCCGCCTTTCTTTCCCAGTAGGTTTCTTCGAACTGATGCTGGACATAGAACAGCCACACGCCCGCGGTGGCGGCAAGCAGCGTGATCGGCAACTGCACCATCAGAAAACGTGGAAAGCCAAACAGGGTCCCCATCAGCACGAACAGCGCGCCCAGCGCCAGGTTCGTGATCAGCACGCCGGCCCATTCCTTCCGCCACGCCCGCGGCGCGTCAAAGGGAAAGCGATGCTTCAGGATGAACAGATACACGGGGCCGACCAGCAGGAGACTCAGAGAACTCCGGTAGAGTCGGTACGCCAGGCACTTTCCAGCCGAGAGCGCACGGTATTCTCTGACAGTGAGTGTGGTCACGTCGCCGGACCCACGGCGATCCAGATTGCCGGAGGTGGCGTGGTGGATCGCATGCTTCCGGCGCCAGTAGTGGTAGGGCGTCAGCGTCAGGATGCCCAGGATGAACCCGAGCGAGTTGTCGGCGGCGCGCCGCCGGAAGAAGGACCCGTGTCCACAGTCGTGCTGGATGATGAAGAATCGCACCATCACGCCGGCGGTCGGGATCGCCAGGAGCAGGGTCCACCCATATGACCACTCGAGACTGAGCAGCATGGCCGACCATAACACCGCAAACGCCAGCGCCGACGTCACGAGCTGAAAGATGGCCTTCCCGGGGTCCGCTCGCTTGTACGGTCCCAGGATCTCGTTCCAGCGCGCGGGAGCGCGCCGGCGAGCCACGCCCGGGGTCCGTGTCACCAGAACTCCACGAGGCCGCGGATCCGATCGTCCCGCTTGAGCTTCTCCAGCGCTCGGGCCTGGAGTTGCCTGACCCGTTCCCGGGTGATGCCCAGCTCCTGGCCAACCTCCTCCAGCGTGTGGTCGGACGCCTGCCCGAGGCCGAACCGCAGGCGGAGAATCCGCTGCTCGCGCTCATCCAGGACGCCGAGTGTCTGGTCGATCTTCGCCTTCAGGTTCACCGAGACCGCCATCTCCAGAGGCGAGTCGGCCTCCTCATCCACCAGATAGCGGATCGGGCCCGGGTCGGCGTCCCTGTCATCGCTCATGTTCTCGATGGGCAGTGGCCGTCGATCGGAGCGCAGGATCTCCTCGATCTTCTCCTCCGGGATGTCCGAACACTGGGAGATCTCCTGGACCGTTGGATCTCGCTCCAGCTTGCCCGTCAGTTCTGCCGCGACGTTACGGAGTTTTCTGGTCTTCTCGTTCATGTGCACCGGGATACGGATGGTCCGGGACTTGTCGGCCAGGGCCCGCTGGATCGCCTGATTGATCCACCAGTAGGCATAGGTGGAGAACTTGAAGCCACGCCGGTGTTCGAACTTCTCCACGGCCCGCATCAGCCCGATGTTGCCTTCCTGGATCAGGTCGAGAAACGACAGGCCGCGGTGCATGTACTTCTTGCCGATGAAGACCACGAGGCGAAGATTGGCCTGCGTCAACTCGTCCCGGGAACGCTCCATCAGCCGCTCTGCCCGGATACTTCGCTCGGTCAGCATGTTGAGCCGGCTGGCCTTCAGCCTGATCCGCCGGAGAAGAAGTCCGATGTCCCGCCGTTTCGCATGATGCACCCGGCCCCGCTTCTTTCCGGCCCCTTGCTGAACCCAGCGGTTGAGCTTTCTCAGATTATCCGTGAAGCACAGCAGCAAGTCTCTCTCGGGGCGGGCCACCGTGGCGGAACGGAACTGCCCCTGGGCCAGGTTCTCCTCTCCCAGGGCCGGGTTCTTGACGATGATGCTCCGGATGCCCCGTCGTCCGGTCTCCAGCCGGCGAGCGAGACGCATCTCGCGCTCTGCCCCGAGCAGTGGGATCGTCTTCATGTCGCGAAAATAGATCGGCAGGAGACTGGCGCGCGTGTCCATCAACTCCTCGGCCGGGTGGACCGCGGCCAAGGAGACGTCTTCCGGAAGAATCTGGTCCCGCAGCTCGGCGGGTTCGCCGTGATGCACTGCTCTCTCAGCTCCGGTACGCATCGACACCTTCTGCCCGGCTGGCGGGTGGTCCTTCTTCGCCGGAGTTCGTTGCCGACGCCTGGGGACCTGTGGGCAGGGGGGCCTCTGATTCATCCGGTCCCGGTCCGGCCGGCTCCTCGTCCGGGAGTGGATCTCCCGGATCCACCACAGGATTGTCTTCCTCGGGAAACGGCTCCTCCGGATCCCCAGGAGCCTCCAGGGGGCCGATTGCGGCCGGGCGCAGATCAACAGGGCTATCTCTCATCAGGAACACCTCTTTGTCCGGGCAGTGATGATAGCGCGGCGCGCGGATCGGACGCCTTCGTGCCTGCCGTCGTCGACGTGACGCCGGAACCCTTCCTATGGAGCGTGTCGCGCACTGAGCTTCCAGCCCCGCCTGAGAATGCCAAGCACACAGGCATGGCTGAGCAGGCCAAGCACCAGCAGGGCGGCGTAGGGATGCCCGACGACGGCGCCAACGCAGATACCGAGCAGTCTCAGGTCGCGTCGCTTGAGCCGGTCGAGAACATCGCTGGGGTAGGCGGATGCGTGGCGGATGGCGTATTCCTTCGTCGTGTAGCTGGCCAGGATGAAGCCCGCGAGGGCCATCATGCCCCCGATCCACACCCACGGGCCGCCCCAGGTTCGAGCAGCCGCCAGCGTCACTGCAAGCACCACCGCACTGTCGGCGTAACGGTCGAAGATGGTGTCGAGCCAGGCACCGCGCGCCGTCTCCCGGTGCGTGAGTCGGGCGATCTCACCATCACAGCCGTCGAGAATCGATGATGCCTGGACGACGAGACCGCCGGCCACACTCGTCGCCACGTTGCCGATGGCAAGCAGCACGGCACCTGCAAGGGCGAGCGCAAGAGTGGCGACGGTGATCTGGTCCGGTGTGATCCCGGTGGACGAGAGCCATGCGGAGAGACGGCGCGAGATCGGGTTGTCCCGCTGCCAGGCCACGTAGTCGGACGGTCCGATGTGGATGTTGTCCGCGGACAACGGCGCGGGGAGCTGGGACTGGACGGATTCCGTCTTGGAGATCCGCTTCGACCTGAGCCGCTCCTGTTCGAGCATGTTGAGAAAGTCGGTGTTGCCCCCGGTGTTGAGCTGATAGGTCCGCTGCAGGCGAACCCCGCGGTCGCCCATCAGCCGGGCCAGCGTGCGGTGCACCACGGTGGCGCCGAGCTGACTCTTGATGTCGTCGCCCACGATCGGGAGTCCGTGCTTGCGAAACTCCACACTCCACTCGGGGTGGGAAGCGATGAAGGCCGGAATGCAGTTCACCATCGCCACACCCGCATCGAGACAGGCCTGCGCGTGGTGTCGCGTCGCCATCTCCGAACCAACCGGAAGGTAGGACACCAGGACATCGGCTCCGGTCTCGCGCAGCACCTGGACGACATCACACGGCTGAGCATCGGCAATGCGAAACGCCTTCTCCTCCGGACGATTCTTCATGTGCTCGGCGACGCCATCAAGAACGGGGCTCATCTGCACGGTCACTCCGTGGTCGGTCAGCTCGTGCTGGAACACGGTGGTGCAATTCGGGGGAGCGAACACGGCCTCGCGCAGCGGCTTGCCAACCTTTCGCGGATCGACGTCGAATGCCGCGACGGGCTGGATATCGCCAACCTCGTATCCGCCGATCTGCTGGTGGAGCAAGCCGGCCATCTCCTCCCCGGCACGGTTGCGGTAGTAGTCGATTCCCTGCAGCAGCGAGCTGGCGCAGTTACCGATGCCTGCTATCGCCAATCGCACAGTCTTGCTCATGCGTTCTCCCTGACTCATGCGAAGCTCGATTCCCGAGACCCCGTGAGTGGTGTTTCCTTCGCTCAGGTCTCGACGCTGCCGAGGAGCGCGTGCTGCTCGGAGTCTGTCAGCCCCACCAGCGAGGCGAATTCACTGAACCGATCCCGATCGATGTCTCCTCGCGCCAGCCCTTCCACCGCCAGAGTGAGCAGCCGCGAGCGGAACGCGTCGCGGCCCGACTCCACGTCGGCGATCTTCAGGTCCAGCGCCTCCTGCGCCCGCGCCGTGGTTCCCTCGGCCTCCTGCCGCTCGACCGCCTTGAACTCGTCCTCCGTCATGTAGCGGAGGTTGCGCAGGGTGTACGCCGCCAGAGAACGGCTCACCCCGTAGTAGCAGGCGATCTGGGTCAGGTCGCAGGAGTTGACGGGAGTGGCACCTCTTCTGTTGCGCCCATCCACCCGGATCCGGTCCTGCTCGATCGAGGATCCCACTCGCTCCGAGAACAGCTTCTGCACCGCCCCGCCCGAACGCCCCAGGGTGTCCTTGCCGAGACCGTGAAGGTAGCGCCGCACCCCGGTCTCTGGAACGATGAAACGGCTCGCGAACGCGCTCGCCCGCGACTCCGCCAGGGATAGCTGGTCGTCCAGGCGACACGCCAGCCACCGATGCTCGCGGTCGAAGAATGCATGGGCATAGCCGTGCGCATACTGGAAGCGACGCTTCTCCACCGGCAGGAGACGATTGGCGACGATGAGGACCCCGGTCTGCGTCGTGCGGAGAAACAGGCTGGAGATCGTCTCGGGCATCGTGATCCGGGTTGCCCGGACGCGACCGGTGGCGAACGTCTCGTCAACATCCCGGATCGGCGCGTCGCCGAGATTCATGCGCCGCCGCTCTTCTTCCGCCGCCACGTATCCCTGGTGCACCGCCTCCCAGGAGGTGCTCGGCGCCTTGAACTGGTACGCAGGCGGCTCGGAAAGGTAGAAGTCGAGTCCCAGCGTCCGCTCCACGTCGGTGAGCGCCCGGGAGATCGCCACTGCCTCGCTCAGTTGAGCCAGCGTGTGCGTGTCCGTCCCGAGCTCGGGTATCGTCTGCACCACGTTCGCCAGCAGGTCATCCGCGTCCTGGCCCGCGCCCTGCTCGGACGAGACGAGAAGGCTGCCCGGGCTGCAGCCGTAGACCGCCGACAGACGGTTGATGTCCTTCGCTCGCACCATACGATTGCCCAGTTCCATCTGCGCCACGGTCGAGCGTGAGACCCCCAGCGCCGTGGCCAGCTCGGACTGGCTCTTGCCACTGACCAGCCGCAACTGGCGGAGTCGATTCCCGAGATTCTGGGCGGTCTGAGACACGGTCGCGTCCCCCGTTGGCGCTCTGTTTTATTCCGGTTTGAGATCAGGAAACGTCAGATATACTACCAACTCAGTTGTTAATATACAAGATCGTTAGATATACAAACACACGATGCCGTCAGAATCCGTTGTCATCGAGAGGGACCACGTCGCCTCAGGTCGCGACCGTGGTGGGCCTGGGGGACGCACCGCCATCGCGGGTCATCCCTCACGGAACCATGCTCTGCCGGCAGACCGTCACGGCTGCGGATCCGACCTCCCGCCGGCGGCAACGCCGATGGGAAATATCCAGTCGCGATGAGGCCGTGCCGAGCCAGTCTCGTGCGCGCACGGAGGTGCTCCGGTGGACAGGGACGCGCAAGCCGGGGTAGGCTCACCGCGCCTCACGGGTGCAGGTTCCCGGACCCGAATGGAGACAAACATGCCGAACGACCGCACCGTCCGTCAACGTGGATCCGCCCGCACCGGCTGCCTGATCGCCGGCGGATCCGTTCTGCTGGTCGGGCTGCTGATCGTCATGATGTTCGTCGGTCGCTACAACAGTCTCGTCACCCTGCAGGAGGCGACCGAGGCGGCCTGGAGCGAGATCGACAACCAGTACAAGCGCCGCTTTGATCTGATTCCCCAGCTCGTGGCGACCGTCAAGGGATCGGCCGACTTCGAGAAGTCGACCCTGGAGGCGGTGACCGAGGCCCGCGCCAGCGTCGGCCGGGCGCAACTGCCGCCGGGCCTGCCCAGCGACCCGGCCCAGTTGCAGAGCTACATGGCCGCTCAGCAGGGGCTCGGTTCCGCTCTCGGGAGGTTGTTCGTGGTCGTCGAGCGCTATCCGGAGCTCAAGGCCAACCAGAACTTCCTCTCCCTGCAGGACCAACTCGAGGGAACCGAGAACCGCATCGCCGTCGCCCGGCGCGACTACATCGACGCGGTGCGCCTCTTCAATACCTCCGTACGCAGCTTCCCGAACAATCTCGTCGCCGGCATGTACGGGTTCGACAAGCTCCCGCAGATGCAGTTCGACGAGGCGGAGCGCCAGACACCGCAGGTCGAGTTCGATTTCGGCAAAGAACAGTAGTGCGGATCCGACAGACCACCGTCCGCATCGCGACCTGTTGCCTGCTGGCGCTGGCCTGCGCCACGATCAGCCCGGCCCAGCAGCCGCTGCCGAAGAACGACGGCTGGGTCACCGACCTCGGCGACTTCCTCACGCCGACCCAGGAGAGCACCCTCGAGGCACTGATGGAATCGTACAAGGTGGGCAGCGGCCACGAGATCGCCCTGCTCACCGTGCCCGATCTGGGCGGCCGGTCACTCGAGAACTACGCCCTGGAGGTGGCTCGCGCCTGGGGCCTCGGGGAGAAGGGCCGCA
>JBHHZI010000158.1:0-7069 GCA_046757965.1 Acidobacteriota bacterium | reverse complement strand
CATGGCAAGTTCGGCGAGGGTGTCGTGCTCGACGTTCTGCAGCAGCATGTGGTGGAGGTCGTGTTCCGGGACCGGGTGCGAAAACTGGCCATGAATCGTTGAGTGGTCCCGCCGGCCGGTGTGGCGGCCGGCGGATCCGAGCGGTCCTCCTGTCGCGCCCGTCCGGACCTGTACGCCACCTCACCGACAGGTGGTGCGCTGCGGTGGAGTGTGGCGGCATTCCATGGATGCGGCGCGCCCGGCCGCGAGCGCGGCACAGGCCATGTCGGTGGCCGTCGATATGGCGGTGTCCTGGTCGGATGCGGATGCGGCGGCGCACTCCAGCCGTCCCTCGTAGCTCATGCAGATCTCGCACTCGACCTGTCCACTGTGCAGGGTGGTCCAGGCGAGGATCCCGACCAGCACCACGAGGCCGGCGAGTGTCACCCAGCTCGATCGGCGCATACGCTCTCCTCCAGGTTCATCGGCGCGACGCTGTCAATCTCGATCGTGGTCGAGGAGTTGCATCGTGGTCCTGGCGGCGTCCAGATCGCGCGCGGCGGCGCGAGCACCTAGCCGGATCACGGCGACGATCATCAGGGTACCCCAGCCCGCCAGGGCACCGGGGACCGTGCGGATCCAGAGGCCCGGCTCCGGCCTCCCGTCGATGGAAGCGGCAGCGAAGGCCAGGTACAGGCCCAGATGAAAGGCAAGGAAGACCGCCAGCGCGGACAGTGTGGCGACCAGCGCGAACGGGCCCAGGCGGGTGAACGGGCGCACCAGCCTTCCCGAGGCACGCCACGCGAACATCAGAGCCAGCAGAGGGGGCGCAGCCGACAGCAGCCCGATGGGAGTCGTCCCGCCCGCCGCGAGATGGATCAGGCGGGTGGCGGCCGCCTGACCCGCGACCGGAACGAAGGCGGCGCCCACGGTGACCAGCAGCAGGAGGCCCACCGCTTCCCACCGGCGGAGAAGAGGGGGCTTCTCCGCACCGCCGGGGTCCGCCGCGCGGTACTTCTCGGCGTCCGAGAAGCTGAACCGGAAGGCCCGCCGGCCGGGCAGGCGCCGCCGGCCGGACGGAGCGGGAGGCTGGATACGGATCGCCACGCTGACGCGCTCAGCCGGCGCCGGCGGTCATTCACCCAGCCCGGCGACCAGTTCGCGGACGTGGCCGACGGAGGTGTCGAAGGCGCGCTGCTCGTCTTCCGTGAGGTCAATCTCGTGAATGGTCTCGACACCTCCGGCACCGAGCGTGACCGGGACCCCGACGTACAGCCCGTCGACGCCGTACTCACCCTCGAGGTACGCCGCGCACGGCACGATCCACTTCCGGTCTCGCAGGATCGACTCGGCCATGCGCACGGCGCAGGCGGCCGGTGAGTAAAACGCGCTGCCGGTGCCCAGCAGCTTGACGATCTCGCCGCCGGCCATGCGTGTCCGATCGACGATGGCGGAGATGGCCTCGGGAGCCATCAGCTTTTCCAGGGGAATGCCGGCCACGGAGCAGTACCTCGGCAGCGGAACCATGTCGTCGCCATGGCCGCCGAGGACGAACGCGTTGACGTTCTCGACGGAGACCGCCAGCGCCTCGGCCACGAAGTGGCGGAAACGGGCGGTGTCGAGTGCCCCGGCCATTCCCATGACCCGTTCCTTGGGAAAACCGGTGATCTTCTTGCACAGGGTCACCATGGCATCCAGCGGATTGCTGATGACGATGACGAACGCCTCCGGTGCGACCTCGCGGATGTGGGACGCCACATCCGTCATGATGCGCGAATTCGTGGCGGTCAGATCGTCCCGGCTCATCCCCGGCCGGCGGGCGATACCGGCGGTGACGATGAACAGGTCGACGCCCCGACAGTCGGCCCAGTCGTTGGTGCCGGTGATGTTGACGTCGTGGTGTCCGACGGGCCGCATCTGCATCAGGTCGAGCGCCTTGCCCTGTGGCAGACCTTCCATCACATCGAAGAGGACCACGTCGCCGATCTCCTTGTCGACGATGAGATGAGCCATGGTTCCACCGATATGTCCCGCCCCGATCAAACCGATGGATGCACGCCGGCGCTGATTCATGATCGTTCCTTTCGTGATGAATGCGATGCTACCACACGCTTTCCGGCCGGCGGGCGCGGCGCGGCGGGCTCAAGCCGATGGGCTCGACGCTCCGGCGGACTGCAGAAGTTCGACATCGGTGGCGTCGAGCTGCAGAGGCGTGATGCTGATGGAACCCGAGAACACCGCGTGCACGTCGGTTCCCGCCGGCGATGGTCGATCCCGGTATCGGCCGCGATAGCGGAACACACTGATCGCGTCGGGCTGCTCGGAGCGCTCGTAGCTGACGTTGTGAGGGTCGACCGCGAGGGGAACCCACTTGACCGGGGGAAAGGTCTCCTCCTCCGTCTGGGGAAGATTGACGTTGAGGAAGCGTCCGGCCGGCCAGACCCGGGCCGTCAGAAGACGGATCACGCGGCCGGCCCAGCGGGCCGAGCGGTCCCAGTCGAGGGAGGCGGCATCACGGATGTACTGGGAGATCGCCATGGCGGGTTTTCCGAGGATGGCTGCCTCCCGGGCCGCCCCGACGGTCCCGCTGTAGTACACGTCGATTCCCAGGTTGCCGCCGGCATTGATGCCTGACAGCACCCAGTCGGCCGACGGCGCGTAATGCCGCAGGCCCAGCCGGGTGCAGTCCGCCGGCCGCCCCTCCACCGCATGCGCCGTGCGCATCCCGCGCATCGCGCGGGCGCTGACGCGGAGCGGCGAGCGGTCCATCATGGAGTGGCTGGTGCCGCTCTGGACCTCGCGGGGGGCCACCACCTGGAACGAGGCGAGATCGCCGACCGCCTGCACCAGAGCGGCCAGCCCTGGCGCGTCGATCCCGTCGTCATTGGTCAGCAGCAGTTCCATGGACGCAAGCAGGCACGATCTGTTCCGCGCGCTGTAGACTGGCGCGGTCGAGAGGCGGCACGGTGACCGGTCTGGAAAAACAGGCTAGCAGGCCGCGGTGGCGGCGGCGAATTGCCCTCGGATCCGTGATCGCCGGCGGACTCCTCCTCGTGGCGGGAGGCGTGGCTCTGCGCATGCGCTGGCGGGCGCCCTTGCCGCGCACCTCCGGGGTCGTCGGCGTTCGGGGGGTGAGCGGCGAGGTTCGTGTCGCTCGCGACGAGTACGGCATTCCCCATATCGTCGCCTTCTCAGAGCGAGACGCGGCGTATGCCACCGGTTTCGTCCATGGGCAAGATCGTCTCTTCCAGATGGATCTCACCCGTCGGGCGACCGCCGGCCGTCTGGCGGAAGTGATCGGGATGGCGGCACTCTCATGGGACCGGCGTGCCCGTCGTCAGGGTCACCTCGAGGCGTCCCGGCGGACACTCGCGGCGCTGGCTCCGGAGGCGCGCAGCGTTCTGAGTGCGTTTGCCCAGGGAGTCAATGCCGCGGTCGCGGCGGCGAGTGCCCTGCCGCCCGAGTACGCCATCCTGCGGGCGACGTTCGACCCGTGGACCGAGCTGGATTCCGTGCTCGTGGTGCGGGCCATGCAGGAACGCCTCGCCACCTCGTCGTCCGAACTGACCCGCTTCCGTCTCGCCCGGCGGGTCGGTCTCTCCGGCGCCCGTTTTCTGCTCGACAGTCGTCTCGATGGCGATGCCGTGATCCTGGCGGACCGGGCGGGCCCGCCCGCGACCCGGTCCACCCACGAACTCCTCGTGGCGGAGGCGGCCGCGCTCGGCTTGCCGTTGACCGTGCCGCCGGCCGGCGAGCCGGTGGCCGGCCGGGAGCCGGCCGGGGCGCCGGAGTCCGGGTGGGCAGGATCGGCGGCCGGCGATCTCCAGGGACAGGGATCGAATTCCTGGGTCATCGCTCCCGGCCGGTCGCGAACCGGCGCCCCGCTGCTGGCCAATGACACCCACCTTGGTCTGGAGATGCCGACGACCTTCTATCTCATCGATCTGGAGTGGCCGGGCGTCCATGTGGCGGGAGCCACGGTGCCGGGTATCCCGGGCGTGATCATCGGCCGCAACGATCGCGTGGCGTGGGGTGTGACCATTCTCACGGCGGACAACATCGACTACGTCGTCGAGCGGGTGGCTGCCGACGACGACCGCTATTACCTGGACGCCACTGTGCCCGGGGGGCGCGCCCTGTTCGAACGGCACGACGAGGTGATCCGTGTGCAGGGCGCGGAGCCGGTCGTGGAGACCGTGCGTCGCACCCGCCATGGCGTGGTCGTCGATCCGGACTGGGGGGACGGCGAGGTCCTCGTCAGAGACCGGCCCGAGACGAGCGGCGGTGGCGCCATCGAGGCCGTGCTCGGCTACGCGTACGCCGGCGACTTCGTCTCCTTCCGGGCGGCAGCCCGGCTTCACGATCTCCCCACCGAGAATCTTGTCTATGCGGACATCGCCGGCCACGTCGGCTATGTGCCGGCGGGCGCCATTCCACTTCGCGCCCACCGATCCGGTCTGCTTCCTGCCGCGGGCTGGGAGACCGGCGACCTGTATGCCGGCTGGGATGATCCGGCCGGGCGGCCGGGCGCGCTCGACCCGGCCGAGAAGTTCATCGTCACCGCCAACAACCGGGTGGCGGTCGGAGGGCGAGGGGATGACTGGAACCGGGCCTGGATCTCCGCGTCCCGGGCGGCCCGGGCCACGGCGCTGTTGACGGGCGGGTCCCCGCACGACGCGGCCCGGTGCCGCGCGATGCAGACCGATACGCTCTCCCGCCGGGCCGTGCTCGCGTGCGAGGGCGTCGCGTCTCAGGTCGGCGCCATGGCGTGGACCGGCCGGCCCGAGGCCGGACACGCGTGGGCGGTCCTGTCCCGGTGGGATCACCACTTCGGGAGCGGCCCGGCTCCGGCGCTGTTCGCCGTCTTCTGGGAGCGTCTGAAGGCCGCGGCGTTCGCCGATGACGTGGGCGAGCGTCTCGCTGCCGCCGCGGATGCCGGGCTGCTGCGTCTCCTGGTCGCGCGGCGCTTCGCTGGGGCGGACGTGCCGGAGGTCAGGGGTCGGAACTGGTGGGATGACCGGAGCACGGCGGCACGCATCGAGTTGGCAACCGACCAGATTGCCGATGCGCTGGCGGCGGCGTGGCACGACCTGGAGTCGCGCGGCGGCCGTCGCGCCGGTGAGTGGGACTGGCCGTCACTGCATCAGGTCCACCTCACCCATCCCCTGGGCCGGTTGCCCGTTCTGGCCCCGTTCTTCAACGGCCCCGACCTGCGGGTCGAGGGCGCGGGTGATTGCCTGCTTGCCACCGCCTTCCGGGGAACCTCGTTCGATGTGGTGGCGTTGCCGGCGATGCGGATGATCGCCGACCTGTCCCCGGGCGGCGGGCTGACCATGGTGCTTCCCGCCGGCCAGTCCGGTGTTCCCGCCAGCCGGCACTACTCCGATCTGGCGCCGCTCTGGCTGGCGGGGCGAGATGTCCCGGTGTTCTTCTCCCCCGAGCAACGGGCACAGCTCCCCGAACCGCTGGTGCTGGCCCCGTGACCGCCCTCGAGCGGTGGACACCGGTCTCACCGGTGCCGGACCCGGCCGACGTCTTGCTCGGCCTCGCCGTGCTGGAGGAGCGAGGCCGGGATCTGGCGCCGTGTTATCTCGGCGCCGATCTGGCGTGGCATGGGGAGGCGCCCCGGCCGATCACGCTGGTGGGCGCCGTTCCGGACGCCCTGTTGCCGGCGTTTCCCCGGGGGGAGCCGACCAGCGCGTTTCCCTGGGAGCCCGGTGTCACCCGGCAGGTCGAGGGGCTGCAGCGGTTCGTCGACCAGATCCAGCGGCCGGACACCGACCACGCCCCGGGCGGACTGCCGTTCGGCGGCGGAGTCACGGTGGGGTGGCTCGGACATGAGCTGGCGGCAAGCCGCCTGGTCCGGTACCGATCGGTGCTGGTCCACGATCCGGCCGGTGGCGCCGCGTGGTGGGTCACGCCCCGCGGCGAGCGGCCGGTCGCCGGTCTTCGCCTCGTGCGGGAGGCCGAGCGCCTCGGACGGATGGCCCGCGCCGGGCTGGCTCGGGCGGCGGGCCGTGCGGCCCGGGGACCGGGTCCGCCCGCCTGGGTGCCGGTGGGGGAGATCCCGTACGCGGAACTGGTCCGCCGCGTGAAGTGCGAGATCGCCGCGGGGAATGTCTACCAGGTGAACCTGTCCCACGAGATGCGGGTTCGCGTCGGCGACGGGGGGCCGGTTGCCCTGGCGACGACCTTTCTCGACCTGCTGGCGCGCAACCCGGTGCGGTTTCCCGCCTTCGTCGGCGTGGGGGACACCACGGTCCTGGCCTTCAGTCCGGAACGTTACGTGGCGCGACGCGGACGACGAGTCGAATCGTGTCCGATCAAGGGGACCCGGCCGCGAGCCCGGCAGCCGGAGGAGGACCGCCGGCTGGCGCGGGAGTTGCTCGCCTCGCCGAAGGACCTGGCGGAGAACGTCATGATCGTCGACCTGGTGCGAAACGATCTGGGGCGGGTGGCCGCTGTCGGCGGTGTCTCGGTGCCGGGTCTGTGTGAGATCCAGTCGCTGGCCTCGGTGCACCACCTGGTCTCCACCGTCCAGGCGCAGCTTCGCCGCGGCGTGCGGTTCGGCGACATCGTGGCCGCCGTGCATCCGGCGGGCTCGATGACCGGCGCACCGAAAGTCCGTGCCGTGGACATCCTCACCCGCCTCGAGGCTCGCGAGCGCGGGGCGTACGCCGGAGGCGTCGGGTGGTTCGCGGGCGATACGTGCTTCGACCTGGCCATGGTGATCCGCAGTCTCGTGGTCAGAGACGGCGAGGCCCGTCTGCCGGTCGGGGGAGGCATCGTCGCCGACTCGGACCCGGTGGCCGAGTACCGCGAGACGCTCGACAAGGCCCGGTCGCTGGTCTCGGTCGGCGCCGCGGCCGCGGCCGTGCCCGGAGAACGACCATGACCGGTCCGGACGGCTGGCTGGACGGCCGGTTCGTGTCGGCGATCCGGTTGCCGGCGACCGACCGCGGGGTGCTGTGGGGAGAGGGACTGTTCGAGACGGTCGGCCTGGTGGCCGGCAGGCCGTTCCGGCTGGAAGCGCATCTGGACCGCCTCGCCGCCTCGGTCCGGGCGCTCGGCCTGCCGGCACCGGGCACCG
>JBHHZI010000157.1:0-7084 GCA_046757965.1 Acidobacteriota bacterium | reverse complement strand
GCGTTCGACTCGGCCTTCAAGCCGGAGGAGATCTGGCAGCTCGCCGGCTACATCCAGAGCCTCGGCCAGCGCCATCTGGACGCCTCCGGCACCCCGGCGGCCGCCCACAAGGGCGACGAGCTGGGCAACCCTGACGTGGTCATCCATCTCATGGAGCGGCACTGGAAGTACGTGCCGGATACACTCCGGGTGAAGCAGGGACAGATCGTCCGCATCGAGTTCCAGCCCACGGACAACGGCCTGGGAGTCGGTCACGGGTTCGCCATCGATGGCTACGACAAGGCGTCGTTCATCAACGGTGCCATGGTGCAGCGGCCCAAGTCGCTGACCTTTCTCGCCTCGAGAGCGGGAACCTTCAAGTTCTATTGTGCCACCCAGTGCAGCACCGGCCCGTTGCACCCGCACATGAACGGCACCCTGATCGTGGAACCGGCCAGCTAGGCCCGGCACAGGAGACGGTCATGCACAAGAGATCCATCAGACTCAGCTTCACTCTCCTGCCCGCGGTGGCCCTGGCAGTGGTGTTCTTCGCCGGCTGCACTGCTGGAGGGGGCCATGCGACGCCGGGGGCGACGGCCGACCTCGCCCGGGCGGTGTACGTGCCCGTGGGTGAGTGGGACAAGTACTACGCCTTCCTCTCCGGTGGACAGAGCGGCTCCGTGTTCATCTATGGCCTGCCCTCGGGCCGCTTCATCCGGTCGATACCCGTGTTCGAACCCCGGGCGGGTTACGGCTACGCCAACGAGCCGAGTTCACCCGCTTACAAGATGCTGCGGGACACCGGCGGGTTCTGGGGCGATACCCATCATCCCATCCTGTCGGAGACCCACGGGGATTACGACGGGAAATGGCTCTGGATCAACGACAAGGCCAACAGCCGCATCGCCCGTATCGACCTGTCACGGTTCGAGACGCGCACGATGGCGCACATCCCCAACCTGCAGGCCACCCACGGGATCGCCGTGATCTCACCCGACACCAGCTACATCATCGCCAACGGTGAGTTCCAGGGCGAAGTCCCGTCCGGCAAGCTGGACCCCGACGCCTACGGAGCCGTGATGGCGTTCCTGGACCCCATGACCCTCGAGGTGAGGTTCGAGGTTCTGATGCCCGGCAATGCCGACATCAACGACTCGAGCAAGGATGGGCGCTGGGCGTTCACCACCATCTACAACCTGGAAAAGGGCCTCACTGTCGAGGAGATGATCCGGCTCGACGAGGACGCCATCGGTGCGGTGAACATTCCGGCGGCCGAGAAGGCCATCGCCGGCGGCGAGTACGCCACCATCCAGGGCGTCAAGGTCATCGACCCGAAGAAGACGACCGGGAAGGTCCTGTACCTGATTCCGGTCCCCAAGAACCCGCACGGCTGCGACGTGTCGCCGGACGGGAAGTACGTGATGGGCACCGGCAAGCTCTCCCCGACCGTCACGGTGATCGACATCGCGAAGATCGACCAGGTCGATCACCCGCGTGACGCCATCGTGGGGCAGCCGGAGGTCGGGCTCGGGCCGCTCCACACGACGTTCGATGGTCGCGGCAACGCCTTCACCTCCCTGTTCGTGGACTCGCAGATCGTCAAGTGGAACATCGACAAGGCCATCCGGGCGGAGCCCGACTACATCGTCGACCGGGTCGATGTTCATTACAACGTCGGGCACACCCAGGCGACGCTGGCGGAGACCATGCACCCGACCGGCGAGTACCTGCTGTCGCTGAACAAGCTCTCCAAGGACATGTTCCTTCCGGTGGGCCCGACCATGCCCGAGAACCAGGAGTTGATCGACATCTCGGGCAACAAGATGACCATGCTCAGCTCCTTCCCCGCCGAGCCGGAACCCCACGATGCGGTGTTCATGCTGGCCGAGGACCTCATCCCGAAGGTGGTGCAGGTCGAGGAAGAGGCGCCGAACGCGGTGGCCGAGGGTCAGAGTCGTGTCGAGCGCACCGGCCCGCACAAGGTCCACGTCTACATGACCGCCATCCGCTCCAAGTACGGCCTCAACAGCTTCAAGGTCAAGCAAGGTGATGAGGTCACCGTCACGCTGACCAACATCGAGACCATCCGGGACATGAGCCACGGATGGGCACTGGAGGATTACGGCATCAACGTGGCGCTGGATCCGGGACAGACCAAGGAGGTCACCTTCACGGCGGACAGGCCCGGCACCCACTGGTACTATTGCACGTGGTTCTGCTCGGCACTGCATCTGGAGATGCGCGGGCGGATGCTGGTGGAGGGGTCGGGTGGTTGACACCCCCAGACGCAAGAGTGCATGGAGTGGCCGGCGGCGGCTGATCCCCATCGCCGCGGCGGCGGCGCTCGCCGTGACGCTCGTGGCGCCGCTGTGGCGGACCCGGATGGTGGCGCCCCAGTACCGCGGTGACGAGGCGCTGAAGGTCGATGTGTATGCCGGGAGAGTGGTCGGAGACCTGGCGGAGATCCAGACGCTCAACCAGTACATCGGCGTTCACCTGCCGCTGGACACGCCGGAGCTGCGCGCCACGCCCTGGGTGCTCGGTGCCCTCCTGCTGCTGGCCGTGCTGTGGGCCCTGGTGCCACCGACCTGGTACCGCCCGGCGGCGGCAGTGCTGCTGACCGGCATGGTGCTGGCCGCGGCACTGGCCACGTTCGCCCTGGAGAAGCGCCTCTACGAGATCGGCCACGACCGTGACCGGGGCGTGTTCGCACGGGTCGACGACTTCACGCCGCCGATCATCGGCAGCCGCAAGATCGCCAACTTCGTCGTCTCCACCATGCCGCAGGTCGGGGCCTGGGCCTTCGTCGCCGCCGCCGGCCTGGCCGGATGGGGCGCGTTCAGCCGCAGTGGGGTCCGGGGACGAACCATGGAGACTGCCGCGAGCACCCGTGACAGCGCGAAAACGTCACCGATGGGCATCGCAGAGGCCCGGGCGCCGGCGGCCGGGCCAGGGGAGAAACCCACATGACCCAAGACACGCGGTCGCAACCGGAGGAGACCGGCCGGCCGGCCGGCGGAGGGCTGGGCTGGGGTCTGGGTCTGCTGGCCGCCGGCCTGGGACTCATCTTCGTCCTGATGGTGTCCGGCATGGTGCTGATCCCGCGCTACCGGGCGGCCCATCCCGCCACGGCATTGCAGCGCAGCGACGCGGACCGGGTCGCGGTGGACGACATGTTCCTGGATCTGACGCTGGTGACCCCGGCGTTCCGGGAGAGCCGCCACATCGATCGCTATCTCGCCGGCCGCGACCCGGACGCCGTCCTCCCGGTGCTGGTGGGTGTGAACACGCACACCGGCACCATCGAGCACATGCACCATCTGGATGGCGACCTGGTCCTGGTGGGACCGGATGGCGGCCGGTATCCGTCTCTCACCGAGCCCATCGTGCTCTCGCAGCACCACAACGCCTACATGTTTCTGTTTCCGGCGCGCGACAACTCCGGGAACCGGTTTCTTGACATGCAGGAGGGTGCGCTGACCGTCGAGGCGCTGAACGTCGGGGCGACACCGGTGCGTCACTATCGCTGGGATCTGCCCATCGAGGCCGGCGCGACCACCTCCGCATTTGGCGGCGGGCTGGCCGGGGCGTTCACCTTGATCCTGGCGCTCGTGGGGGCGCTCCTGGTCGTGCTGTCTCCGTGCGCGCTGGAACTGACGCTGTACTACAGCGCCATCATCTCGTGCACGGTCACCGAGGGTGAACGGGAGGCAGCGGGAGCCGGCGCCGGAACCGCCCGGACGACCGGGCGCCGCCGCGTGCTGGTGAACCTGGCCAGCTTCGTGGCCGGGTTCACCCTGCTCTACGCCGCCTCGGGGGCAACCGTGGGCCTCATCGGCGAGGGCGTCCGCAGGCCGTTGCAGCAGTACGGCGGCGTGATCCAGATCATCGGCGGCAGCATCATCCTGCTGTTCGGCCTGAAGGTGGTGGGGCTCGGGCGTCTGCTCCACCGGTCGGCCGCCCCCGCCCCGGAGCGGCCGGCGGGTCGGTGGGGCCGTCTGCTGACCCTGCCCGGGCAGTTGCTGACCCGCGTGCGCCAGGGTGCGCAGGCTCGCGCGAAGGCTCACGGGGGCATGCGCGCCCGGGACTCGTTTCTCGTCGGCCTCGGGCTGTCCTCCGCCTGCCTGACCTGCATGGGCGGCGCGGTCCTGTATCCCCTGCTGATCTACATCGGCATCACCTCCTGGTACTGGGGCCTGACGACCCTCGGCCTGTATTCCCTGGGCATCGCGCTGCCGATGCTGTTCATCGCCCTGGGCTTCTTCCGGGTGCGGATGACGCTGGCAAGGCGCCTCGGCGTGAACCGCGCCCTGCGCCTGACGAGCGGTGCCCTGCTGTCAGGCATCGGCCTGCTGATCCTGTCGGGGAACGAGAAGATCATCACCGATCTCTCCTACGGGATGCTCGCCCGGGTCTCGCAGTGGCTGACCTGATCGGCCCGGCACTCATGGTCGTGGTCATGGCGGCGCCTTCCGCCGTGGCGGCGCACACCACCATCGTTCACCCCGGCGAACTGACCGGCGCCATCGCGTCAGCCCGACCCGGCGACACGCTCCACCTGCTTCCCGGCACGCATGCCGGTGCCTTCACCCTGGCGGTGCCGCTGCACCTCGTCGGTGAACCCGGCGCCGTGGTGGAGGGGCCCGGTCACGGCACCGTCGTGGTGGTGTCAGCCAGCGGCAGCACCCTCGAGGGACTGACGCTGCGAGGGTCGGGAGCGGACTTGGCGGCGGATGACGCCGTGGTCCGCCTGCACGAGGTCCGCGATGTCCACGTGCAGCACTGTCGCGTCGACGCGCGCGCCTTCGGCATCTACGTACGTGCCGGCGCAAGCAACGTCGTCACGGACAACGAGGTGCACGGCGATGCCGGCCTCCCCGTTGCCCGGCGGGGCAACGGCATCCATCTCTGGCACACCCATGACAACGAGATCCGCGACAATCTGCTCGCCGATGTCCGCGATGGCGTCTACCTCTCATTTGCCCACGAGAATCGTATCGTCGGCAACCGGGGAACCGGGTTGCGCTACGGCATCCACTACATGTACTCCGAACGAAACCTGCTGCGCGCCAACCGTTTTGACCGCTGCACCGGCGGCATCGCGCTGATGTTCTCCATGCGCAATCAGATCGAGGCGAACGAGACGCTGGGCAATCGCGACTTCGGTATCCTCTGCCAGCAACTCGAGCACTCCACCCTGGCCGGAAACCGGACCTCACACAACGGCCGCGGACTGTACCTGGAGAACTCCGCCGGCAATCGCCTCATCGACAACCTCATCATCGGCAACGGTGTCGGCGCGTTCCTGACCGCCGGGTCGGAGGACAACGTCTTCACGAGCAACCACTTCGATGGCAACCTGGTGCAGGTGTACCAGGACCGGGCCCGGGGGAACCGGTGGTGGGAGAAGGGGCGCGGCAACGCCTGGAGCGACTACGCCGGTTTCGACTGGAACGGCGATGGCATCGGCGAGACGCCGTATCGCCTGCAGACGGCCGCCTCCGCCCTGCTGGCCCGCCGGCCCGTGGCCCGCTGGTTCGTCGGCAGCCCCGCTCTGTCCCTGCTGGACTGGTGGGACACCCAGATGAGCAGCGTCGACGGCGGCACGACGACCATGGACCGTTTTCCCCTGGTGCCGGGGCCCACACCTTGACGGCCCCCGGTGGGCCCACCCTGCGCTTCGACCGGGTCACGCGCCGTTTCGCAAAGGTGACGGCTTTGCGGGAACTCGAGCTGGAATGCTCCCCGGGCGTGGCGACCTGCCTGGTCGGCCCCAACGGTGCCGGCAAATCGACCGTGCTGGCCCTCGCCGCGGGGCTGCTGTCGCCGACGGCCGGACAGGTGCGTCTGGGCAAGCGACCGATCGAGGCCGGTGCTGCCCTCGCCTCCACCGGCTACCTGCCGCAGATCACCGCATATCCGGCCGCGTTCAGGGTGAGGGAAGTCATCGGATTCACGGCGGTCGCGCGGGCCACCGGCCAGGCGGACCTCGACGACGTTCTGGAGGTGACCGGTCTGCGCGCCGTGATGGCGCGCCCTGTCAAGGCGCTGTCCGGGGGATGGCTGCGCCGTCTCGGCCTCGCCTGCGCGCTCCTGCCCCCTGCCGACCGCCTCCTGCTGGACGAACCGTTCGTCGGCCTCGACCCCGGCACCCTGGACCGGCTCGTGAACCATCTCATCGCGCGCGCCCGGCGAGGCGCGCTCGTCTTGCTGGCCAGCCACGACTTCGAGGTGATGGACCTGCTGTCTCCACAGGTGGTGGCACTCGATGATGGGCAGCGCTTGAACGAGCCGCAGGCCGCACCGGACGGCAGCCGGGCGCTGTATCGCCGGCTGCTGTCCCGGCCCGGCGGACTCACCGCCACGGCAGAGACGATCGATGAGCGGTAGCGGTGCCACCATGCTCGTGGCCCGCCGCGAGGCCGCGCTCCTGGTGCGTGGCCGTACCGCCGGCGCCCTCGTGGCGGTCCTGGGAGCCGTCGCCTGGATCCCGGTGCTGCTTACGCCCCTGCGTTCCGGGACTCTCGGTATCGCGACGTTCGGAGAGGCCACGCCGCTGTTGCTCGCCCTCGCCGGCGTCGTGCTCCCGCTCCTCGCGCTGCTGGCCGGAACGGACCTGCTGGCCGGCGAGATCGAGGACGGCACGCTGGTCCCGGTCCTGACGCTCCCGATCTCCCGGCGGACGTGCTTCATCGGCAAGGGTCTGGCGCGCGCCGCCCTCCTCGCGACCGCCTACACGACGGCGTTCGGCAGCGCCGGCGCGGCGGTCGCACTGGCTCACGGAGCGGCGGGAGGCGTCGATTTCGTCGCGGTCGCGGCCGCCGGCCTGCTGCTCTGTCTGGTGTGCGGCGGTCTCGGCGCCTGGCTCGGTGCAGCGGGAGCCGGCAGGGTGCGCGCCTACGGCGCTGCGCTGGCGAGCTGGGTCGTGCTGGCGTTCGTGCTCGACGCCATCCTTCTGGCCCTGGTGGTGGCCATGACGGCTCCGCCGCCCCGGGTGGGGATGCACGGACATGGCGAGCTGTCGGTCATGGAGAAGACACCGCCCGCCGCGGACCCCCATGCCCACGCGGGTGGAGACGTGGGTACCGGGCCGTCCACACCGGTC
>JBHHZI010000156.1:0-7188 GCA_046757965.1 Acidobacteriota bacterium | reverse complement strand
ACATGTCGTGAAAGGAAGGACGATGAAGAAAGCCATCGTGATCATTCTGGTTCTGGTGGGGCTGCTCGCCGTCGGCGCCGCGGGGATTGGCGCGCTGTACGGGATTGGCCGCCTGGTCACCCGGAATCGGGTGCCGGGAACGACCATTCTCGAGGTCAATCTCGAGACGGGGTTCGTGGAGGATGTTCCCAACGAGTCCGTCGCCGATGTGATGTTCAAGGGGACGCCGCGGGTGCGCGACTTCGTCGAGGCGCTGGAGCGGGCCGGGGACGACGACCGCGTCGTGGGCCTGATCGCCACCATCGGCGGCGGGGGCCAGGGAATGGCGGTTCTCCAGGAGTTCCGGGATGCCGTCGAGGCGTTTCGCGCCAAGGGGAAGTTCGCGCTGGCCTTCTCCGAGACCTTCGGGGAGGCCGGCCCGGGCAACGGCGGCTATTACCTGGCCACGGCGTTCGACGAGATCTGGCTGCAGCCGTCAGGCGACCTGGGGCTGACCGGGCTCAGCGCCGAACCGATGTTCCTCCGTCGCGCCCTGGGCAAGCTCGGCATGACGCCCCACTTCGATCATCGATACGAGTACAAGAACGCCATGAACATGTTCACCGAGACGAAGATGACCGATGCGCACCGGGAGGCCACGACAGACCTGATGAACGTGCAGTTCCGTCAGATCGTCGATGGCATCGCGGAAGCTCGCAAGCTGTCGTCTGATGCCGTGCGCGAGCTGTTCGACGGGGGCCCGCTGCTCGGCGAGCAGGCGCTCGACGCGGGCCTGGTCGACCACATGGGGTACCGCGATGAGGCCTATGCCGCCATGCGGGAGCATGCCGGCAAGCGAGGCCGGTTGCTCTATCTGAAGAAGTATCTCGAGATGGCGGGGCGGCCCCACACCCATGGTCCGACCCTGGCGCTGATCTACGGTGTCGGTCCGGTGCAGCGTGGCCCGAGCGGCTACAGCGCCCTGTTCGGGTCGGCGAGCATGGGGTCGGACACCGTTGCCGCGGCGTTTCGCGATGCTATTAAAGATGATGACGTCAGGGGCATCCTGTTCCGCGTCGACAGCCCCGGCGGTTCGGCGGTGGCCTCCGACGTGATCTGGCGCCAGACCATCCGGGCCCGCGACGCCGGCAAGCCCGTGGTGGTGAGCATGGGCAACGTGGCCGCCTCCGGCGGCTACTGGATCTCCATGGACGCGGCGAAGATCGTCGCCCAGCCCGGCACCATCACCTCGTCCATCGGCGTGCTCAGCGGCAAGTTCCTCACGGCAGGGTTCTGGGACTGGCTCGGCATCGACTGGGACGGCGTCTACACCTCGAAGCAGGGCACCCTCTACGATGGCCTGCACGATTACTCCGACCTGGAGTGGGCCAGTTTCCAGGAGTGGCTCGACCGGATCTACAGCGACTTCACCCGCAAGGTGGCGGCCGGGCGTGACCTGCCCCTGGAACGGGTCAAGGAGATCGCGAAGGGTCGGGTGTGGACCGGCGAGGAAGCCCTGGATCGCGGTCTGGTCGATGCGCTTGGCGGCTTTCCCGAGGCGATCCGCCTGCTGAAGGAGGAGATCGGCATCGCCGCCGATGCGCCGGTCACCCTGCGCAAGTTCCCGAAGGAGAAGACCACGTGGCAGAAGTTGCTGTCGAACGACCCCGCCAGCAGCGACGAGCTGACGGCCCGGGCCCTGGTGTCGATCCTGCGCCAGGTGCAGCCGGTGGCGGGCGGCCTGCGCGATGTGGTGGTGCCGCCGGCCGCGCACGGCCCGGTCTACGCACCGGTGAGCCCGGAGGTCGAGTGACCGCCGCGTTCGAGACCCTGGCGTGGCGAGACGGCGCGGTGGTGCTGCTCGACCAGCGCCGCCTGCCGGGTGAGGAGATCTACCTCACCCTGCGCACCCCGGAGGAGGTGGCCGACGCCATCCGCTCCATGGTGGTGCGCGGCGCGCCGGCCATCGGCATCACGGCGGCCATGGGTCTGGCCCTGGGCGCTTCCCGCCTGGAGGTGAAGACCATGGATGAGTTCGCGGAGCGCTTGGGTGACCTGTGCGAGCTGTTCGCCGCCACCCGCCCCACGGCCGTCAACCTGTTCGGAGCCATCAAACGTCAACAACGACTGGTGACCACCCACACCGCTGAATCACCGGCGGAGGTCGCCGCCTTGCTGGTGGCCGAGGCGCAGCGCATGAAGGAGGAAGACCTGCAGGCCTGCCGCGCCATGGGGGCGCACGGGGCGAAGCTCCTGAAGGAGAACAGCCGCGTGCTGACCCATTGCAATGCCGGCGGCCTGGCCACCGCCGGTTACGGCACGGCGCTGGGCGTCATCCGGGCGGCGCGCGAGCAGGGCCGCCTGGCCATGGTGTTCGCCGACGAGACCCGGCCGTTTCTTCAAGGAGCCCGGCTGACGGCATGGGAGCTGGACCGGGACGACATTCCGGTGACGCTCATTGCCGATTCCATGGCCGGGTCGATGATGCGCCGCGGGCTGGTCGATGCGGCGGTGGTCGGCGCCGACCGGATCGCCGCCAACGGCGACACCGCCAACAAGATCGGCACCTACCAGGTGGCCGTGCTGGCCCGGGCCAACGACATCCCGTTCTACGTGGCGGCGCCGACCAGCACCATCGATCTGGACACGGTAAGCGGCGAGGCCATCCCCATCGAGGAACGCGACCCGAGGGAGATCACGCATCTCGGAGATGTCGCCATCGCCCCCGAGGGCGTGGCGGTCGCCAACCCGGCCTTCGATGTCACACCGGCCGAGCTGGTGGCCGCCATCATCACGGAGAACGGCGTGGCCAGGCCGCCGTACAAGGAGACGCTGCCCGCGGTGGTAAACGCCGCCGGATCGCCGGCCAGGAGCTGACCGGTCGCACGGGAAGGCGCCAGGCACCGGTGGCCGCCGGTCGGTCACAGCCTCCGCAGGCCAGACGCCGGCAGGCGGCCGGCCAGAACCAGCGACCGCGCAAGAGACGGAGCCGGATGAGAGCATGAAAGTTCTGGGCATCGAGACGAGCTGCGACGACACCGCCGCCGGCGTGGTCGAGGACGGCCTCCACGTGCTGTCGAGCGTGGTCGCCAGCCAGCTCGATATTCACGGTCCGTTCGGCGGCGTGGTGCCCGAGCTGGCTTCCCGGTCTCATCTGGAGGCGGTCGGCCCGGTGGTTGAAGCAGCGCTGCGGGACGCCGGCGTCGGCTTCGGCGACCTGGACGGCATCGCGGCCACTCGTGGTCCCGGCCTGGTCGGTTCGCTGCTGGTGGGCCTGTCCACGGGCAAGGCGCTGGCCTTCGCCCATTCACTGCCGATTCTCGGTGTCAATCATCTCGAGGCCCACATCCGGTCCGTCTTTCTCGACCACCCCGATCTCACTTACCCGCTCCTGGCCCTGGTGGTGTCGGGCGGGCACACGTCTCTCTACTTCCTGCCGGGCGAGGGCACCTACGAGCACCTGGCATGGACCCGCGATGACGCTGCCGGCGAGGCGTTCGACAAGGTCGCCAAGTACCTCGGGTTCGGCTATCCGGGCGGACCGGTGGTCGACCGCCTGGCCGCGAGAGGGAATGACAGCGCCTATCCGTTCTCGCTGCCGCGCATGACCGACGGCAGCATGGATTTCTCCTTCTCCGGCCTCAAGACGGCGGCGCTCTACACCATGAAGAAGCGAGGCATCGAGCCGCGCAACAGCCGCGTCACCGGCCTGGCCTCGGGGCCGGATCTGGAGACGTCCGCCTCGCAGGTCACCTGCGACCTGTTCGCCTCGTTCCAGAAGGCGGTGGTGGGACATCTGGTGCAACGCACCGTGGCCCTGGCCGCACAGACCGGCGCCACCACCGTCATCGTCTCGGGTGGCGTGGCGTGCAATTCCCGGCTGCGAGCCGACATCGCGGCCGCCGGCAAGCAACACGGGTTCGGCGTCGCCTGGCCGAGGCCGATCTATTGCTCCGACAATGGCGCCATGGTCGCGACCACCGGCTGCCTGATGCTACGCGAGGGGCGCATCGGCGATCTCGACATGGAGGCCGACCCGTCGCTGCGCCTGGGAGAGATGCCGCCGCCGGTGGCAACCCCCTGATCCGGAGATCAACGCACCCACCGCAGATTCCCTATAATCCCGCCTGCTCCGGCAGGAGACAGGCGTGGCCGCGCCGGGCAGCGGAACGGCGGCCTGCTGCGTCCTTGCCGGACATCTCGGGGAGTGTCGGCTTGGATCGTTCGCGCATTCGTAATTTCTCCATCATCGCCCACATCGATCACGGCAAGACGACGCTGTGTGATCGCCTCCTGGAGAGAACCGGGGCGCTGGAGGCCCGGGAGATGTCGGCCCAGGTGCTCGACGCCATGGATCTGGAGCGCGAGCGCGGCATCACCATCAAGAGCCACGCGGTGAGTCTGCTCTATCACGCCGCAGACGGCCACGAGTACCAGCTCAACCTCATCGACACGCCCGGGCACGTCGACTTCGCCTACGAGGTCAGCCGCTCGCTGGCGGCCTGCGAGGGAGCGTTGCTGGTCGTCGATGCCTCCCAGGGCGTCGAGGCCCAGACCCTGGCCAACACCTACATGGCCGTGGAACATGACCTCCACCTGCAGACCGTCATCAACAAGATCGACCTGCCGTCCGCCGAACCGGACCGCGTCAAGGAGCAGATCGAGGGGGTCATCGGCCTGCCCGGTGACGAGGCCATCCTGGCCTCTGCCAAGGAGGGAACCGGCATCGACGAGATCCTCGAGGCGATCGTCACCGGCGTGCCGGCGCCATCGGGAGATGCAGACGCCCCACTGAAGGCGATGATCTTCGACTCGTGGTACGACTCCTACCGCGGCGTCATCGTTCTCGTGCGCGTCATCGACGGAAAACTCGGCCCGGGCACGCGGATCCGTCTCATGGCCACCGGCGTCGAGCATGACATCGAGGAGGTCGGCCTGTTCACACCGAAGGCGGCCACGGTGGACACGCTCAGCGCCGGCCAGGTCGGGTTCGTCATCGCCGGCATCAAGAAGCTCGCGGATACCCGCATCGGCGACACCCTGACCGATCCGGCCCGACCGACGGCGGCGCCGTTCCCCGGCTTCCAGCAGGTTCAGCCGATGGTGTTTGCCGGCCTCTACCCGACCGATGCCGCGCGCTACGAGGACCTGCGCGACGCCCTCGACAAGCTGGCCCTGAACGACTCGTCGTTCAGCTTCGACCCGGAGACCTCCACCGCGCTGGGGTTCGGCTTTCGCTGCGGTTTTCTCGGCCGGCTGCACATGGACATCATCCAGTCCCGGCTGGAGCGCGAGTTCAATCTCGACCTCATCATCACGTCGCCCAGCGTCTCCTACCGGATCACGGAGAAGAACAGCAACGTCCGTGAGATCCATTCGCCGGCGGCCCTGCCGCCGCAGCAGAGTCTCGACGCCATCGAGGAGCCCTACATCGAGGCCACCATCGTCACGCCGCCGGAATTCGTCGGCGGCGTGCTCAAGATCGCGGAGGAGCGGCGCGGCATCCAGAAGGAGCTGCGCTACCTGCACGCGACGCGCGTGCTCATCACCTACGAATTGCCCCTCAACGAGATCGTGATGGATTTCCACGACCGCCTCAAGTCGGTCTCCCGGGGATACGCCTCCCTGGATTACCAGGTCGCGGGCTGGTGGAAGAGCGACCTGGTGAAGCTCGACATTCTCGTCAACGGCGACCCCGTCGACGCACTGTCGCTCATCGTGCACCGGGAGAAGGCATTTGCTCGCGGCCAGAGCCTCGCCTCCAAGATGAAGGAACTCATCCCGCGCCAGCTCTACGACGTCGCCATCCAGGCCGCCATCGGCACCAAGGTGATCGCCCGCACCAACGTCAAGGCGCTGCGCAAGAACGTCCTCGCCAAGTGCTACGGCGGCGACGTCACCCGCAAGCGCAAGCTCCTCGAGCGCCAGAAGGAAGGCAAGAAACGGATGAAGCGTGTCGGCCGGGTGGAGATCCCCCAGGATGCCTTCCTGGCCATTCTCAAGGTCGATTGACTCCCCGCGCCCCCTTTTCTTGAACGACGAGAAACGCGGCCCTATATTCACAACCGATGCCGACAGAGGTGTGTCCGGCCCGGGTATGGGGAGCTATCTTGCTGAAGAGACAAGAGATACAACGTTCACATGCCGCCGAGCGCGGTGAGGGGCGGGTCGGCCTGTTCTTCGCGCTCCTGCTGCTCGTCACCGGCATCTGGACGGGCTACATCCTCATCCCCATCAAGGTGCGCACCTACGAGTTCTACGACACCATGCGCCAGGAGGCGCGCTTCGGCGCCGTGCGGCGCAAGGACCAGGTGGTGCATGACCGCCTGATGAAGAAGGCGAAACACCTCGGCATTCCGCTTGCCCCGAAAGATCTCACGGTCAAGCGAGACGGCGGCATGTACATCATCACGGCCAGGTACACGCTGCCCATCGACCTCACCTTCTACAAGACCGAGTGGCACTACGACGAGCGAACCGCCGCGCCGATCTTCTGACGGTGCCTGGGATTGCATGTGAACACGCCCCGCGATTTCTTCACGGTTTCCCGTGTGGTCGAGATGACCGGCATCCCGCTGGAAACCCTCGACATGCTCGAGCGAGAGCTGGGCAGCGACTTCGAGATCCGGCGCACCTCCGGCGGGAACCGCCTGTTCACTCCGAAGGACATCGCCAATATCCAGGAGATCCAGCGACTCCTCGGTGAAGACGGCAACAGCCTGAGCGAGGTCCGGGACATCGTCTTCTCCCGATCGAGACGGCGTGACACCGGGTCACGCAGCGACGTCGCCGACACCCTGCCGGGGATGACCATGGACGACCTGAAGTCCCGGATGCAATCCACGGCTGTCGATCCGGACAGTCTGGCCGGCGCGCGGGTTCATCTCGACGTGGTGTCGGACAACGACCAGCCCCTGCCGGTGGAGGTACGCTCACGCCGTGCCATCTGGGAGGGCGTCGACCCCGCCTCGACACTGTCGCCGTCCACCGCACACGGCGTCCTGGACGCGGATGCGATGGACCCGCCCGCCCAGGAAGGCGAGACACCGCCCGTGACGGGCGACAGGCCGGATCCGGATGGCGACCGGATGCTGCAGGCCGGGTCCGGGGCGATCTCGGTGCCGCCACTACCGGTGGGTCCCACCGTGGATCTGCTGCTGGAGGCCACCGAGGGTCTCGTCCAGGAGAACCTGAAGCTGCGCAAGGCGG
>JBHHZI010000155.1:0-7193 GCA_046757965.1 Acidobacteriota bacterium | reverse complement strand
AGGATGGAACGGTGATCGAAGGCGATCACCTCCGGCAGTGTCGCGGGCGTGAACACCCGCGCCTCGGCGGCGTCATCACCGCCCTCGGGCCTTCCCGATGCCCTGGCGGTGAAGACGATGCTGACCGTGTGTCCCCGGGGATCCCGCGACGGCTCGGAATAGACGCCGAACTGTTCCAGGTCCTCCACCACGAGACCGGTCTCCTCGAGAGCCTCCCGGGCCGCGGCATCCTCCACCGTCTCGCCCACGTCCACGAACCCGCCGGGCAGGGCCCACCCCGGCGGGTCGAAGCGGCGCAGGACGAGCACGATGCCCCCGGGGTGGTCCTCGAGCTGGATGATGACGTCACAGGTGAGTCGCGGTCCGGGTTTCATCGCTGGCTGCCGCTTCAGGAGACGAACTTGTAGCCGACCCGGTGGACCGTGACGATGTGCTTGGGATTCGACGGCAGGGCCTCGATCTTGCGCCTGAGCTTGGCGACATGCATGTCCACCGTGCGCGTGTACGGCGTGTTGTCGTAGTCCCACACGGCATTGAGCAACTGATCGCGGGTGACCACCTCGCCGCGGTTGTCGATGAAGTACTGGAGAAGGCGGAACTCGCGGGGAGACAGCACCACGGGCTCGCCTTCCTTCTCCACCGTGCTCTTCTTGAAATTCACCGTGACTCCCGAGAAGGAGAACGTCTCGATCTTCGGCGGGGCCTGCCCGGACGCCCGGCGCAGCACCGCCTCGACGCGGGCCATCAGTTCCATGAAGCCGAACGGCTTGGTGATGTAGTCATCCGCACCCAGCTTCAGCCCCACGACCTTGTCGATCTCCTGGCCACGCGCCGTGAGCATGATGATCGGCACGCTGTCGCCGTCCTTGCGGATCTTCTTGCACACGTCGAGGCCGGTCATCTTGGGCAGCATCACGTCGAGGAGAATCAGATCCGGTTTCACGGTGGATGCCAGGCGCAGGCCCGACTCGCCGTCGCGCGCCGTGCTGACGTCATAACCCTCGTAGCGAAAGCCGTCGTTCAGCGCCACCGCCATCGCCTCATCGTCCTCGACGATCACGACCTTAGGCATGTGATTCCACTCCCAGTTCCATCTCACCCGGGGCCCGCACCTCGACGTTCGTGCCGTCCACCGGAAGGTGGATGGAGAACGTGCTTCCCTTGCCCACCTCGCTGTCCACCGTGATGCTGCCCCCATGAGCCTCGACGATGTGCTGCACGATGGCCAGGCCGAGACCACTCCCCTTCACATCATGAACCAGACCGGTACTCACCCGGTGGAATGGCTCGAAGATCTTGAGCTGCTCCGCGCGGGTGATGCCCAGGCCGTGGTCCTGAACCGCAATGACCACCGAATCGGTCTCCTGTGCAACCCGCAGACCGATGTGGTTCGACTCACCGGAGTATTTTACCGCATTGTCCAGCAGGTTCGACAACGCCTGCGCGATGGCCTGATCGTCGAAGCGCACGGCCGGAAGCGGGGTCCGTGGAGCCTCGTAGTGGATCTCGAGGCCCAGGTGCTTGAGACGGATACTGAAGGTGTGCAGCAGGTCGTCGACCACGGTCTGCACATCGCCGGCGACGAGCCGGTAGGTCTTCTGCCCCGACTCGATGCGGGAGAAATCAAGAATATTGTTGATGAGCTGCGTCAGCCGGCGGCTCTCCGTCTCGATGTACTCGCCGTACTCGCGAACCTTGTGAGCCGACTCCACCCGGCCGAGCCGGAGAAACTCCCCGAACACGCGCACCGACGCCACGGGAGTGCGCAGCTCGTGGGAGACGTTGGACACGAACTCGTTCTTCATCTGCGACAGCTTCATCTCCCGGGAGGCCATGCGCAGGGTGAGCATGATGCCCCCGAGAAGCAAGAGCGCCAGCAGCACCGACAGGCCCATGTTGACGGCGAAGTTGGTCCGGGCCCACTGCTCGAGCGTCATGTCGTGGCTGTTGAGCTCCAGTCGCCAGTCGGTGAAGATGAAGTCAAAACCCCGTCGGAGCTCGTTGTCGAGGCCCTCTGCCTCGTGAGTGGCCATGACCAGGCGTCCCTGCCCATCCTTCACACGCACGATCAAGGATTCGAGGGCATCCAACGCATCCTCGAAGTACGCGGAGAGGGACTTCTCGATCACGGTGGGGAGCAGGCGTTTCTTGAAATAAGTGTTGTCCACGATCATCCCGGCAACACCGACCACGTGATCGTATCGATCGATGATCGGGTTCAGGATGATCCGGTTCTCCGGGTCTCTCTCGTCCACGGCGAGGTGCGCGGTGTCCACCTCCACACCGCGCTCGGCGAGGAGCTTCCACGGTGCCAGCGCCACCAGGATGGCCTTGACCTCGTCTTCCCCGGGCGTCACATCGGTGTTGCCGGGGATCAGGTTCCAGGTCACCGGGTCGAACGCGAACAGCCGCTCACGCAGGCCCTTGCGATAGTGAACGAAGAACAGGCGCTTGGCCCCATCGACACCCTTCTTCCTGAGCAGGTAGGCGGCATTCTCCAGGCGGTCGTCCACGAAGTAGGACGCCGGGAGATTGAGCACCCGTTCGGCGTTCTTCCGGTAGAAGAACTGGACGTCGTTGGTCACTGCCTCGAGGTAGTGTGTGAGGTACGCCTTGTGCGCGATGGCCGAGGTTCTTTCGAGGCGCACGAGCCACCCGTGCTGCAGCTTGACCAGCAAGGCCAGGGGGATGACGGCGATCAGAGCCCCGACGAGAACCATGTGACGCTTGGCAAAGTGTCGCGTTCTTCCCACCGGATGGAATTCCCCGTCTTTCAGGCCTCGGTAGGGCAAATATACTCCACCCCCGGGGTATCAGAGGTCACGTCGCCGCCGTTTTACAATCGTTTGACATGTTTGACCCGTTTTTACTCCCTGTTGCGGACATTTACAGTCCATCCGGGTAGGTTTGGCTCGTCATGTTCCCGGCGCGCCGCAAACAGACATGTTCGGGTCCGGCCCCGGGCTCACGCCCGTCCGGCGCGCCGGCCAGTTCCGGACGAGACCAGGGAGGAGACCACATGAGGAAGTTCCGCACGATGCTTGCCGTCGCCGCCGCCGTGGTTCTGACCCTGCCGGCGTTCGCCGGCGAGGGCGAGAAGTGCACCCAGGACACCCAGACCTGCCTGAACACCATGGCCGCCCACCTGAAGGAGACCGCGTGGATCGGGATCGATCTGGATTACACGGAAAACGGCGCCACGGTGAAGGCCGTGACCGAGGGCAGCCCGGCCCAGGCGGCGGGATTCAAGCCCGGCGACCGTGTGGTGGCGCTCAACGGCATCGATTTCTCCGACAAGGAGAAGCTGCATGCCGAGTGGACGGGTCTGAAGCCAGGCAACCAGGCATGGATCAAGGTCGAGCGCAACGGCGCCATCCGCAAGCTGGCGGTGACGCTGGGGACGATGCCCGATGATGTCATCGCCCGGGCCGTCGGGGCTCACATGCTCGAACACGCAGTGGTGGATATCGCCCAGGACTAGCTCCCGGTTCTCGCCCGTCGAACTCCGCGGCGGGAGTCCGCCGCGCGGGAGCCTGCCAGTTCGGGTGTATCGCAGGGGCCGTCGGTCGGCAACGACCGGCGGCCCGTTTTTTCGTCAGGGTCCACGCATCGCCGCGCCAGAGCTCTTCCGGCGCGGCCGACTTGACGCGGCACCGGTCCGGGCGCAGCTTTGGAGCGTGGACGCCTTCATCGCCAGACAGCCGATCTTCGCCGAGGACCTCTCGGTCTTCGCCTACGAGTTGCTGTTTCGCTCGAGCTTCGAGAACACCTTCGGCGATGCCGACCCGAACGAGGCCTCCAGCAAGGTCATCGCCGACAGCTCGCTGATCTTCGACCTCGAGAGACTGGTCGCCGGGCGCCGCGCCTTCATCAACATGAGCCAGGATATCCTGGTGCAGCAGCAGATCCGGATCCTGCCGAACCGGATCGCCGCCGTGGAGATCCTCGAGACGGTGCGGCCCGCTCCCGAGGTCGTCGATGCCTGTCGCTCGCTCAAGGACGACGGCTACCTCATCGTTCTCGATGACTTCGTCTACCGCAACGCTCTGCAGCCACTGGTCGATCTCGCCGACATCATCAAGATCGATCTCCTGGCCAGCCCCGAGGACGAGCAACGTCGAACCATCGACGCCCTCGCGAACCGGCCGGTCAGACTGCTGGCCGAGAAGGTCGAGACCCAGGAAGCGCTCGAGCAGGCCCGGATGATGGGCTACACACTGTTCCAGGGTTACTTCTTCTGCCGACCGGATATCGTCACCCGCCGCGATGTTCCCGGGTTCAAGCTCAATTACCTGAGAATCCTGCAGCAGATCAACCGGCCGGAGCTGGACTTCGGCGAGATCGAGACGGTCATCAAGCAGGAGATGTCTCTCTCCTACCGTCTCCTGCGCTATCTCAACTCGACGCACTTCTCGCTCCGGCATCGGGTCGAGAGCATTCACCGGGCCCTGACCCTGCTCGGTGAGGTCGAGATCAAGAAGTGGGCCTCGATGACCGCGCTGGCCAGCATGGCGGAGGAGAAGCCGGATGAGCTGGTCGTCCGCTCCGTGGTCCGGGGTCGCCTGTGTGAGAACCTCGCCGCTACGACCGGCATGGCACACCGGAGTCAGGATCTCTTTCTCATGGGCCTCTTCTCTCTCCTGGATGCCATCCTTGACCGACCTCTGGGCGAGATCCTCGTCGATCTTCCCCTTCCGGACGACGTGGCGGCCGCCCTGACCGGCCGGGATAACCCGATTCACCGGGTGTTCGACCTGGTCCAGGCGCAGGAATCCGCCGACTGGCCGCGCGTGGCGCGCATTGCACGAAATCTCGATGTGGACTTGAATGTGCTTCCCTCGCTCTACCTCGAGGCCGTGCAATGGGCCGACCAGGGTATCCGACACACCCATCAGGGCACGCACCTTGAGGCGGCCCGCCCCTGACGCCCGCCGGCCCGTGGCCGCCGGCCCCGCATCCAGGCGTTCATGAAGACGCTCCTCCTGATGCGCCACGGCACCGCCGGGTGGGACCCCAGCGACGTGCCCGACCACGAGCGCCGGCTGACCCGTGACGGACGGGACGCCGCGGCGAAGGTCGCCGCGGATCTGGCGGCCGGCGACCTTCGCCCGGACCGCATCTTCACATCGACAGCCACCCGGACACTGGAGACCGCTCGAATTGTCGCCGGAGTTTTCCGGTCACCGCCTCCGATCCTCGCCAGGCGAGCGCTGTATCTTGCCGATCCGGCCCGCTGTGTGGCCGTGCTGGCGGGCTGTCCCGACGAATCGCCCACACTCTGCCTGGTCGGTCACAACCCGGGTCTGGCGCAGGTCGTCACGCGCCTGGCCGGTGAGAATGTCAGCTTCTCCCCTGCCTGCTGCGTGGAGATCGCCGTATCGATCGAGGTGTGGTCCGCTCTGGAAGCTTCATCGGGGGCCAAGATCGTGACACGCCGCCGGCCGTGACACCGGGGGCCCGCGTCGGACGGCGGGTCAGTTGATCACGCGCGTGTCGAGATAGTGTCCGCCGTGGAACTCGTTGAAGAAGTCGGCGATCAGCGGATGCCGGACCGGCATCCCGCTTCCATCCGGTTCGAGATGACGTTCGGCCACGTAGGTGGTCCGGTCGGTGCCATGCACGAGGACGTGGTACCAGGGCTGAGTCTTCGGCGGCCGGGAGACCGCCACCTGGTCATACCAGTCCTCGGAGAGCTGGAACGAGGCGTCGGCATCGATGATCACGCCCCGGTAATCGAACCGGCGGTGATGGATGACCTCGCCCACGGCAAACTTCAGTCTTGACCCGTTCACGCTGACTCCTTCTGCTGGTGACAACAACGGCTCAGGCCGCGGTATTTCGGCCTTTCACGCCCTCCGCCCCATCGTGCGGACGGATCCCCGCGCCGGGTCGCTCTCCGATGCCGCGCTCACGGGCAGGCCGGAAGACTGCGCCCGACCGGTCCGCCGCCGCTGCCGATCGACCCGCCGCAGCCGTTGTTCGTCTGGACCAGGTAGGCAAACAGATCCCCGGGCATCTCGGCATCAGCGGTGCCGGGGGTCGCCTGGGACGAGACGATGCAGGTGGCCCCGGAGAAGTCCCCGGGCAGCAGGCTACGCAGGACATCATAGGTCACCGCGGTGCTGCCCGGCTGGGACGGCTCCGTCCAGTTCAGCTGCGCCTCGCCGGCGGCGAGACCGACCCTCAGGTCGGCCACCGGTGACGGCACCTGCCACGTCGTACCGTCCAGAGGCAGGCAGTCCGTGACGTTGCCGGATGCATCGCCATCCGCGTCGCCGGCGATCAGTTCGAAGGCATCGATGCGCCCGAACCCGAAGGTGTTGTTGGGAACCGCCAGGCCGCTCACCGTTCCGCAGTCCTGCGTGGTGGTCTCCGGCACGGCCGAGGCACGCACGAGCCCCTCGATGGTGTCCACATCGCCCACGAGATCCGGACGCGCCTCCAGGAGAAGCGCGATGACACCGGCCACGTGCGGGGCCGCCATGCTGGTGCCACTCTGCTGGACATAGGCGGCGCCGGGCCAGCTCGACCGGATCGACACACCCGGGGCGGCGATGTCCGGCTTGAGACGATTGCTGCCGTCGGAGGTCACGGGACCCCGGCTGCTGAACGCCGCGATCTGATCGGTTCCGTCCACGGCAGCCACCGAGAAAGACGCGTCGTAGATCGCCGGCGCCCACTGAAGAGACGAACAGGTCGGACCGTCGTTGCCCGCGCTGACCACCACGACGATGCCGGCGGCGCGGACATTGTTCACCACCAGCTCGAGCGTTCCCACATCGCAGCCCTCGGAGGTCGGGCAGAACCAGGAGTTCGTGATCACCGGCGGCGCCCGGGAGGGGTCCGGATTCTGTCCGGCCGCATCGGTCGGCGCCATGAACCACTGGAAGCATTCCGTGTAGGTGGCCGGCGTGCCCGCACCGTTGCGCATGTTGCGGCAGGCGATCCATTCGGCTCCCGGAGCGACGCCGATCCGGTTGGTGCCGCCATCGTCACCCACGACGATGCCGATGGTGTGCGTGCCATGACCGTTGTCATCGCACGGCGCCGGGCTGTCCGGCGGGCAACTGCTCGTCCCGCTGTGGATGGCATCGTGCCAGTTGTAGGCGTGGCTGGCGGCCACCCCGTCCCAGCCCCGGTAATGAGGCTGGAGAGCCGGATGGGTCCAGTCATGCCCGGTGTCCTGGCTCCCG
>JBHHZI010000154.1:0-7252 GCA_046757965.1 Acidobacteriota bacterium | reverse complement strand
CATAGATCGACATGTCGATGGTGAGGCTCGAGTCCGCCTCGTCCTCGTCGATCTCGGAGACGAGTGAGCCCTTCAGCACACCGACCACGACACCCGTGCGCACGGTGCCATCGGCGTGCTGCCCGAGAAACTCGAACGACGTGCGCACATCCATGGCACCGAACGATTCCTGGGTCTCGACCTGGCTCTCGCGTTCTCCCATCCGGCGGTACAGTTCCGGGGGGGCTGCCGCCTGCCCCAGGTCGAGGAACAGCGCCAGGCGAGAGGTCGTGTTCACCCGGATGGTGCGCTGTCCCTCGGTCGGAAACGCCAGGGGGAACTGGGGGTCGCTGACCGGGGGTCCGATGTGCTGCTCCAGATCCCGGAAGACCCGGTCGAAGTCGCGCAGATCGTTGGAAAGCTGATAGGCGCCACTGTCGTCCCGGCGGAAGGCCACGATGAAGTTCGACGACAGAAAGAGGTTGGGGCGCTGCCGGTAGAACCAGCGGATGACGTTGGTGCCAATCTGACGTCCGAGGTAGTTTTCCACATCATCCGGCGGGCCCAGCACGATCCAGATCCGGCCCCGGTCGCTCTTCCAGCCCGGTTCCGCGGAATCGATGAAGCGGCGGTTGGCCTCACTGACACGACGCCAGAACTCCTGGCGGTACTCGTTCTCCGGTGTCTCCTTGGCCCGGTCGCGGCGGGCCCAGAACCCCTGGATGAAGTACAGGCGGTCCTCGTCGGTGGTCAGCTGGCGGAACAGGTCCTGTTCTTCCTTCAGCAGGATGTACCGGGCCGGGCCGCGGTCCCAGTGCGCCAGTCCCCGGCGAAACTCCGGGTCGTCCGGCAGGGGCGTGAGGGTGCTGGCGTCGGGAGGGAGCGGATTCACCGGTTCGATGAACAGCCGGCCGGACTTGCCCTCGGTGAGCCGCGGGGCGGGCGGCAGCGCAACGATGTTCCCGGCCGGCACCGGTGTGGCCGACGAGGCTCCCTGCGGGCCGGGAGGGGGTGGTGACGGCGCGGTGCCGGCCCCGGGCGACACCGCGGGCCCCGGCGCGGACGGCGTCTCTGCGGCGGCCGCCCGTGGACCCTCCGGCGGCCGCATCTCCGGTGGCAACTGGGGATTGGGCCGGGCGAGAATGCGGCAGCCGGTCGATGCCATCAGCAGCGCCAGGAGGAGACCGGCGCGGACGCCGGGGAGCGCGGGACGGCGACCCCGTGGCGATGTCACCCGTGTCTCAGGGCGCCCAGGACCAGTACAGTTCACCGATTCCCGTCTCGAGAGTCTGCAGGTCGACCTGGACCGTGCCGTCCCGATGGACCATGATGCGCCACTGGCGCAGGTCTCCAGCCGATCGCATGATCTTGTAGGTGAAGGCCTCGAAGAGAAACCCGTCGTCGGTCGCCAACATCGTCGGTGGGTGGATGACGTCGCGGTACTTCGCGGACATGGCCTCGAATTCCTTCTGTTTTGCCTCGGTCCGGTACGCGGCCCGGCTCTTGTCATAGAGCGCATCGATGCTGTCGAAGTACTGGTAGTTCTCGACTCCGAACGGCTGGGAGATCCGGAAGAAGAGAAAATCTCTCGGGTGGTGCACCGTCGACAGACCCAGTCCCACGACGAATCGTGCGAGCTTGCCCGCCTTGGCCTCGCTGTCGATGGTCAGGCCGGCGCTCTCGAGCCATCGGTTCAGCAGCTCGAAGCCGGTGCAGTAAGGCACTTCCGGGTTGAAACAGGCGCCGCGACCCTCGTCATCGACAACGAAGTTGAGATTCACGGGCAGGTCCACTCCCGTGGACACGGTCTGATCGATGGAGAACCCTTCCGGAAGAAAGGGGGTGGTCTCGATGTCCGCCAGGGACAGGCGCCTGTACTCCGGCGCCACATCGCTCATCACCTTCGCGTCGTGCCCGCCGAGGAGCGACAGGTGGCCGACGACCTCCTTGTATTGCGGGTAATCCGTCCCGACGAGCACCACGGCGGGCGCCGGACCGGCGGGTGGGCTCGTTGCCTGCTGGCCGGCCGTCTGCGCCGTGGCCGGGGCGAGGGCGAGCGCCGCCGTGAGGGCAAGAGAAAGCAGGACCGCGCGCTGATGCCAGGTCATCTTGACTCCGTACGGTGACACGAAGAGTCTAGTCGAGGCGGAAAAGCGCCGCAATCACCGGGCAGGCGCCCGCCGCGGCTTCTGGTCCGCAGAGTCCTCACTCGAAGGCATGAACCACGAGACCTGCCGGCACCTTCGGGTAGAAGTAGGTGGATTTCTGTGGCATGCGCTGTCCGGCCTCGGTGACCTTCTCCAGGTCCGCGAGCGGCGTCGAGTTGAGCAGGAACACAGCCTGCACGGCGCCGGAGTCGAGCTGCTCGATCGCCTCGGGAATGCTCTTGATGAATCCGATGTGCCGTCCATCCGCGATGGCCTCGTCGTCGATGCCGAGACACTCATCGAGAACATGCCGGTGCAGGAAGACCACGTCAAGCCGGTCGAGGGGATCGGCCGGCTCGTTCCCGCCCCGGTCTCGCCATTCGATCAACCAGGCACGCTGCGGACTCCCGGCGACCATCCCGAGAGTGCCGGGGCCCGCCGCGACGAGCTGCTTCTCGATGGTGGCAGCACTCCGGCCGGGCTGGAGCGGCATGGGCGTCACCTGCGCGTCGCCCGCCAGGCGCGCGACCAGGACGGCGGGGTCGAATCCATCGACCTGTGAGAGGGTGCGGTGGGTCGGCAGAATGACGAGCCCCGGGCTCGCGGCGCTGACCACCTCGACCAGCACCCGGCCACACGCGCGGCGCGCTGTCTCGCTGACGCCGGTAGCCGCGGAGAGGGCGCGATGGCATGCCCGGGCCGATTCGAAGCGATGATGTCCATCTGCGATGACCAGCGGACGCGGTGTGAGCAGCGCGTCGATGGCGCGGAGCGTGTCGGGATCGTCAACGATCTCGACGACGTGACGCACGCCGTCGTCATCGACGTATTCCTCCGCCGACGCTCGCGGCAGGGCGCCGGCAAGGAGTGTGGAGAGGGAGCCTTCCGGGTCGGCCGCGAGCATGAAGATGGGTGAGAGCTGGGCGCCGACGGTCTGGATGAGTCGCTGCCGGTCCTCGCGGGGCGCGTCGAGGGTGCGCTCGTGCGGGCGCACCGCTCCGGCCGGGATCGCCTCGAGGGAGAGCAGCCCGAGAACCCCGACGCGGGTCCGTGTCTCGCTGCTGTCCGGGATCGTGTAGGTCTGCCGGTGAATCGTGAGGGTCGGCACGCTGTCCTGGCGCAGGGCACCGCTGCGCCGCCAGCCTGCAAACCGGTGCGCGGCCGCCTCGTAGGGATTCCGGGAACCCTCGGACAGTGGGAGGGTGAGATGGACGAGATTGTGCGGGCTGCGGGCGGCGAGCTGCCGGCGACGCTCCGGGGAGATGACGTCATACGGCGGCGTAGCGACGTCTGCCAGGGCGCCCACCACGTCGGTCGCATAACGCCAGGCTCGAAACGGCAGCAGTGCGGGCATGATGTCTCCGGTTGTGTGAGCCGTGACGTCGTGTCACCATCCGATGGGCGGACTCGACACCACGAACAGGGAGTCTAGCAGGTGGATACCGCAGATCGGCTGGCACATGTGCGGGAGCGGATCGATGCGGCGGCCCGGCGAGCCGGGCGCGATCCCGCAGGGGTTCGCCTGGTGGCCGTCGGCAAGCAGTTCCCCGTGGAGCGGCTGCGTGACATCGTCCGCGCCGGCCACCGGCGTCTCGGAGAGAATCGTGTCCAGGAGGCCGAGAGCAAGGCGGCCGATCTCGCTGCTGCCGTGGAGTGGCATCTCATCGGCCATCTGCAGGGAAACAAGGCGCGGCGCGCGGCGCGGATCTTCGACTGGGTCCACACCGTGGATTCACTGGCGGTGGCCCGACGCCTCGCTGCCGGGGCACGGGAGGCGGGGCGGTCGATCAACCTTCTCGTGCAGGTCGACCTGGCCGGGACGCGGGAGCGGTCCGGAGTGCCACCGGAGGATCTGTGCGCCCTCCTGTCCGACCTGGCCCGTGAGGTGGCCTTGCCGCTGCGAGGGCTCATGACCCTGCCGCCTCGCACGCCGACGGCGGAGGGGGCCCGGCCCCACTTTCGACATCTGGCGGCCCTCGCACGGTCGGCGGCGGATGAGGGACTGTTGCCCCCGCACCCTGATCTGTCCATGGGGATGAGCGCTGACTACGAGATCGCGGTGGAAGAGGGGGCCACCCTGGTGCGCGTCGGATCGGGAATCTTCGGCGCCCGTCCCGCGCCGCCGGTCAACGGGTGAGAGGATCGTTGGCGGTGTTGCCCGGCGATGATGCCGGAGGTGTCGTGTCGAACACCGCGGGGATATCCGCCGGGACCGGTGGAGCATCGTCGGCCAGACAGCTCCGCTTCAACGCGCGCATCGCCTCGACTCGGCCTCGGAGCTCGGTCAGGCGCTCGGGGCGGGGTGCCGCCGCGTCGGGTGTCGCGGAGAGGTAGCCATCGAGGGTGCGGCTGACGTCGTCGAGCAGGGCCAGATCCGCCTCGACCCGCGACTTCAGGTCATGGCTCAGTCCATTGGTCATCTCCGCCAGATGGGTGAAGTTGTCGTCGCGGCGGGGCCGGAAGATGCGTCCGTAGCGGCCCTCCCGTAGCTCTCGCACGCTCTGATTCAGCCGCCAGAGAAAACCCGCCGTGCGATGGGATTCCATCAGGGATACGAGATAGACCCCGAGCCCGTAGAACATCAGCGCGGCCAGGATGAGGAGGTTCTCCGTGCGGTCCTGTCCGCGGATGAGCGGCTCGAGACCGGGGCTGGCCTCCACGATGCGCCGGGATCCTTCCGAGGTGATCAGGTAATACACGCCGAAGAAGATGCCCGGTGGGAGCATCGCCAGGAGCGTGGTGAACAGCGACATCCGATGCTGGTACGACCTGTCGACCAGGAGTTCGCGGCGGCGGCCGAAGATCCGGACGGTCAGCGGCTCGTTCATCAATTCTCCCCCGGCGCGGACGGCTCGAGGTCCGGCCGGAGCGAATATAGGGTCGGGTCCGGGGGGGCGCAAACGCGCCCGGCAGGTCAGTTCGAGGCGGTCGGGGGGGCCGGCGCCGGGGGCTGGTTGTATTCCTCCACCAGCCGGGCCAGATCGAAATCCGGGAACTCGGGGATGGGCACCGGGATCTTGATGGTCTCGCCGATGTGCCCCGCCACATGCTCGGGAGAGACCACCTCGGCATTCTGCTTCGCATAGGAGAAGTACTTGCGCCAGTACGCGTCCTCGACGGCGAGGTAGGTCACCGGGCGCGGGACGCCCGTGACGTCGTGCAGCTTCTCACCGATGGTCTGGAGGTCGTCATGCGACTGGATGGTGTAGGAGATCAGCTTGTTCCCGTCGAAGTCGGTCTGCACCTCGAACAGATCCAGAGAGGGTTTCGGTGGGGGCGGCGGCGGTGGGGGCGGCGGCGGCTCGGGGTCCAGTTCGGGGAGCGGGGGCAGGGCCGCCAGGCGCTCGGCCTCGGAGACGGGTGTCGGGGCGAACGCGGCCCAGCCCAGCAGGCCGAGGCCGAGGACGGACATGGCGATGAACAGGTACTTGCCGGAGCCCGACGAACTGCCCCCTTCTCCGATGATGAGCTTCTCGAGCTCCGCGTCTCGCCATTCGTCATCCACATCGACCGGATCGGCGTCGAGATCCAGGTCGGCCAGCTCGGAGAGATCCAGGTAGTCGGCCAGCTGAGCGTCCAGATCCTCTTCGGTCACGTCATCGTCGGGCGTGACGCCGGTGAGCAGGTCGTTATCCTGATCCCGGTACTCCTCGATGCCGGCGTACAGGTCCTGGCCCCCGATCTGGGCGTCGAGTTCGGCGAGTTGCTCCGGGGTGAGATTATCCAGCTCGGCGAGCTCTGCGGCGTAGAGCGCGTCCTCATCGAGGGTTCCGAGGGGAGCCGACAAGGTCTCGTCGGGTTGCACGGATTCTTTCTCGTCATTCATCAAAGTCACCGGAGGGTCCTGTCTGGAGGCCGATGTTACCATCCGGCCACGCGTCCCGACAATGGAGAACGGGTCTCCAGACCGCATCTGCCGATGGCGGGGTCGGGATCACTGCGGTAGAATGCCCGCGCGCGTGGGGCCGCCGCCTGCACGATTCGCAAGGGAGGATGCCATGAGATCCGACTCCGAGACCGTCAAGGTGCCGGTCATCGCCCCGGTCCGCACCGCCTCCGGTCGTGTCGGCCTGGCCCTGGCCTTTGCACTCCTGGTCGCGGTGTCCGCGCAGATCCGGCTGCCACTGCCGTTCACGCCGGTGCCGTTCACCTTTCAGGTCTTCATCGTCGCCCTGGCGGCCTATCAGCTCGGCGCCTGGTGGGGTGCTGCCAGCCTGGGGCTTTACATCGGCATGGGGGCGGCCGGTGCGCCGGTGTTCAGCGGTGGGGCCGCCGGTCTTGCCGCCCTGGGCGGGGTCACCGCCGGCTATCTCCTGTCGTACCCGCTCGCCGCCGGAATCATCGGCTGGCTGGCGAGCCGCGCGCAGGGTGTGGGAGGCCGCGTCGGGGCCGGGCTCGCCGGGCTCGCGGTGATTCACGCCGGCGGCGTCCTCTGGATGTGGGCGGTGGTTCCGGCGGCGCCACACGGCACCATGGCGTTGCTGACCTGGACGTTGTTGCCGTTCGTGGGGGTCGACATCGTCAAGGTCCTGGTCGCCGAGCGCCTGTCTCGACGCTGACCCGGTCGGTCTCCCTGATGTTGCCGCCGTGGGCGGCCCGCTGACGGCCACCTATGGGTGTTCGTGTGCCGCGGGCAGGAGAACATCCCAGGCCAGAAGACAGCGGAGGATGATGGCGCCGAGATCCAGCCACACGCCCGCGGTCGTCGCGGGCTGCGCGGGCCAGCCGGCGATGGAGGGCTCAGCCCGATCGCCGCCGCACGGGAGGAGCAGATAGCGCCGCTCCGACGCCGGCAGGAGGAACAGGAGTTCCCGCGCCAGGTCGCGGCGGGGAAAGCCACCGACACGGGCGAGCTTGGCCAGGCGGATGCCCTCTGTGGCGAGCCCATCGAGCTGTTCGCGTATCCGTTTCACCAGTGCCGCGATCCGCTCGTCGTTCAGATGGGCCCAGATGCGAGCGCGCTGCAGCGGCGGCGCGGGGGAGACGCCGAGGATGGCCGCCAGCCGCACCGAATCTCCGAAGCTCCACAGGCCGGCACGGTGCCGTCCCTCGCCGGCCGATGGGCCGATTCTCGGTCCGGCCGCGTCGCCTGCCGATACCGACCGCGCACCGGCCCGGCGACTCTT
>JBHHZI010000153.1:0-7271 GCA_046757965.1 Acidobacteriota bacterium | reverse complement strand
CCGCCGATCCACTCGAACTGGCCGGATAGCCCGTGGCGGGCCGCGGCGATGAAGTTCTCCTTGGCCGACTCGAACTCCATGACGCTGGCGAACCGCGTGGGGTCTGCCTCTTCCGCAGCCATCAGACCGAGCCACAGCGCGGCGCTGGCCACCTCGTCGGCAACCGTCGGGCCCGACGGGAGAACACGATTCTCGATCCTGAGGTGAGCCTTGCCGTCCAGAACGCCGTAGCACGCGCGGTTCCACCGCCAGACCGTCCCGGTATGCAGCCGCAGCGCCAGCAGCCGGGGCAACTCGCCGCGTCTGAGGCACGCGAAGGGATCCTCGTCATCGACGTTGCTCATGAGGGTCCGGAAACGGGAGATATCCTCCCGGTACAGTTCCACCACGGATCCGCGCAGCCACTGTTGGCCGAACTGAACCCGCGGATGGAATCGCCGGTCGGTACCGGTCCGTCGCGTGTCCACCGCCTGCTCGAACAATGCGATGCGCGTCTCCTGCCAGAGGCGGTGTCCGAACAGCAGGGGCGAATTGGCGGCAGCGGCCAGCAGCGGGGCGGCGAAGGCCTGACTGGCGTTGTACAGCGGGACGAAGTCATGCGGCGAGACCTGGTAGTGGACCTGAAAGCTGGCGTTGCACGATTCGAGCATCACGGAGTCGTGGGTCAGATTCAGTTCGTCGACCCCTGTGATGCGAAAATGACGCGGCCCGCCCCTGAGAAGATTGGCGGAGTGGTTCAGCGCGGCATACCGCGGCAGCGGGGTCATGTTGTCGACGGCCATGTCCGACTTTCGCAGGGACGGCAGGATGCCGGTGAGGACGATGTGGGCCCCGCACTTGCCGGCGGCCACCTCCGCCTGGCGCAGCCGGCGTGTCAGATCCCGCTCGATCTGTCCGAGACAGTCGCGGGAAAAGTCCAGCGGGTCGAGATTCAGCTCGAGATTGAACAGGGCGAGTTCGGTGGTGAAATGGGAGTCATCGATGGCGTCCAGCACCTCGAGGGCGGCACAGAGGGGGCGTCCGCTGTTGTCCGCCAGGAACATCTCCTGCTCGGCGCCGATCCGGTGCGTGCCGGTCTCGAATACGTCGTCCTGGATCATCTGGTCCAGGGCGTGCACGTCGTCGATCAATCGCTTGACGAATCGTCGCCGGTCCTCGCCGTCGCGTGGCTCACTGACGTCGTGCTGTCCCATGGAGCGGCGTCCTCCCGGTGCCCTGGCACGATTCTACCGCGCGGCGGATGCGTGGGGCGACCGGCCGGGTCGCCGGTCAGCGGGAGGGCGGAGTGGCCAGCCTCAACGGCGTGGCGTCGAGAGCGGGCGGCCGGTCTCGCGCCAGCCGGAACCACTCGATGAACTCGTCCGCCGGCACCGGCGCGCTGAACAGATAGCCCTGCCCGGAATCGCAGCCCAGCACCTTCAGTTGCTGCCAGACGGTGGCGGTCTCGACTCCTTCGGCCACCACGCGCAGTCCGAGATTGTGCGCCAGATCGACGGTCGAGCGCACGATGACGGTGTCGTCGGAGTTCTTGTCCATGTTGCTGATGAAGCTGCGATCGATCTTGATCTCGCGGGCGGGCAGGCGCTTGAGGTAGGCCAGCGACGAGTATCCCGTGCCGAAGTCGTCGATGGAGATGCCGATTCCCATCCTGGCCAGTGCCGTGACGATCTCCATCGATCGTTCGGGGTCTTCCATCAGCACGCTCTCGGTGATCTCGAGGATCAGGTTCTCCGGGAGTAGTCGCAGATCGTGGAGCATGTCCCGCAGATTGGACGGGAGGTCTCGCTCGCTCAGGCTCTGGGCGGAGAGGTTGATGGCGATGGGGACCTCGACACCCTCGTCGCGCCAGCCGGCATACTGCTTCAGCGCCGTGTTGAGCACCCAGTAGGTCAGCGGTCGGATCAGGCCGGTATTCTCCGCCAGGCCGATGAACTCGTCCGGTGGCAACAGACCGTGCCGCGGGTGTTGCCAGCGCACCAGAGCTTCCATGCCGGCAGGCCGGTCGTCAGAGCAGAAGAGCTTGGGCTGATAGCAGAGCAGGAAGTTGTTGAGCTCGATCGCCTCCTTCAACTCGCCGGTCAACGTGAGCTGGCGCAGGCTGTGGTCATCCTTGTGGGCGTCATACACCGAGACACCGCTCATCTCGCGCTTGGCGATGTACATGGCCACGTCGGCCCGCTGCAGCAGGAGGAACGAGTCGTGGCCATGGTCCGGGTAGAGGGCAACGCCGATGCTGGCGCCCACGGTCAGGCCGAACCCCTGGATGGTGAACGGGCGCTCGAGGATGGCAAGGAATTCCCGGGCGATGCGCACCGCGCCGGCACAGTCCGTCTCCGGCAGCAGAACCGCGAACTCGTCGCCGCCCAGCCGGGCGACGGTGTCTCCCGGGCGGAGGGGCAACCGTAGCCGGTGGGCGATCTGCTGCAGCATCTGATCACCAACATGGTGTCCCAGTGTGTCGTTGACCTCCTTGAAGCGGTCGAGGTCGAGGATGAGGAAGGCCACGGGACGCTGGGATCGTCGGGCCTGGTCGAGATTCTCTTCCATCCGTTGCTGGAGCAGGAATCGATTCGGCAGGTCCGTGAGCGCATCATGGAACGCCTGGTGCTGGAGGGCTGCCTGCTGCTCGCGCTTCTCCGTCACGTCTCTGAGCAGGGCCACGTGTAGCTTCTGGTTCTCCGTGACGATCTCGCTGATGACCATCTCGAGGGGGAACGTCGAGCCGTCCCGCCGCCGGCCGGTGGTCTCCACCGGCTCTCCCGGCGCCCGGGCCGTGCCGGGCATGGTTCCGAGCAGGCGCGAGAGGGGCTGAGAGAGAATCTCGGCGGCAGGGCAGCGGAACATCTGGGAGGTGGCCGCGTTGCAACTGGTGACGAGATGCTGGTCGTCGACCGTGACGATGGCATCGAAGCTCGATTCCATCACCCGCTGGATGAGGCTCTCCTTGCGTCGGATCGTCTGGCGCTGGAGCGCCAGGCGCATCGACTGCAGATCGAGGCGGGTCACCAGAGAGACGGAGTACACGGCGAGGAGGCCGAGAAACGCCGGGGAGATGGGCAGCAGGAGCCCGGCATGGACGTAGAGAATCCACGCCGTGCTCCACAGCATGGCGGCTGCGACGGCCAGCACGAGGAGTCCCGGACGCCAGGGGCGGCCGGCCAGGAACGGACCGAGAAGAAGAGCCAGGAGGCAGGTGACGAGAAGGGTCGCCCAGGAATCGGAGCGAACCAGCGCACGTCCCTGGTGCAAGGACTCGAAGGCCAGCCCCTGTACGATGACGCCCGGAAGCGTGCCGTGAACCGGCACGGCCACGAGATCGCCCAGCTCGACGGCAGTGCTGCCGATGACGACGGTCTTCCCCTTCACGGACTCCGGATCGAATCGTCCGGCGACGATATCCACGTAGGAGAGCCGGGGTATCGACGCCGGGTCGATACCGAAGTCGATGAAGAACCGGTCGCGCCCGGAAGACGATCGTGCCGACAGGGCGGCGGCGAGAGTGGGGAGTCTCTCCGTACCGATCGTCTGCACGGCACGATAGCCGCGCAGGATGCCGTCCGGATCCGGCCCCACGTTGATCGACGCCAGAGACGCAAACGGACGAAGACCGGGAAGGGGATAGGCGGTGGTGCGGGTCTGCGTCGTCGGGTCGAACCGGGTGACGACCGGCAGGATGACCGGTGTGTGAGCCCGTTCCAGGGAGCGAGCAAACTCCCGGTCCTCGTCAGGTCGGGAGCGAGAACTGAACTCCACATCGAAGGCGATGCGATGCGCCCCGGCGCCGACCAGGTTGTCGACGACGGTGGCATGATACCCGCGGGGCCAGGGCCAGGTGTCCAGCATGCGCAGGCTGTGCGGGTCGATGGTGACCAGGACGAGGTCGCCGCTGGCGGGACGGCCGGAGAGTCGGAACCGGGCGTCGGTGATCCGGTTCTCGACGAACCCGAGACCCCCTCCCAGATAAAGCGCTGCCACCGCGGCCAGGGCAGCCGCCTGGGCCAGCGGGATGCCGGCAATCCGGGGGTGTCGCGAGATCCACGAGGAAGATCGCATGCGCGGGTCTCAGTTTCCCGCGCCGGTCTGATTCTGTGGAGTCGTGCCTCCGGGAATCGAGCCCCGGCCGCCGGAGCCGCCGGTCGGAGACGTCTCGGCCTCCCGTATTCTCGGGTCATCGTCGAGGTCCCGGGTGTCCTCCTCGTGGCGCGCGGCGACGCAGGCGGTCAGGTGGCTCGTGAACCCGAAACCCGCCGGGCGCGCCAGGACGATCCGCAGCACCCCCGGGGAGGGCGGCGGGGAGCGGTGTCGAGCTGGCAGGCCCGCAGGGCGCAAGATGGTCTCTTCCACGGCGCCGGAATGGCGCTCCTTGGTAATATATACACAAAAATCTCGATAGCTATTCGAAAATCTAGATATGAATATGTACAGATTCGATCGTGGGAAGGGAGGACCGCAGTTTCGTTTTCGTACCTGGCCGCGCGCAGCTCGTGCCCGGTGGGGCGAAGATTGCTGGCCCAGAATCCGCCGGGGGGTTACCGGGGGAAGGCGTCGGGCAGGCCGCCATCGATGGTCAGGATGTCGCCGGTGGTGTGCGCGAACCGGTCACTGGCGAGGAGCACCGCCATCTCCGCCACGTCGCCGGCAGGGATCAGCGACCGCCCGAGAGCGTTGCGCTGCCGGTAGCGGTCGAGCTGTTCCTCGATGCTCCGTCCGGCGCTCTGTGCCCGGGCGGCCACGAAGCGCCTGAACAGCGGCGTATCCACCTGGTCGGCGTTGATGGCATTGACCCGGATGTCGTCCTCACCGAATTCCAGCGCCGCGATGCGCAGCGCGTGCTGCAAGGCCGCCTTGCTGCCGCCGTACGCCGCCGCATCCTTGCCGGGGGCCAGGGCGGCCTTGGAGACCGAGCCGATCACGGCACCTCCCAGACCCTGGCGGCGAAGCACCCGGCCCGCCTCGCGCAGGGCGAGGAGGGCGCCGAGGTAGTGCACGTCGAGCTGGGCCTGCAGGTCCTCGCGGGTCAGATCCACGATGCGTGAGAAGGTCGGCGCCCGTCCGGCGGTGTAGAAGACGATATCCAGGCCGCCGAAGGTGAGGACGGTCCGCGTGACCGCCTGCCGCAGATCGCCATCATCACACACATCCGTGCCGAGGCCGATGGCACGGCCGGGATAGGTGTCCCCGATGGCTGCGGCAACGCGGCCGGCGGCAGCGCCGTCCAGGTCCGAGCAGACCACGTGGGCGCCTTCCCGGGCGAAGCGTTCGGCGGCCGCCGCGCCGATGCCGCTGGCGGCGCCGAAGATCAGGGCGACCCGCCCCGGCAGAAGCTGCCGTGCCTGCCGTGTTGCCCGGAGATCTTCGAGCTTGCGCCGCTCCAGAGGCCAGTGTTCGAACTCGAACATGTCCTCCGGGGAAAGGCCCTCGAACCGTGCGATCGCCTCGGCGCTCTGCATGACCTCGAGCGTGGCCCGCGTGCAGGCCGCGGCCGTCCGGGCCGTGGCCCCATCCGTGCCGGCGCTCACCAGTCCCAGGCCCGGAACGAGAACGGCCCGGGCCCAGTCATCCAGGGGTGCCTGTCCGGCAGTGGCATGCCGGCGGTGGGTCTGGACGTAGACCTCCCGTTCGCGCTGCAGCGCCAGCCGGCACGCGGATATCCACTCGATCTTCGGGGAGTCGAAATCGATCGGGACGACGAGCGGCCGGGGGCCGGCCCAGAGGATGTGGTCCGGGGTGGCCATGCCGCGCCGGCACAGATCGGCACAGTCCGGCCGCCTGCAGAAGTCGAGGATCTCCGGCGAGATGTCCCGATGCAGGATGAGGTGACGGGAGCCGGACAGTGCGCCGCGGATCACCGGCAGAAGAATGGCTGCCCGGTGATCGAGCGCATCAGCGGCGGGATGAAGGGCTGCCGCGTCGCTCACGGCCATGGCGCGACGCGCGCTCTCGTGCCCTTCGGCCGCATCGATGAGCTCACACAGTCGTCGGTAACACTGCTCCGGCGTGTCCGCCCAGACGACCAGACCATGGTGCGAGAGCACGACACCGTGACGGTCGCCGTCGAGCACCTCCGGCAGGCGGTCGAGAAGCAGGCGAGCCAGAGGCCAGCCGGGGCGAGCGTACGGGAGGACCGTCAGGCGGTCGCCGTAGATCTTCTCGATGAGGGCGCCCGACGCGGCCGCCGGGAGATCGGTGAGTCCGAGTGTGGCGATGTCGTGAGTATGAAGGATGACGCGATGCGGCAGGAAGGCATGCAGCGGCGTCTCGACGCTGGGAAACGGGTCGGTGTGCGGATGGAGCATGCAGGCGCGGAGGATGTCCATCATCGTCTCGTCGTCCATCGTGTTGCGGTCGCGAAGAGTGCCCAGCCGCTCGATGGACAACCGGGTGAAGCCCTCGGGGCCGACGCTGCGCAGGTCGTGGCCGCTGCCCTTCACCAGCAGCACGTCCTCGGATGGCGAGACGGGGGTGTCGAGGACCGTCTTGACGGAACAGTTGCCTCCGCCTGGCTGGACCAGGCGTGGGTCCGCGCCGACGCACCGTGCCAGGTGGACGAGAGCCGCGAGGTCGCCGCCGGTGTCCGGCCCGGCTCCCCAGCGATCCTTCATGTCCATCCTTCGCGGAACCGCGGGTCGCGTCGCATGGGGTCAACGTGGAACACGCGCCTCAGCCACCGAAGACGAGGTCGTACCCGATGGCCATGATGGCGACGTCGACGAGCAGATGCGAGAGCCATGATGGCGCAAGCGTAGCGTACCGGACGTAGAGAAGTGCCCAGAGTGCTCCGGCGGCCGCCACCGCCGCCGACAAACATGCCGTGGCGGTCACGTGGTCCGGACCCGCGAAGGCATGGAGCACGATGACGTGATGCGCCGTGAAGGCGAGGCTGGAGAGCGCCACGGACGAGACCCGGCCGAGTCGTCTCTGCAGCCGCCCGAACACGAACCACCGCCAGTAGTACTCCTCGAGCAGAGAGTGCAGTCCCGAGAGGAAGAGGGTGAGCAGGAGGAAACGGACCGGAGTGCCCGCCCCGATCGCGGTGACCCGATCGGCCACGCGCGGCGCCGCGTCCGCCAGCAGGGGGCCGCCCCTCAGCGCCAGGAGATAGAGACCCGCCAGGCCTGCGGCCATGAATGCGCCCGAGCCCAGGCCCGCCAGCAATCCGGCAAGCGGTTCACCACGCGGCACCGGCGGCGGCGGCGCCGAGAGGGCGCGGTCGCCGGCGCGGTTCTGCCGTTCGGCCGCTCGCTGCGGTCCGCGCCGTTCCCACAGCAGCC
>JBHHZI010000152.1:0-7401 GCA_046757965.1 Acidobacteriota bacterium | reverse complement strand
CCCGGCGTGACCGGGGTCACCCCGGTGGCCGTGGCCTCTTCTTGCCGGGTCAGCAGCCGGCCCAGGCCATCATAGGTGAAGGTCTGCGCGAACGTGCCCGCCAGAGCTCCCCGGTCGAAGGCCGTCACCGCAGTGCCGCTGACCGTGCAACTCTCATAGGCCTCGGCGCGGGTCAGGCGCGCCAGGCTGTCGAAGCTCTGCTTGACGCACACCCCCCGGTCGTCGATGCGGGTCACCACCCGCCCATCGGCATCATAGAACCAGCGCGCGGTGCGGGCCGTGTCCCCCGCCAGACCCTCATAGCGCCGCTCGATGCGGCGTCCCAGGCCATCGTAGGTGTAGCGCGTCACCCGCCCCAGGGCATCGATCTGCGCAAGGAGGCGCGAGGCGTCGTCATAGGTGAAGCGCGTCTCGAGGCTGGCCTCCAGCGCGCCGCTGCCCGAGCCGCCGGTGCGCTTCTCCTGGCGGCTCGCCGTGGTCCGCCCCAGCGCATCGACGTCCGCCTCCACCACATTGCCCAGCGCGTCGATGGTGCGGCGCACCACGCCCCGGCTGTCATGGACACGGGTGCTGACCCCCCCGGCGGCATCGGTCACCGTCACCAGCCGGTCCAGGGTGTCATACGTGAAGTCGGTCTGCTGGGTGATGGGGGCCGTCAGGTCCGCCGCCGGCGGCAACCCGAAATCCGGCTCCTGGGTGAAGCGCGTCACGGTGCGGCGGGTGACGTTGCCGTTGGCGTCAAACTCCACCGTGGCCTCGCTGCCCGTCGGCACCTGCTGCCACACCGGCCGCCCCAGGCCGTCATAGCGCGTGAGGCTCGCCGCCCCCATGGCATCCACCTGCTTGACGATGCGACCCAGTCTGTCCGGATAAACCTGGGTCTCACTCACCGGGAGCGCCAGGTTCGACCCGTCATACAGACGCTGTCTGATCGGCCGGCCATCCTCGTCGTAGGCAGATCCTGTGCGAGGGATACACCGGGCGCGACGCCACCCATGCACAGAAGCACAACCATGGAGGAGAGCCAGCACCACGGTTTCCAGGGATTCCGGGACGGCCCCTCGGTGTCCTTGCGCGTATCTCTACACCGGCTGAACCTGTTGACCGAGCCGACACTGGCCTCGCCATGCGTCTGGATTCGACTGGTCCCGCGGTTTCCCATGACAGCCCCCTGTTCGCTGAGCCCGCTCGGAGCCCTTTCGCAAATGCCCATGTTCGACCGGACAACGGCTCAGATGAATCTGGCCCCGGACACGGACCACCGGCAGATGACTTCACCACACCGAGCCAGTCAAACGACACAGCAAGCCACCGGCCATCGATCACGGCTGCGACAGCAGTCATCGCGGCAGGCACTGCGACGTGGTCGACGAATCTGCTGCTGTTGTGGCAAGCGACTCCGCCGATTTCCTGGCTCCCTTATACACAAATGGCACACGGCCTGTCAACAAAGAAATCACATCGTGTGCTGCCAGCAAATCGCGCATCCAGAATGTGGTCGTGCGCCCGTCGTTTCCGCATGGTGTCCGGGTAGAAGATCGAAGCTGGACGGCATGGCGACACCCGGATTCCTGCAACTTGGCAGGTGTCGAGGCGCTACCGGGGGTCGGGGAGCCTGCATGACCCGGGGCGGTGAGGTATTGCGCTCCTGAGGACCTTTTGTGCCTCGGACCCTCTTGAGATGCGCCCGTCCCCGCTCCGCCGCCGGTGCTCCTGCCCTGACCCGGCCCACAGGTGGAACCCCGGGGCGGGTTGTGGCGTTCTACGGGCAGCCGCGGGAACCGGGCGTGTGGCAACGCCGCGGGGAGGGCTGACTATGGAGAAGGCCATCCGGATGACAATCGGCGGCTGGGAGGGGAGGGCCGCACTGTGTGGCGGCCGGATGCAGCCAGTGCCTGTTGTCCAGGGCGCCGACCCGCAAGCCCTTCATCATTATTCTGGCGGATGTCCTGCACGTCTTCGAGAATCTGTGGCAGAATGGCCACATCCTGTGGTCCTCACTCTTGATCTCTTCGTGGCCAGGCGCACTCACCGCGTGATCCATCTCCGCGATGGCCGGATCATGGACGACCGCAGGGGCGCATGACACCGCCTGCAGAGCGCGTCCGGGGACGTTTCCGCCGGTGGACCCGGTACGCGGGTCGATCCGCGGGCCGGGACCGGTGGCTCGCAGGCTGCCGGCTCCGGAGGGTGAATCCGTCCACGAACGGGGTGCGGCAGGCAGGGACGGGAATCCCCTGCGCGGAAAACCTTGCGGGTCGATGGCGCGTACACGTTGGCGGCGACTCTTGTCGTCTGGAGAAGGACCCGACGCAAACCGAGGATGGCGAGGAGCGCAGGCTCCTCGCTCACGGAGGAGAGAAGTGATGCATGGGCCGAGACGTCATCTTGTATCCCTCACGATGTTCACCTGCGGCGTGTTGCTGCTGGCCGCGCCGGCGCATGCCAGCCTGGATGCCCAGATGATGCGCATGCCGGATGTCTCCGACACGCAGATCGCCTTCGTCTATGCCGGAGATATCTGGGTGGTCGCCAAGGACGGCGGCACGGCCCAGCGGCTCAGCACACCACCCGGGCAGGAATCGTTCCCGCGCTTTTCACCGGACGGCTCCCGAATCGCCTTCACCGGCAACTACGACGGCAACGGCGACATCTACGTGGTCGACGCCGGCGGCGGCCTGCCGCAGCGCCTGACCCACCATCCGGCTCCCGACCGGATGCTCGCCTGGTATCCCGACGGGCGATCGATCCTGTTCGCCTCACCCATGCAGAGCGGCACCAACCGGTTCAACCAGCTCTACAAGGTCTCGGTGGACGGCGGGCTGCCGGAGAAGCTGCCGGTGCCGTATGGCGAGTTCGGCAGCATCGCCGCGGATGGGCACACGCTGGCCTACATCCCCATCAGCCGCGATTTTCGCACCTGGAAACGCTACCGGGGTGGCATGGCGCCGGACATCTGGACGTTCGACCTCGAGGACCTGACGGCGAAAAACCTCACCCATGACGTCGCCAACGACGCCCAGCCCATGTGGCACGGGGACACCCTCTACTTCCTCTCGGACCGTGACCAGAACAAGCGCGCCAACCTCTGGTCGCTGGACACGGTCACCAATGGCCTGCAGCAGTTGACCTTCTTCAAGAAGTTCGACGTCTCCTTCCCGGCCGCCGGTGCGGACGACATCGTCTTCACCGCGGGAAGCGACCTGTTCCTGTTCAACATGGACAGCGGCCAGCAGACCAAGGTGGTCGTCGAGGTGGTCACCGACCGGGCCACGCTGAAGCCGCACCGCGTCAAGGTGGCCCGCCGCATCTCCGGCGGGGACATCTCCCCGTCGGGAAAGCGGGTGGTTCTCGCCGCGCGGGGCGAGCTGTTCAGCGTTCCGGCCGAGCACGGCATCATCCGCAACCTCACCCGTACCTCCGGCGTGGCGGAACGCTATCCGGCGTGGTCTCCCGACGGCAAGCAGATCGCCTACTTCAGTGACGCCTCCGGCGAGTACGAGCTCACCGTGCGGCCGGCCAGCGGCAGCGGCGAGGAGAAGACCCTGACCTCCATGGGACCGGGCTTTCGCTACAACCTCTTCTGGTCCCCGGACAGCAAGAAGCTGGCCTTCGCCGACCAGGCCATGAACATCAACTACTACGACGTCGACGCAGACAAGGTCGTAAGGGTGGACAAGGGCCTGTACCTGATGCACGGCCCCCTCTCCGCCTTCGAGGTGAGCTGGTCCGCCGATAGCCGGTGGCTCACCTACTCGCGCGGCGTGGAGAACCGCAACTCGGCGGTGTTCGTCTACGACACCAAAAACGGCGAACTCCATCAGGTGACGCATGGCTTCTACAGTGCGTCGCGGCCGGCATTCGACCCGGAGGGCAAGTACCTCTTCGTGCTGACCGGAAGGACCTTCCGGCCCGTCTACAGCGACCTGGACAACTCCTGGATCTACACGAACACGACCAACGTCGCGGCCATGTCACTCCGCAATGATGTCCCCTCGCCTCTGGCCTCGCGCAACGATGAGGAAGCCGCCGGCGACGAGGCAGACAAGGACAAGAAGGAAGACGGGGACGACGAGGCAGACGGCAAGAAGGAGAAGGGGAAGGCGGCAGACAAGGACAACGGCAAGGAGAAAGACGGGGAGAAGGCAGCGAAGGACAAGAAGAAGCCCGAGCCGGTGAAGATCGATCTCGACGGGCTGGAACACCGCCTCGTCATCCTGCCACCCAAGGCGGGGAACTACACCGATCTTGCGGCGGTGGCCGGCAAGGTCCTGTACCGCCGCCTGCCGCGCACGGGAAGCGGCGAGACCAAGAGCCCCATCGTCTTCTACGACCTGAAGGAGCGCGAGGAGCAGACGATCCTGGCCGACGCCGACGGCTACGCCCTCTCCGCTGACGGCAAGAAGCTGCTGGTGGCCAAGAAACAGCAGCTCGCCATCGTCAAGGTGGCAAAGGGCCAGAAGATGGACAAGCCGCTCAAGGTCGCGGGTCTGGAGATGGAGGTCGACCCGGTGGAGGAGTGGCATCAGATCTTCACCGATGCCTGGCGCATCGAGCGGGACTACTTCTACGACCCGCACCTGCACGGCGTGAACTGGAACGAGATGCGCCGCCGCTACGGGGCCTTGCTCGACCATGCCGTGACCCGCTGGGACGTCAACTTCGTCATCGGCGAGCTGATCGCCGAGCTCAACTCGTCGCACTCCTATCGCTTCGGAGGCGACACCGAATCCTCCCGCACCGGGTCGGTGGGACTGCTGGGTTGTGACTTCTCCCTGGAGAACGGGGCCTACCGGATCGCGAAGATCATCGACGGTGGCATCTGGGACAGCGAGGTGCGCTCGCCGCTCGCCGAACCCGGCCTGAAGGTCGCCGAGGGCGACTATCTGCTGGCCGTCAACGGCGCGCCGGTCGACACGTCGCAGGACCCGTGGGCCGCATTCGACGGCCTGGGAGATACGACCGTCCTGCTGACGGTGAACGACCAGCCGGAACTCGACGGCGCTCATGACATCCTGGTGCACACCTTGCGTAGTGAAAGACGGCTGCGCAACCTGGCCTGGATCGAGAACAACCGCCGCAAGGTCGAGGAAGCCACCGATGGTCGGGTGGGATACGTCTATGTTCCCAGCACCGGCATCAATGGACAGACCGAGCTGGCCCGCATGCTCCGCGGCCAGATCACCAAGGAAGGCATGGTGATCGACGAGCGCTTCAACTCCGGCGGGCAGATCCCGGATCGCTTCATCGAGCTGATGAACCGGCCGCTGCTGAACTACTGGGCGGTGCGAGACGGCAAGGACTGGGAATGGCCCCCGGTGGCTCACTTCGGCCCCAAGGTCATGCTGATCAACGGCTGGAGCGGGTCGGGCGGCGACCTCTTCCCGTTCTACTTCCGCGAGGCCGGCCTCGGGCCGCTCATCGGCCGCCGGACGTGGGGGGGTCTGATCGGCATCAGCGGGGCGCCCTCGCTCATCGACGGCGGCATCATCACCGCACCCAGCTTCGGCATCTACAGCAAGGACGGGGAGTGGGTGGTGGAGGGCCACGGTGTCGAGCCGGACATCGAGGTCATCGACGATCCGTCGCAGATGGTCGACGGCGGCGACCCGCAGCTCGACCGGGCCGTGGAGGAGGTGATGAAACGCCTGCAGGACCACCCCGTCAAGGAGCCCCGGCGACCGGCCTACACCAACCGCGCTGGGCGCTAGCACCCAGGGCTCACGGACGCGGCCCGGGCATCACGAGCGCCCGGGCGACACAGAACCGGACCAGGCGCGACACGGCCCGGCGGAAATCGGCGGGTTTGCTCGCCACCGGCCGGGCAGCAACCAGCCGGGAAGTCTGTCACCCTCGTGGATGTTGTGGGAGGCAGCAGGCGGCGGGAGATCGTCGCCCGAACTCCCCGGAGGGATCGTGCGTGCAGGAATCACGTCGGCCAGGGCCACCGCGATGATGGCCGCGACCCAGTTATTCCTCCCGGTCGCCACGCTGCCCGCCGCCGACGCACCCGCCTCGCCGGACATTGCGGCGATCGTGGTCAATGTCACCCGCGACAACCTCGACACGCTGCTGGCCCAGGGAGAGCCGGCGGATCCCACCGGTGGCCGCACCTTCGCCGGGCACCACGACAGCATCAAGGGGAAATTTCATCAGGTCGACTACACCATCGGTCTGTCCCGCTCCCACCTGGACTTCGCCGCCGGCAACACGCTGACCTTCTCCACCTCGATCACCGCGGCGAACATCCACGCCGAGGCCGCCTACAAGATGAAGAAGAACGGCAAGCCGGGAAGATTGAAGTGTCGAGATCTGGGCATCACCCTCGACCCTGCCCGGCCGGTTCCCATCGAGATGAACGTTGCGCTGTCCATCGAAGACGGCGACGTGGCGCTGACCTCCGGCGAGGTCCGCCTGCCGAAGGGTACCGGCGGGCTGACCGTGGAGAAGCCGGGCTCCTGCCGGGGCGCCTGGATCCTCAACCCCCTGGTCAAGCATGTCGTGCGCAAGAAGCTGCGCAAGAAGGTGGCCGACCTGCAGAACGTGATCGGGGCGGTGCTCGAACGAACCCTCGCCTCCATCGGGGAAGCGCCACGCCTGGCCCGTGAGATCGATCTGCGGCCTCCCCTGGGTGGGACACCGGTCCGCTTTGTGCTGCGACCGGTCGCCCTCGACACGTCTCACCAGGCCCTGTGGATCGGCCTGGCGCTGGACACACGGGAGGCCGAAGACGGCACCCCGAACGACCCCCAGGCACCGCTCGCCGGCAACCGGCCCCCACCGCCCGACGCAGCGCGGTCATATCTGGCCCTGTCCGAGAGCACCTTCCGGCGCTTCTTCCGGACCATGCTCGGCGACACCTCTCCAGCGCCCCTGTGGCTCGATGCAGACAGCAAGCTGTCCGGCGCCCTGCGTTCTTCTGTCTTTCTCCACCTGTTCCCGGCCATCGGCGAGCTGTCCGCCGACCACGACATCGCCTTCTCCCTGAGTCTGCGCACCATGCCGCAGATCTCGTTCGCTAGCGACGACGACGCTCGCACCGCCTGGATCGACCTGCAGACCACCACGCCGATGCCGCCATCTCCGGAAGACCCGGGCGATCCGACCTGCCGGGCCGAGGGGTTCGAGCTGGGCCTGTGGAACCGGTCGACGCAGCCGGCTCGCGCCATCGGTTCGATCTTCATCGGGCCGCACCTGCGGCTGATCCCGTCGCTGACCCCCGCCGGCAAGCTGACTCTCGGCCTGGCCACCAACACCTGGCAGGTGTGTGCCCGGGGGGTCGAGGGCGACAGCGCCTCACTGGCACGGTTGCTGACGGCGGCCGCCATTCCTCTGAGCCTGGCGACGCATCTCCGTCCGCTGAATTTCCCGCTCCTGCGTCTGGGCGAGCAGCACCTGACG
>JBHHZI010000151.1:0-7438 GCA_046757965.1 Acidobacteriota bacterium | reverse complement strand
TCGTTCGCCACGCGCGGCGCGGTCGCGACCGCCGGGACCGCGGACGATTCACGGGCCAGGATGGCGGCCGCCATCGAGAACAGATTCGAGCTGTCATCCGACTCCGTCGCGAGCCGGCCGGCGGAGCCGTTGCCGTCTACCGATCCGACCGCCGGGGACTCCGGGCCTTCTGCCTGGCAGACAGATGAGTCGTCGTCCGCCTCGCGCCCCGCCGGCTCGCCCGGCGTGTCCGAGATGAGGGTCAGCCCCGGCTCCTGGTCACGCCCGGCCGGCGCCGGCGGCGTGCCCGCCTGCCCGGTGGGCGCTTCCTGGGGCTTTACCTGCAGGAAATCGGTCCGGCCCAGGTACTCGTAGCCGAGCACCCGGAAGACGTAATCCATCAGCGAGGTGGCGATCTTGATGTTCGGGTGGCCCGAGACCGGGCCCTGAGGTTCGAAGCGGGTGAAGGTGAAGACGTCGACGTATTCTTCCAGCGGCACGCCGTACTGCAGCCCGAGAGACACCGCGATGGCGAAGCAGTTCATCAGGCTCCGGTACGCCGCGCCCTCCTTGGCCATGTCCAGGAAGATCTCACCAAGACGCAGCTCGCCGTCCTCCACCTCGTACTCGCCGGTGCGGATGTAGATCTTCTGTCCGCCGACACGGGCTTCCTGGGTGAACCCCCGGCGCTTCTTCGGCAGCCGGCGGCGCATGCCCCGGCGCTCTTCCGGCGGCACCGGGGGCGCGGCCTGGGCCACCGCCACCGGGATCGGCACCGGCCGATCGGCCGGCGCCTCGGCGACGGCACCCTCCCCGGAGGTCGCATTCAGCGGCTGCGAGAGCTTGCAGCCGTCTCGGTAGAGCGCGACCGCCTTCAGGCCCAGCTTCCAGCCCTCGACATAGATCTCCTCGACATCCTTCACGGTGGCCTCGTGAGGCAGGTTCACGGTCTTGGAGATGGCCCCGGACAGAAACGGCTGGACCGCTCCCATCATGCGCACATGTCCCATCGGCGCGATGAAGCGCGTGCCTCGATTGCCGCAGCGATTGGCGCAATCGAACACGGCCAGATGTTCATCCCGCAGGTGAGGCGCCCCTTCCAGAGTCATGGCGCCACAGACCGTGTCATTCGCCGCCTCGATCTCCGCGGTCGTGTAGCCCAGTGCGGCGAGAAGGTGGTCACCGGACGGCGCCGTCGCCAGGTCGAAGTCGAGCCGCCGCAACGCGTCATCTCCCAGGACGTGGCGATTGAAGGCCCCGGCCAGGTTGAGCGCCGACGGGAGCGCGGCCTCGACCCGGTCGATCTCCTCCGCCAGAAGCCCGCGCGCAAGCAGCGTCTCCCGGTTGACGAACGGCACGCCGGACAGAGACTGGGTGCCGCGCGCATAGGTCACCATGTCGCGCACCTCCTCGGCCGAGTAACCGAGGGTGCGCAGGGCGCGAGGCACCGACTCGTTGACGATCTTGAAGTATCCGCCGCCGGCCAGCTTCTTGAACTTCACCGGGGCGAAGTCCGGCTCCACTCCGGTGGTGTCGCAATCCATCAACAGGCCGATGGTTCCGGTCGGGGCCAGCACGGTGGCCTGGGCGTTCCGGAAACCATGCTTGGCGCCCAGATCCAGGCACTCGTTCCACTCGTCATGCGCCGCGGCCAGCAGATCCGCAGGACAGCAGGAGGGATCGATGGCACACGCCGCATCGCGGTGCTGCCGCATCACACGCATCATCGATTCCCGGTTGACCTCGAACCCGGGAAAGGCGCCCTTGGTCTTCGCGATCCGGGCGGAGGTCTGGTAGGCCCGGCCGGTCATGATCGCGGTGATAGCCGCGGCGATGGCCCGGCCTTCATCGGAATCGTAGGGCAGGCCCTTCACCATGAGGAGCGTTCCGAGATTCGCATATCCCAGTCCGAGTGGCCGGAACTCGTGGCTGGCCCGGGCGATCTTGCGCGTGGGGTAGGAGGAAAAATCGACCAGGATCTCCTGGGCGAGCAGGAAGATGAAGCAGGCGTGCCGGAAGCCGTCGATGTCGAATGTCCCGTCCTCGTGCAGGAATTTCATCAGGTTGATGGAGGCGAGATTGCACGCCGTGTCGTCGAGGAAGACGAACTCGCTGCACGGGTTGGACGCGCGGATCCGGTCGGTCGCCGCGCAGGTGTGCCAGTCGTTGATGGTGGTGTCGTACTGGACCCCGGGATCGGCACAGGCCCAGGCCGCCTCGGCCACGCGGGTCATGAGGTCGCGGGCCCGATAGGTGCGGTGGACCTCGCCGTCCATGCGGTTGCGCGTCTCCCAGGAGCCATCCGACAGGACGGCCCGCATGAACTCGTCGGTGACCCGCACGGAGTTGTTGGAGTTCTGGCCCGACACGGTGTGGTACGCCTCACCGTTGAAATCGGACGGATAGCCCGCCGCGATCAGCGCCGCCACCTTGCGCTCCTCGCGGACCTTCCAGTCGATGAACTCCTCGATCTCGGGGTGGTCCATGTCGAGGACGACCATCTTGGCCGCCCGGCGGGTGGTGCCACCCGACTTCGTGGCGCCGGCGGCCCGGTCGAAGACCTCCAGGAATGACATCAGCCCCGACGAGGTGCCGCCGCCCGAGAGCTGCTCGTGGCTGGCACGCAGGCCGGAGAAGTTGGTGCCGGTCCCCGACCCGTACTTGAAGACCCGGGCCTCGGAACGCACCAGGTCGAAGATCGAGCCGAGGTCGTCGTCCAGCCCCTGGATGAAACAGGCCGAGCACTGGGGATGCTCGTAGGCGTGCGGCACGGGCTCGACATCATCCGTTGCCGGGTTCCAGGCCCAGTTGCCCGCCGACCCCTCGATCCCGTACCGGTGGTAGAGGCCGCAGTTGAACCAGACGGGAGAATTGAAGGCGCCCGACTGGCTGACCAGCAGCGCGGCCAGCTCGGCCTCGAAGGCCTCCGCGTCCTCCTCGCCGTCGAAGTAATCTCCCAGCGTTTCGCCCGCCTCACGGATGGTGCGCGAAATACGCGTGATCACCTGCCGGACCGACGTTTCCCGGCCGGTTCCCGGCACGCCCGCCTTGCGGAAGTACTTCGACACGACGATGTCGGTGGCGAGCTGCGACCAGTCGACGGGGACCTCCACGTCCTTCATCTCGAACACGACAGACCCGTCGGGGTTGGTGATCACCGAGGATCGCTTCTCGTATTCGATCTGGTCGAGGGGGTGGACTGCGGGGTCCGTCAGCCGGCGGGAAACACGCATGAACAGGCTCCTTTCAGGAGATCAGGCCAGAGAATCCGAGACGGGTCGGCACCGGGAGATCATCGCGGGTCGTGGCGCCCGGCCGGCCTTCCGAAGGGCCCTCCACCCCTTCGCCGCATCCTGAGCAAGTCCCGGAGCGCCGGCCATGCTACCACAAGATCTTGGGGTGTCAACGTCCTGATTCTACCATGGTTTGGGGCTGATCGGCAGTCCCCGGATCGTCACGCCGCGGCCCGGCGGCGACGCCGGGAGGGCGCCGGGGCGGCCTGCGGACCCAAGCCGCTACGGGGTGGGCGGATCGATGACGACGGTGAACTGCCGGGTGGCGATGGCGAAGAAACTGTCCGTCGACTGCACGGTGAACTGGAACGTGCCGGTCTCGGCGGGCACCCCGGTGAGCGTCAACTCGGTGGTGTCGGGCGGGGCCGATCCGGCCACCAGCGTCAGGACCAGGCCATCGGGCAACGTCCCGGCGATCTGCCGCATGGCGATGGCGCCGTTGCCGCCGAGGTAGCGGATGGTGACCGGGTCGCCGCCGATATCGTACGGCACGCCGATGGTGCCGGCCGGCAGGGGCAAGTCCGCCGGGTCGTAGTCGAGAGACCGCCGCCCGAACACCACCGACAGGCTGCCGAGATCGTCGCCGTCGATGGTGCCATCCCGGGTGAAGTCCAGGACGGGGTCGAACAGCGGATCGGTCGAGCTCAGGCCGAAGTCGCGCGCCACGCGCGCCAGCTCGAACCCGTCGATACGTCCCGAGCCATCCAGGTCGATGAGCGTGGCATTCGCGAACAGCCGCAGGGCGCCGGGCAGGCGGACCTGCGAACCGAACGCCGTCCCGGACAGTCGTGTGTCGGTGTAGACGACATCACGGGCAGAGAGCAGGGCGTCGGGATCGATGCGGGCCTCGGTGACGAGCGATGACGTGCCGCCGCTTCCCGGTCCCACGGCCGGCGGGTCGAGGGTCACGCCGTTCCCCACGGAGAGCGTCGCCGACGTCCGCAGACCGAAGCCGAAGATCTCCAGATCGAACACCTGGGAGTGCGCCGCCGTGGCCGGCCGGATGGAGCTGAGGAACGGGGCATCGAACACGTTGATGGCGTACGCGCGCCGGAAGCTGTTCGGCGGGCTGTCCGAGTCGTGGGCGATGACCGCCAGCGGCACGCGGCGGCCACCGAACAGCAACGGATCGGTCAGGCTGAGCATCACCCCGGCCAGCGACGCACCGTTGCCCGCCAGCCCACCCGGCTCCACGAGGGACAGCTCACTGGGGATGCCCTGCCCCAGGATGCGGAACGTGGCCCCCGGCGCGTCGCTTACGACCGTCACCGTCCCGGTGCCGGTGCCATCCTCGAACAGTCCGGGAACGGCGGGGGAAGCGGCCGTCGCGCCGCGCACCGGGCCGACCGGAGCCGCGGCCAGCGGCCCGTCCGGCGTCGCGGCCAGGGCAGCCGTGGCGACGTAGGTCCCGCTCAAGGTCAGGGAATCGGAAAACACCAGCGTGCCGGTCTGCGGAGGCGGCGTGTCGAACCCCGCCACCGGGTCGAAGGTGACCGTGTAGTCACCCGCCGGCTGGTCCAGGAAGATGGTCCGCGGGCCGGAACCATCCAGAGTGATCGGCCCCTGCGCGGTGGTGGCCGTGACGACGAAGGTCGCCTCGAAACCGAGATTCGTCTTGACGCGGATGGCCCCGGGCACGAGCTGGTAATCGCCGTTGAAGGTCAGGGCCCCACCCTCGGTGAGCGTGCCGGCCTGATCCGGCGGCGTGGTGAACGCCGTGACGGCGTCGAAGAACAGCGTGTAGGTGCCGGGTGTCAGGTCGGTGAAGGTGGTGGAGTCACCGCCGGCGGTCAGGCTGACCTCCCCCGCCGGCGTCTCGCCGAACAGCAGGTAGCTGGCATCGGGAATGCTGGCGGTCACCGTCACCGACCCCTGCTGCAGGTAATCGCCGACCACCGAGACCGCCCCGCCCTCGCCGACGAGGATCTCGGCGTCCGGTGGGCTCACGAAGCCGGCCACGCTGCCGAAGGTCACGCGGTAGGCGCCGGCCACCAGCGCACAGTCGGTACTCTGGCCCCCCCCTCCCAGATCGGTCGTGGCGCAGAGTTGCGCCTCCGGCTGGTTGGGGTCGGCCACCGGCAGGGCCAGATCGATGGCAGCCTCGATCTCGAACGAGTACGGCGGCACCCCTCCGGTGACGAAGATCGGCTCGGCATACACCTGCCCGATGATCGCGTCGGGGAGCGACCCGGTGGTGATGTGGAACCCGGATGAGATCGGCACCAGCTTGTCGGAGAACGCGCCCAGACTGTCGGTCAGCCGGAAGGTGGGGAGAAACATCCCGGCTTCGGTCGGCGTCCCCGAGACGGCGCCGGTCAACGCATCGAGGACCAGCCCGGCGGGCAAGGCCCCCGACAGCAGGGTGAACGTGTACGGCGGCGTCCCGCCCGCCGCCGTGACGGTGTCGCCATACGGCGTGCCCGGGTTGGCGGGTTCCAGCTCGTCGATGGTGATGGTCGGCGCCGCCGGGTCGGTGACGGTCAGGGTGACGTCGATGGATGTCTCGAGCGTGCCGGTCTCGTCGGTGAGGAGTGTCAGCCGGCAGGAGTGGGTGCCGACGGCCAGACCGGTGGCGTCGGCGGGCAGGGTCAGGGTCACGGTCTCGCCGGTGATGTCGAACGATTCCACCGCGGTCACGTTCGTCAGGCCGGCCCGCACGTTGCTGGCGCCGGCGGCCTCGCCCAGCCAGGGGCAGGAGGTCTGCGCCCCGCCGCTCGCCGCCTGATCGATGAGCTGGAAGAGGTAGGCATCACTGCCGTTGAGCACGCCGGGCGACACGGAGGTGCCGAGGTTGCCGGTGTGGTAGATGATCCGGCCCTCGCCGAGAGTCGCGCGCGCCAGGGCGCCCAGTTGAATGTTGCCGTTGCCATCGCGCTGGTCATTCTGTCCGGCGAGCCAGGTCCACCGCTCCCCGGAGGTCTTCAGGAACGTGGTATCGAAGCTGGTGGCCAGGTCCGATTGAAACAGGCCGGAGGTGAGCGGATCGAAACCGCCTTCCAGCGTGAACACGATGTCGCTGTTGCTGCCGCCGGGCGGCGAGACGGTGGCGTCGAGCGCATAGCCGGCCGGCAGCAGCGGCACCATGCCGCTCACCTCGACCTGCTCGATCACCAGGCCGCCCCCCTCCCACACGTAGCGCATGATGGCGTCCCGTGACGGGAAGGCGGAGTCGGTGGCCGCCACCAGGTAGACAACATCGAAGGCATCGAGGAGCCCGGCATCCAGCGCCTGCGGGACGACCGCCTCCACCACGAAGAACCCGAGACCCGTGAATCGGTCGATCTCACCGGTGGTGGCCGATTCGTTGATGTAGAGGACGGAGGTCTGACCCGGCGCCGGGGCCGCCTGCAGGCCGTCTCGCCCGACGCGCGCCACGCCCGCCAGATTGCCCTCGCCGTCGAGCAGCCGACCGTCGGCGCTCATCGACCAGCCCTCGCCGCGCGTGGGACGCGGCCCCTGCACACTCCCCACCGTGCGCGGCACCGGACCGCCCACGGCCATCTCCCCGGCCACGCCGGCCAGCGCCCAGGCGGCCAGCGGCACCGGGGGCGACGAGCCGAAATCGGCGGTCTGCGTGGCGAAGGCAACATCGTCACACCCGTCATTGGTGAGATTGACGGTGACGCCGGCGGTCTGTCCCGCCTCCACCGAGACATTCACCTGCGCCGGAGCCACGAGGTCGCCCGGCCCGCCGACATCCAGCACGAACGTGCCGTCCAGGGTGGTGTCGATGCTGTCGACGACGCGCACCTGGAACACCGAGGAGCCACAGTCCGTCGGCGTGCCGGAGAGGTGGCCGTTGCTCTCCATCTGCATGCCCGCCGGCACGTCGCCGTCGAGGAGGGAGAAGGTGTAGGGCGAGAAGCCGCCGCAGGCCGCGATGAAGACCTGGCCGGCGGGAATGCCCCCGTCGTCGTAGGGCTGGCCCTTGACGGCGTCCGGGAGGGCAAGATTGAGGAACTGGAGAGGAAGCGTCTGGGCGAGACCGGCGGCCGGTGCCACGATGAGGGCCAGGACGACGGCGCCCAGGGCCCACGGAGACGGCCCCGGCAGACGGCAGGCCGCGCCGCCCTCCGAGCCCGGCGGCGGAGTGCCTCTGGTTCTGTCGAGCCGCATGTCCCCTTATTGTACCGCGTCCGGCCCAGCCGGGCCTCAATCGATGCGGT
>JBHHZI010000150.1:0-7514 GCA_046757965.1 Acidobacteriota bacterium | reverse complement strand
TGTGGGGCACCACCGACCGGGTGCAGTTGAAGGCGCCGGTCAGGTGCACGCCGATCACGGCCTGCCAGTCGTCGTCGGTGAGGCAATCGATCCAGTTGTCCCTCAGGATCCCTGCGTTGTTGACCAGCACGTCGAGTCGTCCGTGCCGTTTTATGAGGTCTCGTGCTGTCTGCTCCACGGCTGCGGCGTCGCTCACGTCGATGATTACGGTGTCGACGTTCCGGTGAGCGGCGATGGCGCCCAGCTGCCGGGAGGTAACCTCGAGGGCCTTCCCGTCCACGTCGCCGAGAACCACGGTGGCGCCTTCATCGGCGAGCCGTTCGGCGGTGGCGCGGCCGATGCCCCGGGCGCCGCCGGTGATGAAGGCCACCTGATCCGCGAACCGCTTCACCGCGTCCCCATGGCCGATGCTCCGGATCGTGCGGCGGAGCCGGGAGGATCGACTCGATCAGTCCGTCATCCCAGCGCGTCCCGGCGGCGATGCGCCGGCGCAGCTCGACGAAGTCCACCTCGCGCCGGTTCCGGGAGCCCTCGTTGTAGGCCCGGAACCCGGCACGGGCCTCGGTCACCATGTTGAGAGCCAGCCAGGCCCGGTTCGTCTCGCGGTTGCGATCCCAGTGGGTCAGCTTGTGCTTGCGGACGGATTCGATCGTCTTGGTCAGGCAGTCCGGCATCATCATAAGGAGGCGGGTGGCCATCTTCTCGACGGCCTCGTCGAGACGCGCCATGTCGATCTCGGCGCAGGCCAGTGCCTTCTTTGCCGCAATCCTGGCGTCACCGGTCTTCGGCCTGCCGAGGCACGGGCGGCCGTGGGGATCCGCGGTCCGGTCGGTGATCACCAACGGATTGGCCACCCAGTCGCCGTCGATGCGGCAGACCGGAGCGATGTCACTCACCAGGCCGAGCCGCAGGGCTTCGTGGGCCGACCACATCTCGCACAGGGTGCAACTTTGCATGGCCCGTTCCACACCGACGAACAGCGGGAGAAAATCGGTGCTCCCCCCGTCAGGCGCCGAACCGTGCCTCGGACCGGCCTGGCCGAAGCGCGCCAGATCGGAGGCCACGGAGAAGTCGCAGGCCATGCCGATCTCCTGGCCGCCGGCCACCCGGAGGCCGTTGACCCGATTGATGACCGGCTTGTCGCAGGTCAGGATCGAGGTGACCATGTCGTTGAACAGACGCATGTACTGCCGGTACTCCTGCGGTCGCCCGCTGTAGTACTCGGCGTACTCCCTGGTGTTCCCACCGGTACAGAATGCCCGGGTGCCGGAGCCCGTGAAGACGACCGCCACGGCGGCTCGATCGGCGGACGCCTCCCGGAACGCGAGGATGACCTCCTTCACCATGGCCGTGGTGTAGGAGTTGAGCTGTTCGGGATTGTCGAGCCAGATCCAGACGTTGTGCAGGCCCGTCACCGCGTGCCCGTCTTCATCCTGCACGGGGCGCATCTCGACGCGCACCAGGCCGGAGGGGCCGGCAGCTCGCAGCGTGTGATCCTTGAGGGCGACGGTCCGGTCACTGGTCATGACGATTCCTCTCCGGGAGTCAGGACGGGGCGGGTACTCAGTTCCGAACGGTGGCATTTCTCGATGACGGTGTTGACGTCGTCGAGGGGGTGAAAGGAAACGAACGGTTCAACGCGGATCCTCCGCTCGACGATGAGTGCGAGGGCCTCCGGATAGAGCGACGGCGGACAGCCCCAGCTGCCGAACGCCTCGGCATCGAAGGCCATCAGGTTACTGAGCCGGCAGGAGATCTTGTCGCGTGTGTAGCCCACCACGGCCAGCGTCGCACCGGGCGTCAAGAGTGACCAGGCCAGTCGTTGTCCGGTGGCGGTACCCGACATCTCGAAGATCTTCGCGCCTCTGGCAGGCCACCCGGCGTCGGCTGCCGCCGTGCGCACGGCCTCGCGGGCGGCACGGTCATCAAGACCCTCGGTCCGCACGGCCCCGGCGGCGCCGAACCTCCGGGCCCTGTCGAGCCTGGCTGCCGAGATATCCACGGCCAGAACACTCGCCTGCCACGCCGCGGCGATCTGGACGGCATGGATGCCGATGCCGCCGACACCGATCACCACGACGGAGTCGCCGGCTCCCACCGACGCGCGCCTCAGCGCCTGCAGCGGGGTGGTGACCGCGTCGGCCACGACCGCGAGGTGGGCCAGGTCGAGACCGTCGGGTCGCCGGGGCACCGGCACCAGAAAGCGGGACGGCACGACGACATGAGACGCGAAACCGCCGTCGAGGTCGTTGCCCGGCATCTTCTGGTCCGGGCAGATGTTCTGCCGGCCGGCAGCACACCAGTCGCACGCACCGCAGGGCAGGACCGCCGGGATGATGACGTCCTGCCCGATACCGATCTCCGCGGCCCCGGCCGCCGATCCGAGAGCGACGATGCACCCGGCCACCTCGTGGCCAAGAGTCAAGGGCAACGCCTGCCGGGTCCGGACCCCGCCGTGGATGAAGCCGATGTCCGTATGGCACACGCCGCAGCCCGCCACTGCCACCACGGCCTCGTCCGCCTCCGGGTCTGGGGCCCGGAAGGTCTTGCGAACAAGGGGTTTGCCCGGTTCGACGAGCTGCCACGCGGTTCCGGTCCAGGCCATCGGCTGCTCCGTGATCTCGTTCGAACGTTCGTTCGAATCTTAGACCAGGACGCCGTGCAAGTCAAGCAGGGTGGTGCGCAGATGATCGTCGGTCGTCCCCGTGTGTGGTCGTCGGCGCTTGCTTGACGCCATTCATCGTTGCCGATACCGTCCGCTTCCACATCGAGGGCGCTCGCCCCGCGCCCACCGGCGGGTCGCCGCCGACCAGGTCGACCACGGATGAGCACCCAGAGATCACTCTTCACCGCCGCCGGCCCGGTGGCGGGCGGGAAAGCCGGCTCGCGCAGGCGATCCGCGGCGCCCCGAAAGAGCACGCCGAAGCACCACTCCTCGGCGCCGGGCCGGGCGTCGGGCAACCAGAAGTCCGGTGGGACCCGTGCCGCCGCCGGGACGAAGAGCGGGTCGCGCGGGCGTGGCGGCAGCGCGCCGGTGGGCAAGCGGACCCGTGCCCACGACATGGCCGACAAGGCGCGGGAGATATCGGTCAGTGAGTTCTTCGCGAAGAACCGGCACCTTCTCGGTTTCGACAGCAAGCGCAAGGCGCTGCTGTCCACCGTCAAGGAAGCGGTGGACAATGCGCTGGATGCCTGCGAGGAGGCCGACATCCTGCCCGAGATCGCCGTCACCATCGATGTGGCGAAGGGGGATGACCGCTACACGGTCACGGTGACCGACAACGGACCGGGCATCTTGCCGGACCAGATCGATCTCGTCTTCGCGAAGCTGCTCTATGGCAGCAAGTTTCACCGTCTCCGACAGAGCCGGGGGCAGCAGGGCATCGGCATCTCCGCCGCCGGCATGTACGGACAGATGACCACCGGCAAGCCGACCCTCGTGCGCTCCCGCATCAGCAAGGAACACGACGCGCTCGAGGTGGCGACCCGGATCGACACGGTCAAGAATGTGCCCAAGCGGGTCCGTGAACGGATCATCGAATGGGATCGGCCTCACGGCACCGAGGTGGTCATCGAGCTGGTGGGAAAGTATCAGCGGGGCAAGGGCAGCGTCGACGAGTACCTGGCCCAGACCGCCATCGCGAATCCCCATGTCCAGATCACCTACCGCGCGCCGGGCATGAAGGAGGCGGCTGTCTATCGGCGCGCCGTCCGGCAACTCCCGGTCCCTCCGAAGGAGATCAAGCCGCACCCGTACGGCGTGGAGCTGGGAGTGCTCATGAAGATGATGCGCGCCACACGCTCCACACGGCTCGGTGCATTTCTGCAGGCGGATTTTTCTCGCGTGTCGGCGCGGGTGGCCCACGAGATCTGCGAGAAAGCCGGGCTCTCGCCGACCGCCCGGGTGAAATCCCTGGAGCACAAGGCGTCGGAGGCGCTCCACGCGTCCATCCGGGACGTGAAGATCCGCAACCCGCCCACCGACTGCCTGTCGCCCATCGGTGAGGACCTGATCCGGAAGGGACTCCAGAAGGAGATCGGAGAGGCCGAGTTCTTCGTCAGCCGGACGCGACCTCCGGCCGTCTACCGGGGCAATCCTTTCCAGGTCGAGGTCGGCATGGCGCTGGGTGGAGACCTCCCCGCCGATGAACCGGTCCGTCTCCTGCGCATGGCGAACCGGGTGCCGCTGCAGTACCAGCAGGGCGGTTGCGGCATCACGCGGGCCGTCATCGGCGTGGACTGGCGTGGCTACAAGCTCCAGCAGCCGCGCGGCGCGCTGCCGATCGGCCCGGTCATCCTGATGGTGCACATGGCGTCTGCCTGGGTGCCGTTCACGTCCGAGTCCAAGGAGGCTGTGGCCTCGTACCCGGAGATCATCAAGGAACTGCGGCTGGCGTTGCAGGATTGTGGCCGGCAGATGCAGAAGTATCTGCGCCGTCGCCAGCGCGTGGCCGACGAGATGAAGAAGAGATCCTACATCGACAGCTACATCCCGCACATCGGGCAGGCCCTGCGCGACATCCTCGGCCTGGACGAGAAGAAGACCACCCGTCTGGTCGCCAACCTGAGGGAAACCCTCGAGAAGAGCCGCAAGTTATGAGTGCGTCGCGCAGGAAGACCGCCGCGAGCAAGAAGAAGCGCCAGACCGTCACCGACGGCACCGCGAGGCACACCGTCGGCTGCATCGACAGCACGGCCCGGAGGCTCTACGAGCGCATCCGGAAGAAGGGAAGGCCCGAGCTGCGCAGCCCCATCCGGTCGCTGTCCAACGTGAGATTCGATCCGAAGGTCGGCTATCTGCAACTGGCGCGGGGCAACAAGGTTCGCACCCTGTCGGTGAACACCGTGAAGACCTTCGCCCAGACCCTCAAGATGATGCACCTGTCCAAGAGCATGATCGAACAGGACACCTTCGCCACCAAGAGAGAGGCGTATTACGTGTCGAAGAACTGGGAGGAGGCTCGCTTCGAGGAGCAGCCGGAGTCCGATACGGTCATGGACGACATCGAGGCCATGTTCAGCCTCGACGGGGTGTCACGAGAACAGCTCCGCTTCTACCCGGAGGAGCACGGCGGCGCGGTGGCGGGCAATCTCGTGGTGGTGGATCGCGACCCGGTCACGGGCAAGCCGGTGGAGATCGACTGCACGCGCTTCGGAACCGGCGCCTACACCATCCCGCACAGCGTGGAGCACCTGGAGTTCTCCACGAAGGCGAAGTTCGTTCTGGCCATCGAGACCGGGGGCATGTTCCAGCGCCTGCAGAGCCACGGATACTGGGACACGGCCAACTGCATCATCGTGTCCATGGGAGGGGTGCCGACGCGGGCCACGCGCCGCTTCATCCGCCTGCTTTCCGAGGCACACAAGATCCCGGTGTATGCCTTCGTGGACTGCGACCCGTACGGCATCTCCAACATCTATCGAACCCTCAAGGTGGGATCAGGAAATACCGCGCATCTGAACAAGTTCTTCTGCGTGCCCCACGCCCGATTCCTGGGTGTCACTCCCCAGGACATCGAGGACTACAAGCTGCCGACGCACCCGATGCTGCCCGTGGACGTGAAGCGGGCGAAGGATGCCCTGAAGAACGACCCGTTCTTCCAGCAGAGCAAGCCGTGGCGCAAGGCGATCACACATCTGGTGTCCATGGGCGTTCGCGCCGAGCAGCAGGCCCTGGCCAAGTGGGGACTGAACTACGTGATCGAGGAGTACCTGCCCGCGAAGCTCAAGGCCACACGGTCGTTCCTGCCCTGACGGGGCGTGGCCGGTGAGACTCGGAAGCATGACCTCATGACCGATCGGCGGACGGGCTGGCCCTACCAGGTCTTCGAGCAGATGGCCTCCACGCTGGCGCGTCGTCTGTCAGGCTACGTGCGCGACAGCGCCGCCGGGGCAGGGCCGGTGGTGCGGATCCGTCCGGTGTCCGAGATCGCCGCCGACCTCGACCTGGGGCGCTGGATTCGCGACGGAGGGATGACGCCCGAGGCGTTCGACTCGTTCGCCGACACCTACTGCGCGAACTCGACCCGGTTGCACCATCCCGCCTATCTGGCCCATCAGGTGGCCGTTCCCGACTTCCCCTCGGCCCTGGCCGACCTCATGAACGGCGTCATGAACAACGGCATGGCCATCTACGAGATGGGACCGGCGGCGGTGGCGGTGGAGCTGGCGGTCCTGGACTGGATGCTCGGCCAGGTCGGCTGGCTTCCGGTGGCCGGAGGCGACGATGGTCGGGTCGCCACCGGCGGCGCGGGAGTGCTGACCCACGGGGGGTCCCTGGCCAACCTCACGGCCCTGCTGGCGGCCCGGGCATCGGCGGCACCCCGGGCCTGGGAGGCCGGCGTGCCCGGTGATCTGGGCATTCTCGTGCCGCCGGCGTCGCATTACTCCATCGCCCGGGCGGCCTCGATCCTCGGGCTGGGGAGCGAGGCGATGGTGCCACTGGCCGTCGACACGCGCGACGTCATCCGTCCGGACGCCTTGCCGCAGGCGCTCCGGCGTCTGACGGCCGCCGGCCGCCGGCCGATGGCGCTGGTGGCCAATGCCTGTGCCACGGCCACCGGACTGTTCGACCCGCTCGATGAGATCGCCTCGTTCTGTGCCGAGGCGGGGATCTGGATGCACGTCGATGGCGCTCATGGTGCGACCGCGTTGCTGTCGCCGTGTCAACGGGAGCGACTCCGGGGTGTGGCGCGCGCCGATTCGATGGTGTGGGATGCCCACAAGATGCTGCGCACGTCGGCGCTCTGCGCGGCGGTGCTGTTTCGTGACGCACGGGCATTCGAGGCCACGTTCCGGGAGAAGGCCAGCTATCTGTTCTACGGTGAGCCCGGGCAGGGCGTGGATCTGATCCACCGGACCGTGGAATGCACCAAGTTGCCGCTCGGGTTGAAGCTGTTCTTCAACCTGGCGTGGCGTGGCGAGAGGGGGCTCGGCGAGTACTGGGACGACCGGCTTGCCGCCGCCCGTCGTTTCGCCGCGATCATCGCCGACCGGCCCGGTTTCTCCTGCCCGTTCGAACCGGAGGCGAACATCGTGTGCTTCCGCCATGGCACCGACGACGACCATCAGATCGCGGTTCGCGAGGCGCTTCTGGCCTCGGGCCGGTTTCATCTCAGTTCCGCCGAGATCGGCGGCCGCCGCTACCTGCGTCTGGTGGTCATGAGCCCGGCCACGAACGACGAGACCATCGGCGAACTGCTGGATGCCATCGAGGCCCTGGAACGGACTCACTGAACGGATCCGCCGCCCGGCTCCCGACCAGCCGGGAACCGGGTGTCACGTCCCGGCGTGCCGGGCGGTGCGGCCCGAGGGGCCGCGGCGTGTCAGGGCGCGGCCAGCTTGCCGACAAACCGTGCGGCGTCGCGAATGTTGTCGAACCGGTGCCGGTGCTTCACCAGGGTCGTCTTCCGCCCGGCGGTCAGCTTGCGCCATTTCTCGGGCAGAGAGCCGGCCCGGGCGGCCATGCGCCGCCATCCGCCCAGGGGGTCGAGGCGCTGTCTGAGGCGGCAGCG
>JBHHZI010000149.1:0-7601 GCA_046757965.1 Acidobacteriota bacterium | reverse complement strand
GCAAACGCCCGCGGGTACAGCAGCAGGCGGTTCGTTGCCAGCGAGCCGGTCTCGGTGTTCGACCGAGTGCCCCGGTCCGCCCCCCGCAGGCCGAAGTTGTTCAATCCCGCATCCTGTGCGAGAACGGCCAGGGGCGCGGCTGCGAGGCTCGCCGCCACAAGGGTTAACAGAAAGGTCCAGCGAAACCTATTGTGCATATGACCTCCTCCTCAAGAGATTGGACCTAAGTCGTTTGATTTCAGCAACCTCCCAGTGATTAGACAAAATGACAGCAGACTTGCGATGGAATGTATGGAATTGTTTGGGGGAGGGGGCAGGAGGGTACGTAAGCTTCTTGTTATCAAGAAGTTGGGTTGGAAACGCGAGAACGCGCAAAATCCAGCCCGCCGACCGGCGGGCCATGGTACAAATCGTGGCTCTCAACTCCCCCTCGATGGCTTGCCGCCGTACCGGCGGACGCCAGATGATGCCCCGCAAACCACTTCTACCGCGATATGCGGCATTATACGGGGCACCCTCTGATAGTCAAGCGGAAAATGGCTGAACAGCATCTCTTTCCCGACGTTCCTGACGCCGGTCCAAACTCCCCCTGACTCGTTCGACGACCCCGTTCGACGCTGCAGTGTTCCCCCGCAGCATCTCCTTTATTACCTGCTGCATCTCCGCTGCACAAGATGCCCCGTTGCGGTCTTGCAGACGGCGGTACCGCAACCGCGAGGGGCCGGGGCGCGATGCGCTGGCCGCATCACCCCGGCGAGGGGAAGGCGGACCGGGATCGTGGGCCTGGAGGGGGGCGCGGGCCAGCCGGTGGAGGTCAGCCGAGGGGACCGAACTGGGTCGGGGGCCAGTAGCGAAGGACCGCCTTGCCGAAGATCGCGGCCCCCGACACCACGCCCCAGTCCCGGCTGTCGAGGGAGACCGACCGGTGATCGCCGAGGACGAAGTACGTGCCGCCGGGCACCGTCTCCGGCCCGTAATCCCCGGGTCCTTCCGGCTCGTCGTACCGGTACGACTCCTGCAGCGGTCGGCCGTTGACCCAGACGATGCCGTGGTGAATCCGGACGACGTCGCCGGGTCCGGCGATGATGCGCTTGATGAACGTCTTGCTCGGGTCCCGCGGATAGCGGAAGACCACCAGGTCGCCCCGCTGGATGGTGCCGACGTCGTAGGCGACCTTGTTCACCAGGATCCGTTCCTGGTCCTGCAGGGAAGGCATCATCGAGGTCCCCTCCACCTTGAACGGCTGGAACAGGAAGATCAGCGTGAACAGGGACACCAGAAAGGCCAGGCCGGCGTCACGGGCATACCGGCGCAGACGTCGCAGCATGCGAGGGGTCAGCATCATCACAAACTATAGGTTCGGATAGCCGGGCCGGCCACATCGGCTTCAGGCAGGTGTCCGGCGACGGGGGTCGAGACGGTCACGCAGCCGTTCGCCGGCGAGCTGCACGCTGGTGACGGCCAGCGCCAGCGCCAGCCCGGGGAACAGGATGAGCCACCAGTGGCCGGTTCCCTGGGCGTCGCGCAGCAGCGACCCCCACGATGGCAGTGGTTCGGGAGCGCCGAAGCCGAGAAAGGACAGGCCCGCCTCGATCAGCATCCCGCCGGCCACACTGAACGTGGCGACCACCAGGGCGGGGTGCAGGGCGTGGGGCAGCACGTGGAGAACGATCGTGCGCAGACCGCCGGCGCCGGAGACTCTCGCGGCGTCGACGAAGGCGGCTTCCCGGACACGCAGCACCTCACCGCGAACGTAGCGGGCGAACTCCGGCCAGCGAGTCAACCCGATCACCACGAACAGCAACGGCATGGACGGCGGCCAGAAGGCAAGCACCGTGAGGATGAGAAAGAAGGTGGGAAAGCACATCACCACCTCGATGCTCCGGGAGAGGATGAAGTCCACGCCCTTGCCGGCGGCGCCGGCAAGGCTCCCGGCCAGCACGCCGATGACGAACGCCACCAGAGTGGAGATGACGCCGACCTCGACGGACGTGGTCGCCCCGTGCAGGAGACGTGCCGCCAGATCGCGCCCGAGACTATCGGTGCCCAGCAGGTGATCGGCGGACGGCGCGGCCAGGGCATGCTGGAGATCGACCTGGCGATACGAGTACGCGATGGGGGCCGGCAGGCGCCATACCTCCCCGGGAACCGTCCGGCTCCAGTCGCGCCGTGTCCAGGCGGTCTGTTCCACCGCCCGGCCGATCCACGGGAGGTCGCCGGCCGCGGGCAGGGACACGCCCCCGGAGGTGCGCAGGATGAGGGGCCGGTCGTTGGCCAGCAGCGGGGCTCCCAGCGCCACCAGCGCCAGGACGAGGACGAGCAGCAGCCCGGCTCCGGGCCAGTGCCGCCGGATCATGGGGCGGATCCCGGGCGACTCAGTCGCGGGTCGGCTGCCAGGTAGAGCAGGTCGGCGCCGAGGGTCCCGGCCAGGACGAGCACGGCGGTCAGGGAGGACAGGCCGAGGATGGTCGGGTAGTCACGTGTGAACAGGCTCTCGAAGAGCAGGGAACCGAGGCCCGGCCAGGCGAAGATGCGCTCGATGATCACACTGCCGGAGACGGTGGCCGGGAGCAGCAGGCCGGCCAGCGTCAGAAACGGGAGCCAGGCGTTGGCGAGGGCATGACGCCAGAGCACCCGGCCTTCCCCCAGACCCCGGGCCCGGGCGGCCCGCACGAAGTCCGACCCCAGGGCCTCGAGCAGGTTTGCCCGGCTGAACCGGGCGTAGAACGCCAGGCTTCCGTAGGCCAGACAGATCGCCGGGAGCGCCAGGTGCCAGACGCCGTCGGCGGCGCGACCCACCACGGTCCACCCGGCAGTTCCTTCCGAGTGCAGGCCCGCCAGCGGGAACAGGCCGACGGTGACCGCCAGGCTGGACTGCAGGACCAGCGCCACCCAGAACGATGGCAGGGAGTACAGCAGGTAGAGAAACGGTCCGCTGAGGCGATCCAGTGCAGATCCCGGGCGGGCGGCGGCGAGCACGCCCAGGGGGATCGCCACGACCGCGATGAGCAGGAGGGCGGCGATGTTCAGCGTCACGGTGCGCGGCAGGCGCTCGAGAATCTTGTCGCGCACCGGCCGATGGTCGACGAACGACGTTCCGAAGTCGAAGCGTGCCATGCGGCCCAGCCAGCGCCCGTACTGCTGCGGGAGCGGGTCATCCAGATGATACCGGTCCCGCAACGCCTGGACGGTGGCCGCATCCGCCGGAAGATTCTCCGGCGACAGTCCCGGCACCGGCTCTCCCGGCGCCAGGTGGACCAGGGCGAAGGTCATGGCGGTGATCCCGAACAAGGTGACGCCCGCGACGACGAGACGCCGGACGAACCAGAACCTCAATTCGACGCCCTCCCGGCGCGTTCCGCGTCCGGGCCGACCCCGTCGAGACTCCATTCCAGCGGACCCGGGCGCCAGTTCCACATGCCGAGGGGGCTGCTGCGAACCCCCTGGAGCCGACGTGAGACGCCGATGAGCGAACGACGGTAGACGACGAAGGTGGCCGGCTGATCCCGGTGAAGGATGCGCTGGACGCGCTGGTAGGCCGCCGCCCGGCGGTCCCGGTCCAGGACCTGACGAGCCTCGTCGCACAGGCGGTCGACCTCGGGATCACGGTAGGCGCTGTAGTTCAGGCCGTCGCCACCGATCTGAGAGGAGTGCCAGAAATCGTAGCAATCAGGATCGGGATCGAGCCGCCATCCGCCGAGGTAGGCGTCGAAGTCGCGGTCGCCTCGCAGGCGCAGGAACAGGTTGAACTCGGCCCGCCGGATCTTCATGGTCACCCCCAGCGTGCGCAGCGATTCCTGCCAGAGGGCTGCGAGGCGCTCCGCCTCGTCGTTTCCCGCCGGCACCAGGAGGGTGAATGCGAACGGCCTCCCGTTGCGGTCGCGCTGACCGTCGCCGTCGTGGTCGAGCCAGCCGGCGTCATCCAGCAGGCGCGCCGCGTCGGCGCGATCGTACGGCCAGGGTTCGATCCCGGCATCGAATCCCCACATGGACGGATGCACGAACGACGTCGCGATCGAACCGGCGCCCATCAGGACATGGTCGAGATAGCCGCGGCGGTCGAGGGCCTCGGTCATGGCGCGCCGGACCCGCCGGTCGGTGAAGAACGGCCGCGACCCGTCAAGATTCCAGGCCACGTACCGGACGTAGAGGGTCTCCTGTTCGATCACACGGACCCTGGCGGCCAGGTCGGCGTGCGACAGGATTCGCGAGCGGTCCGCCGGCCGCAGGCTCGTCAGGTCGAGTTCGCCCGCCAGCAGCGCCGCGACACGGGTGGACGGATCCGGCAGGGGACGGAACACGATGCGGTCGATGGACGGGGAGGGGCCGTGGTAGTCCGGGTTGGCCGCCAGCTCGATGCGGCTCCCGGCGTCCCACGAGACGAACCGGTACGGTCCGGTGCCCACCGGATGCCGGTTGATCGGCGCGGCCAGGAAGTCCACGCCGGCATACAGGTGCTCCGGAAGAATGGGCAAGGCCTCCCACACATCGATGGCCCGGGCATACGGCTGGTTGCGCTCGATCCGGACCGTGTGGTCATCGACGGCGACCGAGGACACGACATTGTCGAAGTAGACGCGCTTGCCGGTGGCCAGGGAGGCCGGGTCGAGAACCTTCTGGAGCGTGAAGACCACGTCCTTCGCGGTGAACGGCACGCCGTCCTGCCAGCGCACATCGGTGCGCAGATGAAAGGTGACGACGCGGCCGTCCGCCGACGCATCCCAGGAGAGGGCCAGCAGCGGGACGACGTTCAGGTCGTGATCGAAGGCGACCAGCGTCTCGCAGATCAGCTTGCTGATCCAGCGCGTGGAACTGTCGCCGGCCGCCACGAAGTTCAGACTCGCCGGTTCGGACGGCAGGTAGGCGAACAGTGGCCGGGTCGGTTCCGGTGCCGTGGACTCGCCGCAGGCCACCAGCCCGGCGAGCGCGGCCACGAGCACTGCCGATGTCGCGCCGCGCCGCCACCGGCGGGCGGTGCGGGGCCTTTCCGTGTGGCGTGATTCGATGACGTCGATCCTAACACCGCCCCGGCGGTCAGCCCCGATGTGGATGGTGTTCCCGGTGGAGGGCGCGGTGGGGCCTCCGCGCCTACATCCGGTCCGGCACCGTGATCCCCATCAGTCCGAGTGCTCGCAGCATGGTGCGGGTAAACAGTCCGACCAGGACCAGTCGCCGCCGCCGCGCTGCCGGGTCCGGCTCGGCGAGCACGGGAAAACGATGGTAGAAGGCATTGAACGCCTGGGCGAGGGCGAAGGCGTGCCGGGCGATGCCGGAGAGTTCCTGCTTGTCCACACTCTCCCGGACCGTCCGGTCCAGCCGGGCGCAGAGACGCGCCAGTTCCCACTCATCCGCAGGGATCTCGTCGGCCTCGGGGCCCAGACCTGCGTCGATCCGTGCCGTGAGCTCGTCGGCCGAGAGGCCATCCCTGGTGCGGACCTTGCGCAGGATGTTGCGAGCCCGGACGACACTGTACTGGACGTACGGACCGGTCTCGCCCTCGAAGGACAGAACTTCCGAGAAGTCGAAGGCGATGACGCGATTCCGTGTGAACCGCAGGAGGAAGTAGCGCAGTGCCCCGACGGCCAGGGTGCGCGCGGTCTCCTGCAAGGTGTCCGGGTTCATGCCGGGATTACGCTTCTCGATCTCCGCCGTGGCCCGTGCGATCAGGCGATCGATGAGGTCGTCGGCCTTGACCCCGAGCCCTCTCCGGCCGGACATCTCCACGTAGGGTCGCTTCCTGTCGTCGGCGTTCAGCGTCATGCCCATCTCCTCGGCACACGCCGGGGTCAGGGCGACCATCTCGTAGGCGAAATGAATGGAATGCCGGGCCTCGGTGAGAAAACCCAGCGCGGCCAGCCCCTTCGCGACGACCTTCTGCGGGTACGCCTGGCGCCGGTCGATGACGTTGTAGACCGTGGTCGCGGCGCCGAACGACGGCGCGTCGGCATCGCCGTCCTCCCAGCCGGTGCGCCAGACGGTCTCTCCCAGCTCGTCGGGGAGGTAGGGGCGGGAGTGGAAGTCGCGGGCCAGGCGGCCGAACTTCCAGAGCTGATAGGCGATGTCCTTCCCGGTGTAGGTGACCGTGTTGTTGGATCTCACCAGGACCTTCTGCGTGTCCTCGATGTCGCCGAACGTGTCATCACCCGAGAGGTCCATCACCCAGCACCCGGCATTCTTGCCGTCCGCCGGCCGCTGCAGGGCGGAGGCTGCGCGCAGCATCTCGAACGCCCGGTCCCAGAAGCGCAGCCGCAGGATGTCGCTCTCGCGCGGCAACACCTGATAGTGCACGCCGAGGCGTGCCATGGTGGCCAGGTGACAGCGCACGATCCGGTCGGCCAGATCGGCGGCCAGGGCAGCCGTGGGGTTGTCGCCTTGCTCCATCTCCTGCAGAACCTGCCGGCGGCGCTCGAGAGCGGACGGTTCGGCCTCGTACAGTGCCGTGACGCGAGCATAGAGATCCCAGCAGAAGTGATCGAACCGTTCTCGGGCGGCGATGGCAGCGGGTTCGCCGGGACCGAGGTCCTGGAAGCCGACCACGAGATCGGCGAGCTGCACACCGGTGTCGTCGATGTAGTTCTGGACCTCGACCGTGTGGCCGAGATAGCGCAGCGCGCGCACCAGTGTGTCCCCGAGGACGGCATTGCGCAGATGGCCGATGTGCGCCGCCTTGTTGGGGTTGATGTTCGTGTGTTCGACGATGATCTTGCCGTCCGCCGGGAGCGCCGTAAGCGATCTGTCCGCCTGGATCAGGCGGTTCAGGAGGGTGGCGCGGTGCAGGAACAGATTCAGGTAGCCGGCACCGGCCACCTCCACGCGGACGACGCCCGGCAGATGCGACAGGTCCGCGCGCAGTTCCTCGGCGATGGCCCGCGGGGAGCGGCGCAGGGTGCGCGCCAGCTCGAAGCAGACGGCGAAGGCCACATCGCCGAGGGCTGCGTCGGGCGGCTCGCTCGCGGACAGCGACGCCGGCGGTTCGATCTGCAGGCGGCGGCGAATGGTCTCGCCGACGCCGGTCTCGATGTCTTGCAGGATCTTGTGCACGGAGATTTCCGGGTCAGTGCCGGTCGCGGATCATATTGCCGCATCCGGTACAGGGCAATGGCCCGCGCGGACCGGAGGGAGCCAGGCGCGAGGGCCGCCGCCGGGTCGTTCGGCCGGCCCGGGTATGCTTTCCTCATGGGGATGGTTCGACCCGGCGGAAGACGCGCGGCCAGCCTGCCTGGCGTCATGGTGCTGGCCCTGGGACTGGCGAACCTGGTGGCCTGTGGCACCACCGCGCCGGCCGAATCCGAGCGGCTCATGGCGCAGGCGAAGGCGGCGCTGGACGGAGGCGATGCGGCGGCCGCCGATCGGTTCCTGGCCACGATCCTGGAGCGGGATCCGGCCGACATCCCCGCCCTGGTGTCGCGGGCCAAGCTGCACGTGCGCGAGGGGCGGTTCGTCCAGGCGGCCGAGATCTACTCGCGTCTGGCCCGCCTGAGGCCGCAGAACGGTCTCTACGCCCTGCGCGCCGGGTCGTTTCTGAAGACCGCCGGGAAGCTTCGGGACGCCCGGACGTTTCTCGAGCGGATTGGCTGCCTGTTCGTGGAACGCTTCGACCG
>JBHHZI010000148.1:0-7630 GCA_046757965.1 Acidobacteriota bacterium | reverse complement strand
CCTCGTCGCCTCGATCGCCCAGGGCCAGCCGGGATGGCTCCAGCAGGAGAGCCATAACTTCACCGTCATCTACCGGCAACCTCACGCCTATCTGGTGCCCCACATCCTCCGCTCCGGCGAGGCGGCGCTGGCTCGCGGCACTGTCGGCAAACCCGTCAAGCTGCCGGCGCAGCGCCGCCGCCTCGGCAGCGGTGCTCCCCGCCTGGGTGAGAAGTGCGTCGAGGCGGGACTCGTGGTCCTGTGCGGCGTCGTGCAGGCCGCGCAGACGCTCATCGACGCTCTCCAGCGCGGCCGCCAGGCGGTCGAGGCGCGCCACGTTCTCGAGAGTCCGGGACTCGACCGATTCGACGCGCTCGGCCACCCAGGTCACCGCCTCGGCCGCCTGCCGTGCGCGCTCGGCCAGATCCGTGGCGAGACGGCCGATGCGCGCGTCGATCCGCCGCACCTGCCCGGCCAGGTCATCAGCGAGGGCGCGTCGATCCCGGCTGGCCTGGAGGCGGAAGCCGTTCAGATCGCGGATACGGGACGGGGCCTTCAGCAGCGCGTGCACCCACCACAGCAGCTTGCCGAGGATGGGAATGGCACCCAGGCGCCCCCCGCCGGGAGGGTCCGCCGCCATGGTCAGGGGACCGGGGGACGATGGTGCGGGCTGGTCGCCGGCGGGGCGCTGTTCATGCCTGTCCCCGAGCCGGAACAGGTCCGGGTTGTCGATCACCGGGTCCGTGCGATGCCGTGGGGGATCCCTCTCTGCCCTGTTCCCGTCGCCGGTGGAGGGACCGACCAGCGGCTGACGCGTGCGCCGTTCAGTGGCGATGGCGGCACGAATGACGGCGAGGCTCACCGGCTCGCCCTGCCTCCCGTCGCCGTCGCAGTCGATTTCCTGCGTCCCGGCGGGAGATTCGAGATCACTCATGAGCGCTCCGGGCCAGGGGACGCCCCTGGGCCATGGTGGGTCCCCGCACCTCGATACACCGGACACACAGACCCAGGGTTCGATCGTCCTCGTTCAGTCCGATCCCGCGGGGCGACCAGCCTGCCACTTCCATGGTCACCACGGCGGCGGCGCACCGGGCTGCCGCCGGGATCGGCACCCGCAGGGCCGCCCCGGGCGAGTCGGGGTGCACGGGAAACGCGCCCAGGAACTGATCGAAGACCCAGACCCGTACAGTGGCGAGACCGCTGTGCCCGGCGTCCGGCCGGTAGCCGGCGTCGACCTCCAGGGTCTCGCCGCGCAGGTCGATGAGAAACGAGAACCGCTCCCGTGTCCAGGCGAAGGCGGACGCCCCCTCACCTTCCGGCTCGTACCAGCCCCGGAACAGCCACGGCCCGGCAGCGGTGCCGGCACGGATCCGGTCAGGCACCGGAGCGCCGAACACTTCTTCCAGGAGAGGCGCCCAGTCCGCGGGAGCCTCCGGCGCTCGCGGGCGCGCCAGCACCACCCGGGGGGACAGCCGGACCGGGCCGATCGAGTCCGCGGTCGCCGCCGGCAACACCTTGAACGACACCACCCGGTCGATCCAGTCGAACGAGTCGTGCACGTGGACGTCGAGCGTGTGAGCGGCGACGGTCAAGCTGTACTCGCCGGCGCCCAGCTCCAGTGGCATGACGAACGACACCACCAGCTTCTCACCCGGCGCAAACGAACCGCTGGCGATCTGGAGGAGATGGGTGTTTGTGCCATAGACATCTCGTCCGAGGCGATCCCGGATCAGGATGCCGATGGTCGGATTCTCCACGGCAGTCAGAAAGCAGACCTCGACCTCGATGGTAATCTTCTCCCCGCTGATGAAGGCCCGTCGTGCCTCTCCCGGCCCACCGAGCAGTTCCACGGACCGGATCAGCGCGCTCCAGTTCCCGGAGCGGTGCGGTGCGTGTGCGACGCGTTCCCGTTCCTGCACGAGAATCTCCTCGGTGCCGGCGGGCAGAGCGATCCGCTCGTTGTACAGCTCCAGAACCTCCTGCGGCGACCCTTCCACCAGGATACGCCCCCGGTCGATGAGGAGGGCCCGGTCGCAGAGGGTCTTCAGCATGCCCGGATCGTGGGTGGCGAACAGGAGCGTCCCCCCGGTGGCGTGAAAACGCCGGATCCGTTCGACGCAGCGGTGGGTGAACGCGGCATCACCCACGGCAAGCGCTTCATCGACCACCAGGAGGTCCGGACGGGTGTGGGCCGCCACGGCGAAGGCGAGTCGCAGTTGCATGCCGGTGGAATAGGTCCGCAGCGGTTGATCGATGAACCGGCCGACACCCGCGAAGGCGATGATGTCATCCAGACGTTCCTCGATCTCGTCACGGTGAAGACCCAGGAAGCGGGCATTCAGGATGATGTTCGCCCGCCCGGTGAACTCGGGGTGAAAGCCGGTCCCCAGCTCGAGAAGCCCTGCCAGGCGCCCGTCCACCTCCACGCTGCCGGCGGTGGGGTGCAGCACGCCGCAGATGAGCTTCAGCAGCGTCGACTTGCCGGCGCCGTTGGCGCCGACGATGCCGACCGACTCACCCGCCTCGATGCTGAGGTCGACATCGTCCACCGCCACAAACGGTGTGCCCCGGCGGACGTGGCCGAGACTCGCCCACTGCACGAGCCGATCCCAGGGCCGGGCGAAGAACTCGAACTCCTTGCGCAGGTGGCGAAGCCGCACGCGCGCCGGGGGGCGGGACGACCCGACCTTCTCATCACCGCCTGGCAGGAGAGATTCAGAGTTCATCGACGATGCGGTGGCGTGCCAGCCGGTAAGCGCCCCAGCCGGCCAGCATGGACGCCGCCGCCGCGACGAGCACGCCGGCGACCGCGCCCGCTGACGGGAGAATCCCCGTGAGCAGCAGATTCTGGTGGATGCGCGTGAACAGATAGAGGATGTTGAAGCGCATCGCCGACTGTGCCGGAGCGGGCAACACGTCGATGACATACACGATCGGCGTGAGCCAGAACCAGATCTGCAGGGCGATGCCGACTACCTGGAGGACGTCCCGGAAGAAGACATTGAGAACGGAGACGATGGTGGCCAGACCGGCGGCGAAGAGGAGCTGGACCGCGACGAGCAGCACCCACACGAGGATCGCCGCCGGGGTCAGGTCCTGGCCGCTGGCCACCATGACGGCGAGGAAGATCGCCATCACCAGACCGGTGTTGATGGCCGCGCCGATGAGGACCTGCAGGTGCAGCAGAACCCGGGGGAAGGCAATCTTCTTCACCAGATGCGCGTTCTCCAGGAAGATTCCCGTGCCACGCTGGATGATGTCGCTGACACCGAGCCACGGCAGCAGCCCGGCGCACAGGTAGATGCTGAACGCATACGGGTTGTTCCCCATGCCGAGGCGCATGCCGATGATGCGTGAGAACACCAGCGTGTAGATGCCGACGAGCACCAGCGGATGAATGAAGGTCCACGCCAGCCCCAGCAACGACCCCGCGTAGCGGCGGCGCAGATCCGAGGCGACCATCTGCCAGAGAATCTCCCGGGAGTCGACAATGCGGGCCATTCGCCGCGGCAGCCGCATGGTGGTGGTGACGTTCACGTGTCAGGGAGAATACCACTCCCGGGCGGGCGTGTGCCGGCATCAGGCGGTTCGGCGCGGAGAGATCTCTGCGCGTCTTGAAGGCCGCAGGCCCCCTGTGCGATACTGTCTTAACTTGTTGTGTGATATGCAGTTCTCTGCAAGGTGGGTGCGCTGATGAGACGCTGGAAGAAGACAGCCCGGGGCATGATGGTCGGTGTCACGCTGACCGTGGCGGTGACCCTCGCCGGTGTGTCCAGCGCCGCCATCCTCGAGGAGATCGTGGCTCGGGTCAATGATTCGATCATCACGCGCAGCGAGCTCGAGGACCGGCGTGTGAAGACCGCCGACCGGCTGCGGGAGTCGATGTCGGGTGCGGAACTGCAGAAGAACCTGCGCCTGGCGCAGGATCGATTGCTGCTGGACATGATCAACGAGGATCTGCTCGTCCAGCAGGCTCAGCTCACGTTCGACATGGACAAGTACTACGAACGTCTGCGGCATGATTTCATGCGGGTCAACAAGATCAGCACCGATGCGGATCTGGTCAAGATGCTGCAACAGGAAGGGAAGAGCCCCGAGGAGTTCCGGCGCCTGCTGCTGCGCAGCAATGTCCCCGGTGATGTCATCCGCTTCGAGGTGACCCGCAAGATCAGCATCAGTCCGAAGGAGATGAAGGCGTACTACGATGCCCACAAGGACGACTTCGTCGTGCGGGGCGAGGTGATGCTGCGTGAGATCGTCATCCTCGATGCGGATCGCGGCCGGGAAGCCGCCCGCGCTCTCGTGGATCAGATCATGGCGCGCCATGCCGCCGGTGAGGAGTTCGAGGCCCTGGCGAGAGAGCTCTCCGAGTCGCCCTCCCGCGAGAAGGGCGGGCTGGTCGGGCCGTACACGTCCGGCGAGCTGGCGCCTGCCCTGGAGGCGGAAGCGTTCTCTCTGCCCATCGGGGGCATCGGCGAGCCGCTGGACACCAGCTATGGCTTCCAGATCATCCAGCTCGAGTCACGCACGCCGACACGCCGCCTGCCGCTGGACGAGGTGCACGACCAGATCGAGGACGCCGTGCGCAAGGAGAAGTTCTCGCTGGCCTTCGATGCCTACATGACCGGGCTCTGGTCCCAGAACAAGGTCGTCCTCAACCCCCGTTACGCGACGGGCCTGCTCGAGGACGGCGGGCCGTACGCCACCCGGGAGGAACTGCTCCCTGCTGCCAATCCGATGGGCCCGCCGCCGGTGTCGGACGGGACGAAAGCGGAGCGATGACACGGGAGCGTCGCGTTGCCGCCGGCTGAGAATTGTGAGCGGGTCGTCGGCTCGGCCGACGTCTTTCCAGGCAGGTCCCTGGACATCGGACCCTGGAAGATCCGGCCCAACCTGGTCATGGCCCCGCTGGCCGGCCTGACCGATCCGTACTTCCGAGGCGTCGTCCGCCGCCTGGGAGGGTGCGGGCTGATCGTCACCGAGATGGTCTCCTCGGAAGCGCTCACACGGGGAAGCGACAAGGCGCTGCGCATGCTCAGGCTGCGAGCGGACGAGAGTCCGCTGGCCGTGCAGGTGATCGGAGGCGATGCGGGCCGCATGGCCCAGGCAGCCGTGATGGCAGAGGAGGCCGGGGCCGACTTCGTCGACGTCAACATGGGCTGCCCGGTGAAGAAGGTGGTGAAAGGCCGGGCCGGTGCGGCCCTGATGCGCCAGCCAGCCCGCACCGCCGACCTGCTGCGGCGGATGAGGAACGCGATGACGATCCCGCTGACGGTGAAGATCCGCGCCGGGTGGAACGACGGCGAACGATCGGCCGCGGAGATGGCGCGCGTTGCCGAGGACGCGGGTGCCGCGGCGATCGCGGTGCACCCGCGCAGCCGCAAGCAACAGTTCTCCGGGCGGGCTGACTGGTCGGTGATCGAGGAGGTGAAGAAGGCCGTGACCATTCCGGTGATCGGCAACGGAGATGTCCGCAACGTCGATGATGTCGAGCGCATGGAGCGGGAGACCGGATGCGATGGGGTGATGATCGGCCGGGGCGCTCTCATCAACCCGTTCATCTTCAACCAGATCGTGGCCCAGCGCAGCCGTGGCCACTACCGGTGGCTGACTCCTGGCGAGATCAAGGCGATCATGCTCGCGCAGTTCGACGAGATCGTCGCGAATGAGCCGGCGAAGATGGCAATGCACAAGATGCGGTCGTTCACCGGCTGGTACTCGCGTGGCGTTCCCGGTGGCGCGGATCTGCGCCGGCGCATCAACGGCATCGCCGACACGAAGGCGTTTCTCGCCGCGATCCGGATCTGCCTGGCGGACGAGCACCTCGACCTTGATCCCCGTCCGGCTCCTTCCTATAATCCTCCCAAGGAAACGCCTTTCAGAGGCCCGGGCAGTGGCGCGGCAGGGAGCACGCCGCTTCGCTGACCGACCCCGCGCTCCTTGTCGGCGTCTGGACACCCCAGGATCAGGTCCAGGCGGTGAGCGGCAACGGACGGCCTCGCGGAAGGCGTCCTTCCGGACATCACAGGAGCCGCTTCCATGAGAAACCGCCGGTTGATCCGCCCGAATCTTGCGGAGATCAAGGAAAGAAACCCACCGAAGCCGCGTCGCAAGCCGGCGCCGCCGGAGGTGACCAACGCCGAGGCGTTCTACTACGTCAAGCAGATCAACTCCGAGACGCCGGTTCATGTGGTGCTCACCGACGGGGAGGAGATCGAGGGCCGCATCGAGTGGTACGACCGGGGCAGCATCAAGCTGAAGCGGGACAATGGGCCCGATCTGCTCCTCATGAAGCACGCCATCAGCTACATCTTCAAGACAGGGGATGTCGAGGGCGATGCCGAGGGGCGGTCAGCTTCCGCCTCGGCTGCTGACTGAACGGCCCGCCGCGCCGGTGTCGGCCCGGTCGGCCTCGGCAAGAAGGGCCAGCATGCGCTCGTGAATGCCGGGTGTGGCGGCCACGATGGACTCGCCCTCGAGCCAGGCTGCTCCCCCTGCGACGTCGGTGGCCCGGCCACCGGCCTGCCGCACGAGCAGTCCGCCTGCGGCCACATCCCACGGTGCCAGCCCGAATTCCCAGAATCCGTCCGCCCGCCCGGCCGCCACGGCGCAGAGATCCAGGGCGGCCGAGCCATCCCGGCGGACGCCCGAACTGCTGGACAGAAGACGTGAGAAGCCGGCCAGGTAGGTCTCGAGCCGCGTCAGCAGCTTGAACGGGAACCCGGTGGTGAGCAAGGCCTCGGCCAGATCGGTGACGGTGGACACCGACACGGGGTCGCCGTTGAGCGTGGTGGGAGTGTCTCCCGTGGCGGCGAACAGCTCATCGGCAACGGGATTGAAGACCGCGCCGGCCACCAGTCTTCCGCCGGATTGCAAGGCGATGGAGACCGCGAAGCACGGGTAGCCATGCAGAAAGTTGGTGGTGCCGTCCAGCGGATCGACGATCCAGCGCTCGGCTCCACCCGCCTTGCGGTCCGCGGACTCCTCCGCGAGAAACGGGATGCCGGGACAGTGCGCCTCGAGACAGGAGGCGATCAGGTCCTCCGACTCCCGGTCCACGGCCGTGACGAAGTCGCTGCGTCCCTTGCGCTCGACCGTCAGACGGTCCCGATCGGCCTGGCGTCGCAGCAGGTGGTCCCCGGCCCGGCGGGCAGCCTCCGTGATGGCGCCCAGCACCGTCAGGGCCTGCTGCGGCGCCGGCGCGCGCGAGGGTGGGCCCCCCGATAGACATCGACGATGTGCTCGATCGAGACGTGGGTGTATTTCTGCGTCGTGCCGAGGCTGGCGTGTCCCAGCAGCTCCTGGATGGCGCGCAGATCGGTGCCGTTATCCAGCAGGTGGGTGGCGAACGAGTGGCGCAGACCGTGGGGGCTGATGTGGGTCATCACGGCGCCGCCGACGGTGCCGGGAGCGCGTCGGGCCATCTCACGGGCCGCGGTCTCCAGGGCGCGGTCCAGGACGCGCCGCACGCTGCGGGCGGGGAGCCGACCGCCGCGGGCATTGACGAACAGGGGGTGGCCGTCCCTCGGGGCGTCGGCCGGCCGGCGGGCACGCAGAACCGAGCGGTCGATCCGCCACCTCGCTAGCAGTTCCAGCGCCAGCCGGTGAATCGGCACAATGCGCTCCTTGCGTCCCTTGCCATGCAGGCGCG
>JBHHZI010000147.1:0-7713 GCA_046757965.1 Acidobacteriota bacterium | reverse complement strand
ACATGACCGTAGGAAGCCTGGACGACTGGCGACGATTGATGGCCTGAACTCATCCGGGCCTTGACTTCCTCCCTCCCTGGCCGACACTGAGATTGTGGGGGGCACCATCTCATGAACATCACCGACAACCGGGGCCGGATGCTGTCCGAAACGGAGGACGATCGGATCCTCGAGCGTCACTTCACGCTGCCGCCGCTGCCGGAGCTCACGCTCCGGCTGCTGGCCATCATGGAGAATGACACCGTCGACGCGGCCGAGGTGGCGGAACTGATGAGAACCGACCCCGGGCTGGTGGCCGAGGCGCTCAAGATCGTCAACTCGGCCTACTACGGCCTGCCTCGCTCGATCAACGACGTGCGACACGCCGTGGCCTATCTCGGCCTGGCGCAGATCCAGCGGATCGTGCTGTCGGTATCGGTGATGCAGGCGCTGGACACCGGCGATTCGGTCGAGCAGCGCCGGTTCTGGGCGCATTCCTACTACACCGCACTGACCTCGAAGATCGTGGCCCGCAACTTCGAGCCGACCATGGACCCCGAGTTACTCTATGCCCCGGCACTTCTCCACGACATCGGCAAGCTCGTGCACTTCAAGTTCTTCCCGGATCGGTTCCACCAGCTCGTGGACCTGGCGTCATCCAGGCAGACCTTCTTTCACGAGGCGGAGAAGGAACTCCAGACCCCGTCACACCTGGCCTATGGCGCGGAACTCTGCCGGCAGTGGCGACTGCCGGACACGGTCATGACCTGCTGCGAGCAGCACGAACTCGAGCATCTGCGCGACTCTCTGTCACCGCTGCAGCGCGTGGTCTGTGTCTCCAATCTGATGGTTCATCTGGCCGTCGGCGATCTCTCGGAGCATCTGACGCCTCTGGTCCAGAGTGAACTCCTCGCCGCGACCGGCTGCACCGAGAAGGAGTTCCTGGTGATCATGGCGGAGATCTACGACCTGCGTCTCGAGGTGTCTCGCTTCCTCGATCAGCTCTGACGCCTTCCGCTCACGGCGCGCAGGCGTCGCCGATGCCGTCGCCGTCACTGTCCACCTGGGACGGATTCGCCGTGGTCGGACAGTTGTCACAGGCATTGCCCACACCGTCCCGGTCGGTGTCGGTCTGAGCGGGGTCGGCGATCAGCGGACAGACGTCGTCGATGTCGGCGACCCCGTCCATATCGATGTCGGCGCCCAGGAAGGCGCAGGCCACGCCCACGGGACGGGATGCTCCGGCCGAGGTGGTTCCGAGGATCCCATCATCGCCGCAGATGTTGGTGGGGTCGACGAGAACGTAGAGAAGATGGCCGGGGGCCGGAGCAGGCGTCGTGAAACGCGTGTCCGGGTGCTGTTCGACGAAGCAGGTGTGATCGAAGAAGTCCGTGGGCACGACCACGTCCCCGGTGTAGAGGTCGAACACATGGGCCTGGGGCACACGGAGGAAGGTGAACTGCTGGCCGTCGTGTTGCAGGGTGTTCCCGGCATCGCCCGCCGGCTGGCTGATCCCGGCGAGCAGGGGCGCGCAGTCGCTGACATCGGGGACCCCGTCATTGTCATCGTCCGGGTCGATGCAATCGGCAAGCCCGTCGCCGTCGGTATCCACGAACCCCTCGTCGGTGACGCCATCACAGTTGTCGTCCACTCCGTTGCACACCTCGACGGCACCGGGATGAATCGCGGGGTCGGTGTCATCGCAGTCCGCCGCCCCTCCCGCCGGGCAGACCACGGTGCCGGGGAAGCCGAATCCATCGCCGTCCCCGTCGACGCAGAACTCCAGCGTGCAGGCCGCACTGCAGCCGTCCCCATCGACCAGGTTGCCGTCCTCGCACCCCTCCCGCTCAAACGCGAGTCCGCTGAGCGCCGGCTGTCCGGTGAAGCCCACCCTGGTGGCGGTCATGGCCGCGAGGTCGACGCGGAGAAGGGCGCCGGCGTCGGTGCTGTTGTTGCCGCCGATTCCCGCATAAAGGGTGCCGTCTGGCGCGAACTCCAGGGAGGCGCAGTCGTTGAAACCGAGGGGGAAGAGAACCGTGCAGGCACCGCTCGTCCGGTCGCACTGGATGAGGTTGCCGCTGCCCACGCTGGCCGTGCAGCCGAACAGGGTATCGGTGGAGACCTGGTAGGCCAGTCCGCCGATGTTCTCGCGGGATGCTCCGGCGCCGATGCCGGTGAGGCCGATCACGTTCACCGCGCAGATTCCTGATGCGTCCGGGTCGCCAACCGTGACCAGAGAGCTTTCGGGGCCTGCACTCCCCGGCGGACGCAGGGCACCGTGGAGAACTCCATTGACGAACTCGAGCGCGGTGAGAATCCCGGACGAGTGATGACAGCGCAGCGACTCGGCCCCGGTGACCGGGTCGATGTTCACCAGTGAGCTGAGGCCGCCGCCGGTGGCGCCTATCAGTTGCCCGGCCGGGCTGAACTCGATCTCGGTGATCTGACCGAAGCGCCCCGATGGCGCCAGGAAGGTGGTGGTGGCGGTGACCGGATCGATGTCGACGAGGCGCTCGCCCTGCCGCCCGGTCGAGCCGCGGAGGCGGTCATTGACGGTGCCGTCGCCGCAGAAGAAGCAGCCCGCCGAGCAGAGCGGGTCGATGCCCGGGTCGCAGGTTTCCCCGGCGGAGACCACGCCGTCTCCGCAGAACGGCTCGAGTCTGCATGAGGCCGAGCAGCCGTCGCCGGCCGCGTTCCCGGCGTCATCGCAGGCCTCGCCGCTGTCGAGGAAGCCGTCACCACAGAAGGAGCAATCCGCGCGGCACTCGGCGGGTGTGCCGGCCGGCGTGCCGGGGGGGTCGCAGGTTTCTCCACGGTCGACGAAGCCGTCCCCACAGAAGGTGCAGTCGCTCCGGCAGCCGGGGGTGGGCGGTTCGCAGCTCTCTCCCGCCTCGACGGTGCCGTTGCCGCACACGGCCAGATCCGGGCAGGTCTTCAGCAACGCGGTCTCCCAGAATCCGTCATCGAGAGGCGACGTCGAGCTGCCTCGTGGCCCGGCGTTCTGGTTGTACACCCAGAAGCAGCCATCGACCGGATCGGTGGCGACGGCGCTGTAGTCGCCCCAGCGATTGCTGAATCCGCCGAAGCGACGGATGTAGAAGTCCTCGCCTCGCCGCACCAGGCGGGAGGGCCCGATGGCGCCGGCCGCCATGGTGGAGTCGCGGACCGCATAGTACGACCCGGCGAAGATCGACGGGCCGGCGGCCGAGAATCCGATGATCAGGGTTCCGGATCCGTTCACCGCGACGGACGGGAAGAACGTGCGGGTGCCGGGCGCGATGTCCTCGCCGTCGATGGCACCCTGGTCGGCCAGCGCCGGTGTCGTGGTCGTATCGATCTGCCACCAGTGTGCCGTGGCCTCACCCGCCGGAGCGCTCGTGGCAACGGTGGTGAGTGTGTTGTCGCGCCAGACCGCCTGCAGGGTGCGACGATCGTTGGTCTGGATCTCGACGCCCACGAGTGGCTGCGGCGCGTCCGGGACCGATGAAGACGTGTTCTCGATATCGCCGACATTGACGAACGCCAGGGTGACAGCCGGTGTGCCCAGGGGGTCGTCGATGCGAAGGGTCTGGATGAACTCGTCGACCCCGTTGTTCAGCCCGTCATAGCTGGCCAACCACGTTCCCACCGGCGTGGGGCAGGCCGGCGGCGTGCAGGCGATGCGGGCCGGTTGCTGGGTCGTTGCCACGGCGCCGGAGATGATCGGATCGATCATGGACACCGTGGCCGCACCGCCGTCGTAGAGGCCGCCGCTGCCGGCGCCCTTCTCGACGATCCAGACGCGCTGTCCGCCGCTTGCGTTCGACGCGAAGGTGAACATGTTGGCGGTGATGTAGAGGGCCTCCTCATCGGCGGCCAGGCCGGGGAAATCGGCCCAGTGATCGAGCACCGTGCCGGTGTTCGGGTTCTGGAACGACAGCTTCGAATCGATGGCGGCCTGCGTCCAGCTTCCGTTGGGGTCGGACGTGTCCGACACGGCCAGCAGGATGCGAGACGTGTCGGCGGCATCACCGGCACTCGTGCTCGTCTTCTCGAGGGTCACGATGACGAAGCGTCCACCGATGGTGTCGTAGATCACCTTCGGATCGAAGGTGAACGTGAGGGGGGACACAGGCGCGAAGAAGTTCTGCAGCGAGTCCTCGAGATCGAGCGTGCCGTCCTTCTGGTGGAAGCGCAGCAGGATGTTGACGAGGTCGACCACGTGGTTCGGACCCGCTGCGGCGGTGCTGTCCGGCGGAATGGCCCGCACGCCCAGCAGGCGCGGGTTGTCGTCGAAGTTGAACGAATCGAAGTCGACCACGGGACCGGTGGTCGACGAGATCGACAGGCCGGAGACGGGTGCGCTCGCCGTGGTGGCGCCGGTCGGGGCCGGGTGGAGGGGCGCCAGAGAGGGCACGGGCCAGGCTGCCGGGCGCAACGAGGCGGCGAGGGCGGCCGTGGTGGGTGACACGACGGCGTGTACGGCGGGGCGGCGGATCCAGGTGGGGACCGCCCGTGCCTGGAGGGCGGGCGGCAGCCTCGGGGGAACGGTCGGCCGTGCCGGCCGGATGACGGGCCGGTCGGCGCGGGCCCCGGGAACCGGGCAGAACGCGGCGAATCCGAGGAGCATGACAGCGATCAGACGAGAATGTCTGCTGGTGCCCACTTCTCCCCCCTCCCCGGACCGGGGATGGTGTCTGTTATACCGTCAAATCGTCCGCCGGGGAACGGGATCCTCTCCTGTCCGTGCCCGGCGCCTCTCCTGGCCCGGACGGTTGACCCGCGGTGGCCAAGAGACAAGACTGGTGCGCGGCCCGGTCCGCCACGGAGGGTCCGGCCGCGGGCGGCCGGGCCTCGCGGCGGAATCCGATGGGCACGATCCGGTGGGCGGCGTGGGAGGTGGAGGGCATGGAGGAGATTCCGGCGACGGCGCGCGAGTTCCTGGCGGTGCCGTGGATCCAGGCGGCGCTGATCTTCGCCGTGGCGCTGGTCGCCGCGAAGGTGATCGGTGTCCTGCTGACGCGCACGCTGCGCGCCGTCACGCGCCGGACCGCGACCGATCTGGACGACCGGATCGTCGAGCGGCTCCACCGGCCGATCTTCGTCTCCGTGATCCTCATCGGGCTGCAGCTCGCGACGTCGCGTCTCGCCCTGCCGGCGCTGTTTGCGCGGCTGGTCGTGGAGGTCCTCCAGACCCTGGTGATCTTCGTCTGGCTCGGCGCGTTGCTGACCGTCGGCAAGCTGTCGCTGCAGGCGATGAGCCACAGCCGGCACGCCCTCGGCTGGGTGGAACCGCGAACCCTGCCGCTTCTCGACAACGTCGTCAAGGTCATGCTGGTGGCCGGCGCGGTCTACGCCTTCCTGGTGGTCTGGGACCTGGACGTGGCGCCGTGGCTGACCTCGGCCGGTATCGTGGGGGTGGCGCTGGGATTTGCGGCCAAGGACTCGCTGGCCAATCTGTTCGGCGGGATGTTCGTCATCGCCGATGCGCCGTACAAGCTGGGGGATTTCATCCGTCTTGATTCAGGAGAGCGGGGAAGGGTGACGCAGATCGGCCTGCGCAGCACTCGCCTGCTGACGCGAGAGGACATCGAGATCGTCATTCCCAACGCGCAGATCGCCAGTGCCAAGATCGTCAACGAGTCCGGCGGGCCGTACGAGAAGGCGCGGGTCACGGTGGTGGTTGGTGTGGCCTACGGCTCCGACGTGGATCGCGTGCGCGAGGTGCTCCTGGAGGCGGCATCGACCGTGGACATCGTGGCGCGGGATCCGGCGGCGCGTGTGCGGTTCACCGAGTTCGGCGATTCGGCGCTGATGTTCCGTCTGCTGGCCTGGGTGGAGGATCCGGCGAATCGCGGTCTGTGTGTGGACCGCCTGCACACGGCAGTCTACAAGCAGCTGATGAGCGCGGGAATCGAGATCCCGTTTCCCCAGCGAGACGTTCACCTCAGGCAGGCGCCACCGGCCTGAGCGGGCCAGGTCCGGGCGTCGGGCGGATTCGCGTCTCAAGATCGGGAGTGCCCGGCTCGCGACAAGACCGGGAGACGGACCGTGCGGTCAGCGTGGCGCGGATCCGATGCGTTCGACCCTGACGGCGCAGAACTTGTACTCCGGGATCTTGCCGTCCGGATCGAGTGCATCGATGGTGAGGACGTTGGCCGCCGCCTCCCGGAAGTGGAACGGGATGAAGACGGTGCCGGGATTCAGGTTGCGGTCCAGCCTCGCCGGCAGGCGGATCGCGCCGCGGCGCGAGGTGACCTCGACTCTCTGGCCTGACTCGATGCCCAGCTTCATGGCGTCGTCGATGTTCATCTCCACGAACGGCTCCGGCGCCAGGGCGTCCAGGGCGCGCGCGCGGCGAGTCATGGAGCCTGTGTGCCAGTGTTCGAGCAGCCTCCCGGTGCTGAGCACGAGGGGAAAGGCGTCGTCGGGAAGTTCGGCGGCGTCGGCGAACTCCGCCGGGACGAACCGCCCCCGTCCCGACGGGAAGGTGTCGGAGAACAGCACCTGCGTGCCGTCCGAATGTTCCGGGTCGGGGCACGGCCAGAGCTTGCCCGTGGCCCCGAGGTTGTCGTAGTCGAGGCCGGCGTACGAACGGGTCAGTTCCGCGAACTCGACGAAGATCTCCTCCACCGAGTCGTAGTGCATGGGATATCCCATGCGCGTGCCGATCTCACAGATGACCTCCCAGTCCAGGCGCGCCTGACCGGGCGGCGTGAGCGCCTGCCGGCCGATCTGGACACGGCGATCCGTGTTCGTGAAGGTGCCGGTCTTCTCCAGCGCCGAGGTGGCCGGGAGGATGACATCCGCGAATTCCGCGGTCTCGGTGAGAAAGATGTCCTGCACCGCCAGGAACTCGAGACTCGAGAGGGCCTTGCGAACCTTGTTGGTGTTCGGATCGGACAGGAACGGGTTCTCTCCCATCATGAGCATGCCACGGATCGTTCCTGCCAGCGCTCCGCCCATGATCTCCACCACCGTCAGGCCGGGATCCGGGTCCAGTGGCACACCCCATGCGGCCTCGAACTTCGCCCGGACCGCGGCATCACCCACCGGCTGATAATCCGGGTAGACGATCGGGATGAGTCCCGCGTCGGAGGCTCCCTGCACGTTGTTCTGGCCTCGCAGGGGGTGAAGCCCGGTACCCCGCCGGCCGACGTTGCCGGTCATCAGCATGAGGGAGATCAGGCAGCGGGCGTTGTCGGTGCCATGGGTGTGCTGGGAGATGCCCATTCCCCAGAAGACCATGACCCGGTTCGCCCGGCCGATGAGCCTCGCCACCGCGGTGATCTCGTCGGCGCGCACTCCGACGCGTGCGGCGACCTTCTCGGGAGGATAGCCCTCCACGACCTGGCGCAGGGCGTCGAAGTTCTCGGTGCGGTCGCGGATGAAGGTCTCGTCGATGAGGCCCTCCTTGACGAGGACATGCATCACGGCGTTGTAGAACGCCACGTCCGTGCCGGGCTGGATGTGACAGAAGTGAGTGGCAAGATCCACCAGGGCCGAGCGGCGTGGATCGACGATGACGAGGCGCGTGCCGTTCTTGACCGCCTCCTTCATGAAGGTGGCCGCCACGGGATGGTTGGCCGTCGGGTTGCTGCCCGTGATCAGCGCCACGTCGGCGCTGGCGACATCGGCGAAGGTGTTGGTCACGGCCCCTGAACCGATGGTCTCGAGGAGGGCGGCAACGCTGGAGGCGTGGCAGAGGCGCGTGCAGTGGTCGATGTTGTTGGTGCCGAACGCCGCGCGGACCAG
>JBHHZI010000146.1:0-7877 GCA_046757965.1 Acidobacteriota bacterium | reverse complement strand
AACGCCCCGGCCTGGAGCACCAGGGCGGCCGCCTCCGGGATGGTCATGAAGTACCGTTCCATGCGGGGATGGGTGACCGTGACCGGCCCGCCCTGGTCGATCTGATGCTGGAAGGTCGGGATGACGCTGCCCCGGCTGCCCAGCACGTTTCCGAACCGCACCGCGACCGCCTTCACCCGGCGCGTCCGGCCGCTCTGGATGAGCATCTCCGCCACGCGCTTGCAGCAGCCCATGACACTGGAGGGGCGCACCGCCTTGTCGGTGGAGATGGCAACCACCAGCTCCGTCCCGGCCTCGTCGGCGACCTGCAGGACATTGGACGTGCCGATGATGTTGTTCAGGACCGCCTCGTCCGGGTTCAGTTCCATGAGAGGGACGTGCTTGTCGGCCCCGGCGTGAAAGATGATCTCCGGCTTCAGCCCGGCAAAGACCCCCTCCAGCTTCCGGCGATTGATGACATCGCCGATGATCTCGTGGCGCTTGACGCCGGGCGCCACACGGGAGATCTCCCGGGCGATGGAGAAGATCGAGTTCTCGCCGCGCCCCAGCAGGCCGATCTCCGCCGGGCCATACCGCACGATCTGCCGGCACAGTTCCGAGCCGATCGAGCCACCGGCGCCGGTGACCAGGACACGCCGCCCCTGCACGTAGGAGCACACATCGTCCATGTTGAAATCGATCTTCGCCCGGCCCAGCAGGTCTTCCACCTTCACCGCGCGCAGGTCGGAGATCTTCGCCCGCCCCGACAGGATCTCGCCGAGCCGGGGCATGATATCGACGCGCACGCCGGTCAGGTGACAGTAGCGGATGATCTCGCGGATCGACTTGCCGGCCACGTACGGCATGCACAGGACGATGCGTGCCACCGAGAAATCGTCGCAGATGACCGGAATCGCCTCCCGCCCGCCGAGCACCGGCAGGCCATGCACGAGCATGCCCTGCTTGCCGGGATTGTCGTCCACGAACCCGATGGGCCTCATCCGCAGCTTGCGCGCGTGGGCGTTCATGTCCCGCGCCATCAGCTCACCCGCCTCACCCGCACCGACGAGGAGGACCTTCTCCATCGCCCCGTCCGCGACCTCACCGGCCCGCTGATCGGAATCATCGCCGCCGCCACCGAGCGAGCGTTCCCGCAGCCATCGGACCAGCAGTCGCGGGGCGGCGATCAGGAGCAGCGTAAACACTCCATCCACGACGAAGACACTCCGGGGGAGGCTGCCGAGACCGACGAGGTAGGTGAAGGTGACCACCAGCAGGCTGGCGATCCCGATGGCACGGGCCATGCGCACGAGGCTCGAGAAGCTGGCATAGCGCCACAGATCGCGACCCAGCCGGAAGTAGAAGAACGTCAGGAGCTTGAGGACCACGACGTACGGCAGGAGGTGGCGCATGGTCACCAGCTGGGTGCGGGGTATCTCGACGCCGAAGCGCACCAGCACCGCGCCGCTGAACGCCACGGCCACGAGGCTGGCATCGAGCAGGGCCTTCGCCGCGAGACGGACGCACCGGCGCATCATCAGGGTCCGAGCGGATGAGGTCGGAGCCGCGGTCTGCACGTCAGTCATGGTGATCGGTCTCGTCGGGGCGCGGCCGGTAATACCGGTAGGCATACCCCGGCGAGCGCGATCGAGGCAGGTCGTTGAGCACCGCACCCAGGACACCGTAGCCCGACAGACGCCGGTGCGCCGTCAACATCGCGTCCCGCGGCGTCTGTCCCGACCGGACCACGAGCATGAACCCGTCCAGGAGAGGCGCCAGTTCGCTGGCATCGGCGAAATCCAGCGCCGGCGGCGTGTCGACCACCACCAGGTCACAACTGCGACGCAGCCGGTCCATCACGGCCGCCATCCGCGGGGAGCCGAGCAGTTCCACCGGGTTGGCCGGCGGCACCCCGGCCAGGATGAGTCGCAGGTTGCGGGGAGCTTCCACGGAGATGATCACATCCTCGAGCTCGGCCCGGCCTGCCAGAACATCCGCGATTCCCTCGCGCGGCGGTCTGTCGACCATCGAGGCCACACTCGGGACGCGCAGGTCACATTCGACGAAGATGACACCGCGGTGAATGTCCTGGGCGGCAATCATGGCCAGAGTGAGCGAACAGCTCGTCTTTCCCTCCGCCGGCAGCGGACTGGTGAAGGCGATGGCGTTGCCTCCTTCGGGCCTCGGCCCGAGCAACTCCTCCACGCGGACCCTCAGCAGCCGGAACTGCTCCGTGGCCGGCGAGAACGGGTCGGAGAGCGTCGGCAGATGGCCCTTCGTCGGCAGCAGTCGCGAACGCCGCCGCGGCCCATTCCTTCTCGTCGCAGCGCCTCGCGTCCTCAGATGTACGACCTCGCCGGAATTCCCGGTGTCTGAACCGCGGTCACCCATGACGCGCCTTCTTGCCGTCTCTCGCAGTCGCCGGCGAACGTCGCGTCGAGGCCTCCATGTGAGGAATACAGGACACCACGTCCACGCCCAGCAGAGCCTCGATCTCCTCCGCACCATGCACCGTGGAATCGAAGAACTCCAGGACCACCGCCAGACCCACCCCCGCGGCCGTGCCCGCCAGCAGGCCGATGAGCAGCAGCTGCACGATGTCCGGCCGGTACGGCAGCAGGGGCACCCCGGCAGCCGTCTTGATGGCATACCGCTCGTCCATGTCCCGCTCGAAGACCTGCAGCTCGGTCTCGAGGGTCTGCTGCAGACCCTGCTTCGCCGTCAACCGTCCCCGCAGTACGTTGATCTTCGAGGTCAACTTGCCGAGGTCGGCCTCCCGCGCGAACGACGCCTCGATCAGTCGTGACAGCTCATCCAGGCGATCGGTCTCCTGCTTTTTCTTCGCCGCCAGGTCCTGGATCTCGGTATTCAGGCGGTCGATCTCGATGCGCACGAAGTGGCTGAGGGCATCCCCTCTCCCCTGGGTCGGATCCGGAGAGGCTGCCACAGGTGCCGTTGCCACAGGTGCCGCCGGCATGGAAGCCACCGGCGCCGCGTGCGTCCGGATCTGATCGAGCAGGCGGTCGAGGTTTGCCTGCAGGCGCACGACCTGGGGATGCTTGTCGGTGTAGCGCAGGCGGGCGTCGGCAAGCTGGGTGCGCAGCGACTCGACCTGCTGCTGCCGGGGATCGATGAGCAGACCGACCCCTGGTGACCTTCCCGGCACGGTGCCGGCGGTTCCGGCCGGCTGATCCAGCATCTCGCGGCGCTGATCCCGGTCCTTGGTTCGGGTCGCGATCTGGGCATTCAGCTCGGCGAGACGGGTCCGCAGGAAGGCCTGCTCACTGCGGTGTGTCTCGCGGTCCGACGGCAGCTCACCCTTGTGGGCCGACTGGTAGGCGACGAGCGCCTTCTCGGCAACATCCAGTTCCCCGGAGATCCGCGCGATGTCATCCTCGACGAACCCCAGGTTGCCACCGGCCCGGTCCAGCTTCTTGCGCCGGAAATCCTCCACGAACGCAGAGGCAAAGGCGTTCGCTCCCTCGGCCGCCCTCGAGGCGTCCCGGTGAACAAACGTGAAGCGGAAATTCTCCGGGTCCATCTTGACGATGTCGAAGCGGTCGTTGAGGTCGCGCAGGTCATCCCGGGTCGGCGCCTCCATCTTCATCCGCGTCGCGACCATCTCCAGGAACGGCCAGTTCTGCACATGCGAGCGGATCTCCCGTACCCGGTTGGGCGCGGCGCGGCGCGCCGGGCCACCGCCGTACACCTTCGTGCTGATGGCCTGGGGAATGTAGGTGACCATGGCGGCAGCGCGATAGACACGCGTCATCTTGAGAAAAACCGCAAACCCGCCGGCCAGTCCCAGCACCAAGAGAGCCAGGATCAGCCAGCGGCGTCGCCACAGCACCACCGGGTAGTTGATCTTGCGTGCCGCGCTCACCGGGTCACTCCCCGGCCCGCGAACCGCCACGCCATCGAGACCGACGCGGTCATCGAGTCCAGGTTGCGCCCGAAGCCGGCGTCGGAGCGCTGGCGGCCCGAGGCCACCGTGGCGGTCCAGGTCAGTGAGCGCCCGGTCCAGGTGTACAGGGCCGAGACGCCACGGCTGCGCACCTCGCCACTGCCCGAGGCCGAGCGCTGCGAGATGCCGTATTCCGCGTTGAAGCCGAGCCGCGAGGCCCCGGGAAGCTGCCAGCCGAGCGAACCGACCACCGAGGAGCCGTCGGCGGAGACCCGCTCCGCGGCAAACACGCCCTGCGCACGCCGCGCGGCGAGGCTGAAGCCGATCCTCTCACCCGACCGGGACCAGGTCAGGTCGACGATCGCCGTGCCCTGTTTTCCCCGGGCACCCGAGTCGATGGTGGAGAACCCCGCGTGCGCGGCGACGGACTGTTTTGCGAGCGTCTTGCTGTAGCCACCGGTGAGCGACAGCTGATCGCGCTGGTCGGACCCGGTGGTGGCCGTCACGGTCCCTCCGGACAGGGTGGTGCGGGCCGCCGCGCCCTGGATACTCCAGGCGGACGTCGGCGTCAGATCCCGGCCGAACGTGGCGCTGATTCCCACCCGCTCCTGATCGGCCAGGCTGGCCGGCGCCGGCGCCCCGCGCTCGACGCTGAAGGCGTTGTAGCTGGTGCTGGAGTAGGACGTGCCCACCCCGAGGGTGGCCCTGGGACTCACCTGCCCCGACAGGCTCGCCCCCAGCGTCGAGGCGACGAATCCGTTGCGGGGCACCAGAACGCGCAGCTCGCGCACGGCAGGCTGAGGGGTTGTCTGCGGTGTGCTCACGTCCTGCTCCGGGGCCACCACCACCGTCGACCGCAGCGTCCAGGACAGCCGCGGCGACGCCTGGCGCTCCATCCCGAGACCGGCCGCACCGCCATAGGTGGCAAGACCGTTCTCACTGAACACCTCGTAATATGGAGTCAGGCTGGCACGCAGGGCCGTGTTCGGTGACGTCAGTGTCCACGCCATGTCGACAGCCGTCCGCGACGACTGTGCCGACGCACCATTCACGTCCAGCCGGACCTCCTCGCGGTAGGTGACGATCTCCGCCAGCTCGGCCGCAAAGGTCTTCAGGAAGGCCGGGCCGGGCGCACCGCCGCCGCCCGGCGCCTCCTGCGCTCGCGCCGGGGCGCCCAGGCCGATACCCGCCGTCAGGACGACACCGGAGATCATGCCCCCGACCCTCTGGAATGCAGCGTGCGCGATGCCCCCATCCCGCCGTCCGGGCACGCCCCGCGCCACGCGTCAGTCGCGCTCACGGCCACGGCCCCGTCTCCCCGCCAGGTGAGTGAGACGTATTGTCAACACTGGCCACTATTTACGCATCATCGAGGCCTGCGAGTCAAGCACACCGCAGACGGACCGCCATCCGTCCATCAGACCGGACGGGCTCCACCCGGCGGTCCCGTGGTCGACGTCGAGGTCTCACACCCGGCCTCCTCGTCCGACCCCACGATGACCCCGATGAGTCGCTCGATCTCCTCCAGATGGAACGGCTTGCTGACGTACGGGCACCCCGTGCGATCCAGAAACGCGGTGGCCGCTTCACTGACCGTATCGCCCGTCGCGAAGATCATCCGTCCGGCGAGGGCCGGATCCATGTCGAACACGGTGGCGTGGAGTTCCTCGCCGCCGAGGACCGGCATCTTCATGTCGCAGATGATGACGTCGAAGGCTGCCGAGTCATCGCGAAGCAAGTCGAGCGCTCGCCCTCCATCGGCGGCGGTGTGCACCTCATGGCCCCGGGACGAGAGAAGGTCCGACAGCAGTTCCAGGACCGTCTCCTCGTCATCCACCACGAGGATGCGCTTGCCGGTCGCAATCCGCGCCGGGCGTATCGTGCCCTCTCCGCGGTCCGGCTGCGGCTCGCTCCAGATCGGCAACTCCACGTCGAACACCGCGCCCGGCCGGCCATCATCCCGGTTACCTGCCCGGATCGATCCGCCATGTTCCTGGACGATGCCATACGAAAGGGACAGACCCAGCCCGGTTCCCTTGCCCACATCCTTCGTGGTGAAGAACGGATCGAAGATCTTGCCGAGCGCCTCCTCCGGAATCCCCGGCCCGTCATCCTCGAAGCTCACCACGATGCGCCCCTCGCGCACACGCGAGCGGATCAGGAGGGAGCCACGCCCATTGCCCTCGACCATGGCGTGGTGCGCATTGTTGATGATGTTGATGAACACCTGCTGGAACTGGTGGTAGTCCGCCATCGTCTTCGGGAGGTTCTTCTCGAGATCCGTCAGCAGGTCCACGTTGTCCACGCGCATCTGGTACGACCGGAGCTCGACCGTCGCCAGGATGATCTCGTTGATGTCCACATAGCTCTTCTCCGGCCTGTGCTTGCGTGCGAAGGTCAGGAGATTCTGCACGATCTTCTGGCAGCGTGTGGCCTCCTTGTAGATGGTCGAGAGCTGCTTCTTCACCTTGGGAGAGACATCCCGGCCCAGGAGAAGCTGGGCGTAGCCGAGCACGCCGGTCAGCGGGTTGTTGAGCTCGTGGGCCACACCGGAGACCAGCTCGCCCACCGCCGAGAGCTTCTCGGCCTGCACGAGCTGCTCCTGGGTCCTCTGCAACTTCTCCATCGAGTCCTGCAGCTTGACGTTGGCGTCGACGATCTCCTGGTGCATGACCCGGAACTCCGCCTCGGACTTCTTCTGCTCCCGAAGGTCCGATATCACGGCAAACGATCCCACGAGCCGGTTCGATTCGTAGAGCGGCGCACCGGACATGATCACCGGGATCGTCGTGCCCTCCTTGCTGACCAGCTCCACCTCGTAGCGGGACTTGATTCCCAGACGCCGCTCGTCGCGCTTCGCCATCACCGCCGCGCGGCTCGACTTCGACAGGAAGGTGAACAGCGACGAGCCGATCATCTCCTCCAGCCGGTAGCCGACCAGGCGGGACAGCGTGGGATTGACCATGGTGATCCGCTCGGCGAAGTCCATGACGACGAGACCGTCATTCATCGTCTCGACGAGCGTGCGGTACCGCCGCGTCGACTTCTTCACCTCCTGGTCGAGCTTCTTCTCCTCGATGGCGTGTGCCACCTGGTTGGCGAACAGCTCCAGCGACGAGAGGCCCTCCTCCGAGGGCACGCGCCCGTCGCTCGGGTCATCCACGGAGACGATGCCGACCATGCGCTTGTGCGAGCCGAAGAGCGGGATGAACAGAAAATCGTCCGGGTGCCAGTCGAGCATCCGCTCCTCGGAGCACCGGCTCCGGACCCCGGTGTACTCCCAGTGCGACGCGGCGGGGATGTAGTACGAGTTGCTGACCCGGTACTTCTCCTGGAAGATCTTCGCGCGCTGCTCCCGGCTCATCTTGTTGGCGGCGTGGGAGTGAAAGTACTCGATCTCCTCGTCACTCATGCCGAAGAAGAACCACTTGTACCCCTTCATGTCATCGTCGAGAAGGGTGAGGATGCCGCGCCGGAACACGGAGTGCTCGCGAAGCACCTGCATGAAGAGATTGCAGATGCGGTCCAGATCCTTCTCCTGCACGATGAGATTGCCGACACGGGAGAACTCGATGAGCTGCTGATACGCCCGCCGCGCCGTCGTCTCCGACAGGATCATCTTCTGGTGCAGGGCCAGCCGTGCGATGTCCTGCTGTGTCGCGGCAGCGAGGCGGCGCGCGGCTTCGATGTTCGACTCCGAGAACGGGGTGGCGGCGTTGCCGAAGCACAGGGCCGCCACCGGCCGGTCGAAGACGGTCACCGGCTCGATGAGCGCATGGTTCACATCCGCGGCCCACAGCGAGCGCCAGAAATCGGGGAACGCGCGGCCGTCCGGGTCCGGCCGGGGGCGCGACCCGTCCGTCTCCCCGGACGGAGTCGACGAGGGCGCGGCTTCGTCCGCGCCGCGGTCGAGGACCGCCTCCTCGATGCCGCTGGTAAACGGTGGCATCCCCACCGGCAGGAGCTTCCGCAGCTCGCCCGGGTGGGCCGGGTC
>JBHHZI010000145.1:0-8164 GCA_046757965.1 Acidobacteriota bacterium | reverse complement strand
GCCACCGAGATCGCGAAGCTGATCGCAGAGGTCGCGGAGGACACGCGCGCAGCGGTGGCCGCCGTCGGGCACGGCTCATCGCGTGTGAAGGAGGGCGTCGAGCGCTCCCGGTTTGCCGGCGAGGTGTTGCGGCGCATCAGCGAGAAGTCGAACGGGTCCACGGAACGGGTGCACGAGATCGTCGGCGCCACGGTCCACCAGGGGGAGAACCTGACCGCGGTGGATGCGGCGATGCGGGAGGTGAAGGCGAGGGTGGACGCAATCCGCCAGGCCACGAGCAACCAGCAGCAGGAGACATCGAAGATCACGCAGGCCAGCGAGGAGATCCGGTTGCTCGGCGAGGGGGTGCAGCAATCCACCGAGGAGCAGCGGCAACGCGGCCAGCGCATCAACAGAGCCGTCACGGAGGTGGCCACGACCATCGATCAGATCGCAGAGGCAACCCATGCCCAGACCCGGAGCAGCGGCACCATCCACGAGGCGCTGGAGGTGTTTCAGGGCGTCAGCGCCGAGACCCGGCGCCGGGCCGCGGCTCTGGGCGAGATGGTTTCCCGCCTCTCCGAGCGATCCCGGCAACTCGAGGACGAGATCGGGCGCTTCAAGATCGACCCGTGACGCCGGGCCGGATGCGGGCTTGGCACACTGCCGCGGCCCGTTATAATGGGCTCCCCGGCGCGGCGGCAGACCCCACCCCGATGACCCGGCGCCGCTCGCGGCCGATCCAGAGGAAATCGTGCTGGGATTGCGTCTCCGCATCCGCTTCTGGCGCCGTCGCGAAGAGGCCACACTGCCGCCTGCTTCCCCTGCCGGTGGAAAGGCGCGGGCCGGGTCCACGGTGACGCCGGCGGGACCGCCCTCACCAGAGCGCGAATCCACTCGAACGGGCGCTCCCGTGCATGTGTCCAGACAGATCCTCGAGCCGGTGGCTCGAGCCGACGATGCTCCCACCGCCTCGAACGTCGCCTCCGACCTGCCTGACGAAGGAGACACCCCCGAGCGCGTGCCTGACACTCCCGTCGCCGCACCCGCGGCCAGCACCGTCTCCCCCGATGCCTCGGACGTGGTGGTGGCCACGCCTCCCGTCGTGCCCTCGAAGGTGCCGGCGGCGTTCCCGGTGCTGGATCCGCCCCGGGATCACTTGCCCGCGCCGGATTCCGACGATGACTCCATGATCGGATCCGGCCTGCCGGCCGCCGCGACACCGGCCCAGGCGATCGTCTGCCCCAACTGCCGGGAGAGTCTGGACCATCGCCCGAAGTCCAGGTCCGCCTGCCCCCACTGTACGCGCACGATTCACATCCGGGCACGCCAGTCGATCTTCCGCTCCGGGCTCGTCGGCGAGGACGACGTGGATGCCATCGATTTTCTCGAGCGGGTGGAGCCGTTCGGCATCGACGAGCGGACCTGCCTGGACGGCATGCGCGACCGCTCCCTCGCGGAGGTGGTGTGGCAACTCTGCGAGGACCGCCTCCACGAGATTCCCACACGGCGACAGGCTCAGTTGCTCAACGAGATGGCGGAGTGCATGCGCTGGCGCGGTCTGGACCCCGGACCACTGCGGCTCCGCGCCGAGACCGCGGCCCTCCTCTCCCTGAAGGAGCGGGGCATCGAGAAGGTGGCGATCGTCACACGGGGGGATGCCGCGTGCGCGAGGTGCGCGGCACGGTCGGGCGAGGTGTTTCCGATCGATGATGCGCTGGAGAAGTTGCCGCTGCCGGTGACGGACTGCACGAGTTCCGGTGTCTGTCGCTGCGCGTACGGTGAGGTCGTCTGACCCCGGGGTCACGGACAGATGCGCACGGTCCGGGTCACGCCGTCTGAATCGACGCCGGCGCCGGCACCTGTTGCGGGGCAGCCGTTGCCCGCACGCACCAGGTAGAAGAAGGTCGCGCCGGAGAGCGGAAACTGGGTATCGGTGGCCGTGGTGTCACCTCCATCCGTCGTCTCCACACACGAGGCGCCGGCAAAGAAGTCCCCGGCACTCGCGCTGCGCACGGTGTCATAACTCACGCTGGTGCTCCCGGGCTCTGCCGGCGGAGTCCAGTCCAGGAACGCCGCGCCGCCACCGGACGTCACGACCAGCGGCCCCACCTCGCCCGGTGGGTTCCACGCCGCCGGGTTCGTGTCGTCACAGTCACAGGCACCGAATCCATCTCCATCGGTGTCGGTGAGACCACAGACCGCGCCGCCGCAGCAGTCTCCGTCACCGCAGTCGACCTGCCCGTCGCAGTCGTTGTCGACACCATCGCCACAGCTCGCCTCGGCCGGCTCGGTCGCATGGCATGGCACGTCCACCGCGAACCCGGCCTGCACGCGGCCGGCGCCATGGGCCCGATCGAACCCCGGATTGCCCAGATCCAGCGCCGTGGAGACGATGCGCTGGCGCACCTCGGCGCCGGTCATGGTCCGGTTGGCTCCCATGACCAGGGCGGCGAGGCCGGCCACGTGGGCCGTCGCCATGCTCGTGCCGCACAGACTCGCCAGCCGGATCCCCCCCGATCCGGCGGCGGACACCGTGGCGCAGCCGGGGGCGACGACGTCGAGATGATCCCAGCGATTCGACAGACACAGAAGGCGATCGGTCACGGTCAACGGGTCGGTGCAGTCCAGGAACTGGATGGCGCCCACGTCTGCGTCGTAGGTGGCCCCGATCGCCATGCTCCCTGTGGCGCAGGCTGGTGTCAGCGCCGCGTTGATGTTCTGCTCGTTGCCCGCTGCCGAGACCACCAGGACACCCGCCGATGCCGCGGCGTTGATGATCTGGGCCGTGCCGGTGGGGTCGTCGTCGCAGACGTCGTGGAAGCGGCCGGCGCCCAGGGACAGGCTGATGACGTCCGCCGGCGGAAAGGGCGAGTCCGGCGCCATGCCCGCGCACCACTCGATACCGGCCTGCAGATCCGAGAACAATCCGGTCCCGCCGAAGTTCAGGACCTTGCCGATGTACATCCGCCCCCGCGGCGCCATGCCCTGAAACGGCTGACCGGCGATGGTCAGGCCGGTCCGCCCGAAGATGGTGCCCGCCACATGGCTGCCGTGGCCGTTGTCGTCGTACGGATCGGGAAGCCCGAAGAGAAAATCCTTCCAGGCACTGACGCGGTTGGTGGGCGTCTCGACGTTGTTGTCGTCGTCGAACATCGCATGGAACGGATTCATGCCGGTGTCCAGCACACAGACGGCGATGCCCAGGCCGCCGTCCGTGTTGCGCATGGCGAAGTCCGTCACCAGGGCGCCCAGCAGCGGCACGCTCTCGGTCAGCGCCGCGTACACCTCGTAATCGGGGCGCACCGAGGACACCCCGGGCACCTGGCGCAGGGCCCGGGCACCGTCGGGCGACATCTGGCGCACGCTGTAGCGCCCCGGCAGGAGGCGAAATGTGTGGTGAAGAAGACCTCCGGACGCAGAGATCGCGGCATGCAGCGGTCCGGAGCCGGCGCCCTCTTCGAGCGTGACGATGAACGCGCCCGGCACCGGCCGCAGTTCTGGATGGGCCGCTCCCGCTGCCGGCGAGATTCCCGCTGTCATTCCCGTGATCAGAACGGCCAGCCAGGCCGTTGACCGGCGGCAACGGCATCCCCGGCGGCCGCAGCGAAGGGATCGGCGTCGATGTCGGAGGCAACGGCGGGGGACGTGGGGAGAAGTCGACGATCTCGCGTGGTTCATCGGGGCACCTTGCACGGAATGGCTCCTCACTCACCCCGATCTCAGCAGGCCACATCCGGCGCCGCCATGTCAAGACGCGGCCAGGGGAGGCGTCTTGCCGGAGGGTTCCGTATATACTGCCTTCCTTTCCCGTGCAGATTGCCGCGGTTTCCCGGCCACCACAGTCCGCTTCACCGGATCGGGCGTCATCCTCGCCTTGCCGCGTGACACGGTCCGCGCCAAGGAATTCCATCGAATGACCCGCCCTCCTTCAGATCGACCCGGATCCGGCGCCGCGCACTCCACCGGGTCCCTGCCGCGCCGGGCGATCCGTCTGGTCCGTGAGGCTCTGGCCGGTGGACAGCGTGACTTCACCACCGGCAACCTCAATCGCGCCGTCGTCTTTCTGGCCATCCCGATGGTCATGGAGATGGCGATGGAATCGGTGTTCGCCATCGTCGATGCCTTCTTCGTCACACGTCTCGGCTCCGACGCTCTGGCCACCGTCGGTCTCGCCGAATCGATGCTCACCATCATCTACGGGCTGGCGGTCGGCGTCAGCATGGCCACCACGGCCATGGTCGCCCGTCGCATCGGCGAGAAGCGGGATGAAGAGGCCTCGTCGGTGGCGATCCATGCCATCGTCGTCGGCCTGGGCGTGGCGGTCGGCCTCGGCGTTCCCGGCTTCCTCGCCGCTCCCCACCTGCTCCACCTGATGGGCGCCTCCCAGTCCATCCTGGCGGTCGGCACCAGCTACACACGCATCCTGTTCGGCACCAACGTCGTCATCATGATGCTGTTCGTCAACAACGCCATCTTCCGCGGCGCCGGGGACGCCAGTCTGGCCATGCGGGCGCTCTGGCTGGCCAATGGCATCAACCTCGTTCTCGACCCGTGTCTCATCTTCGGTCTCGGTCCATTCCCCGAGCTGGGTCTGACCGGGGCGGCCGTGGCCACCAGCCTGGGCCGGGGCATCGGGGTCTGCTTCCAGTTCTGGATGCTGTCGCGAGGTTCCGGGCGGATTGTCCTGGCGCGCCGGCGGCTTCGCTTCCGGATGGACGTCATGACACGGCTGGTGAAGCTCGCCGGCTCCGGCTCGGCGCAGTGGCTGGTGGCCACCGCGAGCTGGGTCGTCCTGGTCCGCATCGTGGCCTCCTTCGGAGGATCCGCGGTGGCAGCCTACACACTGGCCATCCGGATCATCATGTTCGCCCTGCTCCCTGCCTTCGGCGTCAGCAACGCTGCGGCCACGCTGGTGGGACAGAACCTCGGGGCGAACAACCCCCGGCGCGCCGAGCTGTCCGTCTGGCTCACCGGCCTCTACACCATGGTCCTGCTGGTCGGTGTCACCGCACTGTTCGTCTCCCTGGGGGAGCCGATCATCCGACTGTTCACCGCCGACCCGGAGCTCGTGCCGGTGGCGACGACCTGCCTGCGGGTGATCAGCTATGGCTACGTCTTCTATGCGTGGGGCATGGTGATGGTCCAGGCGTTCAACGGAGCCGGAGACACGACCACGCCCCTGTTTCTCAACCTCGCCTGCTTCTGGTTCTGCCAGATCCCCCTGGCCTGGTTGCTCTCGCAGCGGACGTCTCTCGCCATGAGCGGCGTGTTCTGGGCCGTGGCCATCAGCGAATCGATCCTGGCCATGCTGGCCATGCTCGTGTTCAGACAGGGACGGTGGAAGTCACGCCAGGTGTGACGTGCCCGGACCCGGCCTCCGTGCGCAGCAGGGGCGGTCAGCCGGACGCGATGACGCGACCATCGACCAGCGCCACGACCTGCCCCGCGTCCATGGGCGTCCATGCTTCCGCGGTCAGCGGTACGCTTGCTGCCAGCACCAGCCGCTGCTCCGCGCGGTCCGGGGTGACCCGGAACCCGGTTCGCGGCATCACCTCGGGCGCCTCTCGACAGGTTCGCTCCAGCAGATGCAATCCGGGAGGACCAACGGTGCCGGTGACGGAATCGTGACGAACATGGCTGTGCAGGAAGGTGGCGTCGCCGTCGGTGTAGATGATGTTCGCCGGCCCCAGCTCCCGGACGGTCTCCACGAAGCGGGAGAAGACCGCCAGGCGTCGTGCCAGAGGCGGCGACGCGGTGTCCGCCAGCCACAGGTCTTCCAGCCAGCCCAGCAGCACACAGAAGGCGTACTCGGAGTCGGTCTCACCCACCGGCCGATGGCGGCCTGGCCGCAGATCGCGGTGGGAGGCAAGATCTCCCAGGTCACCGTTGTGAATGAACAGATGCATCCGTCCGCCCAGCTCGCGAGAAAACGGCTGGGTGTTGCGTAGCGCCGGTGCGCCCTGGGTGGCCCGGCGGATGTGGGAGAGGATGATGCGGCCACGCAGATCGTGGGCCTCGATGAAGCGCACCAGATCGCTGCTGCTGGCCGGGCGGGCCTCCTTGAGCAGCCGCACGTCCCCATCCATGTCGTAAGCAATGCCCCAGCCGTCCCTGTTGGGAGCGGTCGACCCGCCGTGCCGGGCGAACTCGTCCAGAGAGAGATTGATGGTGGCGGGCAGATGACTGGAGAGCGTCAGAAGTTCACACATCAGCAGGTTCCATGGGGTGCGGACGCCGTCCGGCGCCCGGTCGAAGGCGGCAGGCGCCTGGAAGCGCGCAACGCCCGGTGACTCGTCTCGTCCGGACACAACACCCGGTCAGGTGATTCTCATCCCCCGATGTAGGACATCTCGATGCGCGGCAGGCCGGCCGTCGCCCCGGCTCGCTGCTCCGAGTAACGATCGACGCGGCCGGCCCACAGGCGGGCGACCCGGTCCCGCAGCCCGGCATCGGTGACCCCCTCTCGCAGCGGTCCCCGAAGATCCAGCCCGTCGGAGGCGAACAGACAGGTGAAGAGATGCCCATCGGGAGAAAGGCGCAGGCGCGTGCAGGTGCGACAGAACGGCCGGCTCACGGCCGTGATGATTCCCAGTTCGAAGCCCTGCGCCGCGTCCTCGTAGCGCCGCGCCACCTCGCCGGGATAGGCGGGCTCGACCGGTCGCAGATCGAAGGCCGTGCGCAAACGTGCGAGGATCTCCTCGCCCGTCACCACCTGATCGAGACGCCAGCCGTTGGTCGTGCCCACGTCCATGTACTCGATGAAGCGCACCACGCATCCGGTGCCCTGGAAGTGGCGGGCCAGATCGACGATGGTGTCGTCATTGACACCCCGTCTGACCACCGCGTTGATCTTGATCGGGGCGAGACCGGCGGCGCGTGCCGCATCGATGCCGGCCAGCACGGTGTCGACCGGCACATCGGCGTCGATCATGCGCCGGAACGTGGCATCGTCAACCGAGTCGAGGCTCACCGTCACCCGCTGCAGACCGGCCCTGGCGAGCCCCGCCGCCTGGCCCGCCAGCAGCACGCCGTTGGTGGTCAGGGACAGATCGTCGACGTCCTCGATGGCCGCCAGACGGGAGACCAAGTCGGGCAGATCCCGTCGCAGCAACGGTTCGCCGCCGGTGAGGCGGATCTTGCGGACGCCGAGATCCACCAGCAGCCCGGCGAGACGCTCGATCTCCTCGTAGCGCAGCAGATCCGACCGGCGCAGGAACGGGTGGTCCGGACCGAAGGCGGTCTTCGGCATGCAGTACCCGCAGCGAAAGTTGCACCGGTCGGTGACGGAGAGGCGCAGATCGCGAAGCGGGCGCCCGCGGGAGTCATTCAGGACCATGGCCCGATCATACCAAAAGCGTTCAGGCGGATGCCGATGCGAGCGACGCACCCGCTCGACGACCGGGCCCCCAGGATGGACCTTCCTCGGCTGGACTTTGTCGAAAGAAAACGACATCATGCACACGGATCACCGCTGTCCTCGGGGGGGCATCCGGCATGAGACGATTCCTGGCCTGTCTGTCACTGCTGGCGACCGGCTGCACGGTGCACACCACCGCCATCCGGCGCGACTTCGCCCAGTTCAACGAGACGATCCAGTACAACCAGAGCCAGCAGATGCTGCTCAACCTGGTGCGCCTGAAGTACCGCGAATCGCCGCTGTTCCTGAAGGTGGGCGCCCTGTCTGCCTCGTACGACTTCGGCGCCGAGGCCGGGGCGAGCATCGGTCGCACCTCCAGCCGGACCACTCTCGGGGCCAGTATCGGCACCAGTTTTTCCATGCGACCGACCATCACCTACACACCGCTGGAGGGCGAGACGTACGTCCGCCAGGTGCTCGCCGAGGTGGCGCCGTCCACTTTCGTGCTCCTGCAGCGCTCCGGCTGGCCCATCGCCACCCTCTGCCACATCCTGGTGGAGAATATCGACACGCGGATCAACAACGAGGACGAGCCGTCCTACCAGGCATTCATCACCCTCGTGCAGGTCCTGGAACAGGCCCAGGAGGCCGGCCAGCTCGACTTCGTCCACGAAGGGGAGGACATCGTCCTGCACGTCGGCGGGGTGACGCCGGACGCGGCAACCGGCGCGGGGCTCACCGGGACCGCACCCCGGCTGCCGCTGAGCGCCTTTCACCTGCGCTCCCTGCTCGACATCATGTTCTTCCGGGGGAAGAACACGCAGG
>JBHHZI010000144.1:0-8312 GCA_046757965.1 Acidobacteriota bacterium | reverse complement strand
CGAGGTGGCCACCTCCCTTCGCGAGCTCTCACCGGAACAGATCAGCCCGCTGGAAGCCCTGCAGATCCTCGATCGCCTGCACCGCCGTCTCGGCGCGAAGAGCTGACGGGCTGGTGGTTCGCGGTCGCGGGACGTCCGATGCCACCCCCGTCCGCTCCGTGCGGGAACGCGCTCGCATGTGATAGATTTTCGGCGTCGTCGCGTCCGCGAATTCGGGGGGCGACGCCACCACAAAACGCCCGGATCATCCCGGATTCCCGAGAAAGAGAGAACGGATGCCGCAAGACCCGTCGCCGGAGGACACACGCGCGGCTGGCCTCGAGGGAATCGTCGTCGCTGACTCGTCGATCTGCTTCATCGACGGTCGGAAGGGTCAGCTCGTCTATCGCGGCTACGACATCGACGACCTGGCGGACAGCGCCTCGTACGAGGAAACGGCCTACCTGCTCTGGCACGGGGAACTGCCCGGATCATCGCAGGTGGATGAACTCCGCTCGAGCCTGGCCTCGTCTCGTGTCCTGCCGGATGCCATCGAGCAGATGCTTCGCACGGTGCGGGGAGCCGGAGCCATGGCCACCCTGAGAACGGCCACGTCTCTGCTCTCCACCTTCGACCCGGACACGAACGATCCATCTCCGGCCGCGAACCGGCGCAAGGCGAGCCGGCTGACGTCGGCAATGGCCACGGTGCTGGCCCATGAGACGCGCCTGTCCCACGGCAAGGAGCCGGTGGCGCCCCGACCCTCCCTCGGCCATGCGGCCAACTTTCTCTACATGCTCAACCGGGAGGAACCGGGCGAGACGGCCGTGAAGTCCTTCAACACCGCCCTCGTCCTGCACGCCGAGCACGGCTTCAACGCGTCCACATTCGCGGCCCGGATCACCACGGCCACGCTTTCCGACATGCACTCGGCGGTGGTGTCAGCCATCGGCACCCTGAAGGGTCCCCTGCACGGCGGCGCGAACCGGGCCGTGATGAAGATGCTCGAGGAGATCGGCAATGTCGAAGCCGTGGAGGCGGCCATCAAGGACCGTCTCGCTCGCCGGGAAAAGATCATGGGCTTCGGACACCGGGTGTACAAGACCATGGATCCCCGGGCGAGACACCTGAAGAAGATGGCCGCGGCGCTTGCGGCGGAGTCCGGCGACGCTCGCTGGTACGAGATGTCCGCGCGCATGGAAGAGGTCGTGATGAACGAGAAAGGCCTGTTTCCCAACGTGGACTTCTACTCCGCCTCCGCCTACCGGGCCATGGGCATTCCAGCCGAGATCTATCCGGCGGTGTTCGCCTGCTCGCGTATCGCCGGGTGGACGGCGCACGTGATGGAACAGCAGGCCGACAATCGCCTCATCCGGCCGCGGGCGCGCTACATCGGGCCGCGGAACAGGACGTTCCGGCCACTGGCCGAGCGGAACTAGACGTGCCGGCCGATGCCGGTCGAGCACTCAGGTCTCCCGAGACGGGAAGCCCTTGGAGACGGTCCGGCCGGCCCCTCGGGTGATCGTCTCCGGGCGGCGCCAGCGGCGTCATGGATCGGTGCAATGAACGCCGAGGTCACCATGTCGCCGCCCGGCCCCACACGCATTCTCTACGTGCTCAACAGCGCCTCCACCGGCGGGGCGAACCGCAGCCTGTCGGTCCTGCTTGCCGGCCTGGACCGCGCCCGCTTCACACCCTGCGCGGTCGTCCCGAAGGCCGGCCCGATCCTGGATCGCCTCAGGGAACTCGATGTGCCGGTGGAGATCCTGCCCCTGCCATTGATGAGCCGCGTGCATGCCTCACGCACCGGCAAGTTCAAGGCGGCGGTGCGCAACCGACGCAACGTCTGGCGTCTCGCCCGGCGGCTCCGCCGCGAGGGCATCGGCATCGTCCACACCAACACCATTTTCCCCCTCGGCGGCGCCCTGGCGGCCCGGCAAGCCCGGACTCCCCATGTCTGGCACCTGCGCGAGGGGCTGGACACGCCGGAATACGACCTTCGATTCGGCGAAGAGCGAACCCGAAGGATGATCTCGGACCTGTCCGATGCCATGATCTGCATCAGCTCGTACGTGCAGCACGTCTCCGTATCCATCCGGGGTCTGCCACGCAGCCGGGTCATCCCCAACGCTGTCGAGATGATGCCCGAGCGAGATGTGAGGGAACCAGGCCGACCGGTGACCATCGGGTGCGTCGGACTGATCGGCCGCAAGAAGCGGACTCAGGTCTTCATCGAGGCAGCCCTTCGCGTCGCCGCGGTCCGTCCCGATGTCCGCTTCGTCGTGGCAGGTCGTCCGGTGGCCGGCGAGGAGAAGATCGTCGAGACTTCCCAGCGACGGATCCGGGACGCGCGCGTGGACGAACGCTTCGACTGGCCAGGCTTCGTGTCCAACCCGGCCGATCTTTTCGCCCGCATGGACCTCCTCATCCACCCGGGTGTCCACGAGGCGTTCGGGCGCGTCCTCATCGAGGCCATGTCCTGGGGTATCCCGGTGGTCTCGGTGCGCTCCGGCGCCATTCCCGAGGTCATCCGCGACGGCGCAACGGGCCTGCTCGTCCCTCCCGATGATGCTCGCGCCCTGGCAGATGCTGCACTCGGCATTCTCTTGGATCCCAGGCGCTACACGAAGTTCTCCCGGGCCGCCCGGCGTGACGTCATCGAGCGGTTCGACCCAGACCTGCATGTTCGTGACGTGACCCGCCTCTACGACGAGCTACTCGGCGCGCCCCGCTCGGCAAGCTCCCGGCGGGTGCGGAGACCGACCCCGGATGGTCGCGTCACACGCCGGTAACACAGAAGAAGATGCTGTCGGTCGGATCCAGACCGTACAGTGTCCGGCGCACCGGGTCGGCCTGTTCATCGAGGCGATCGATTCTGACCTGAAACCCCGCCTCACGCAGACGGTCGGCAAAGTCCTGACCGTAGATGCGGACATGATCGTGCTGGCCAAACATCGCGAGGCGCTCGTCGGGATCCGTGATCCGGGGATCTTCGAAGGTCACCTCGCGAAGAATCGGTACCTGAAGAATCGCCCAGCCGTCTGGCCTGAGGACGCGCCGTAACTCTCTCATCGCCTGAACGTCATCCTGGATGTGCTCGAGCACGTGGCTGCAGTAGATGACGTGAAAGGTCTCGTCGGCAAATGCCAGTTGGGCGAGGTCCATGTGGACGTCCGCCAGCCTCGAGCAGAGGTCCACGCTGACGTAGTCGATGCCGTGCACACGCTGAAACCTTCTGGTCAGGACCGGTTCCGGCGCGACGTGCAGCATTCTCCTGGGGCGCCCGTCGAACAGATCCGTCCGACCGGTCAGGAACAACCAGCACAGGCGGTGTCTCTCGAGTGAACCGCACACCGGACATCTCGCATCGTCTCGCGGAACGACACCCATGGGCCCGAAGGCACGGACCCGGCTGCCACAGATCGGGCAGCGCCGAGCCGTTCCCAGGTGGCGGATTCGATTCACGAGGCCTCGCCCTGCCGACTGGACGAGACGTCGATGCCGTCGGGACAGACAGCGTCGGGCGAGACCCACCGCCAGTCTGCGCAGTCTCTGTCTCATGGTCGGCCGGCACCGGTCGGTGGCCTGCTCATGCCACGCACCGCGTGCGGGGCAGCGCGGGCGCCGATCCAGACCTTGAACGAGGTTCCCATCCCTCCCGGCTGTATCAGCGAGACGAGGTCCCGCCGCTCTCCGATGACGGCCGGACTCTGCGGTTCGATCGCGGCCAGTTTCTCGATGGCCTCGCCGATTCCCAGCGACAAAAGGAATTCCATCTGCGTGGTCATCCCGACCTTCTCCACATGCAGCGCCCGGCAGGTGGCCGACAGGGCGGTGAAATCCACGTGGGCCGTGATGTCCTGGCACCCGACGCGGGCGAGCAGGTCTTCGGTGGCCACATGTGAGGAATAGGCCATGGCGGTCCCGCGCACACGGGAATGGTCATAGAGGTCGTTCGCACACATGCCATAGTCGATGACGATCACATATCCCGACTCGATCCGGTCACAGGCACTTGCCATGAACCCGGCCACGCCGACGCGGATCTCGGCCTCCTGTCCCGGCGCCAGGGAATGACCGGCCGGCAACGCGCGACACAGTTCCGCTTCCAGGTCCGCTGTCGCGTCCACCTGCACCTCGATCAGGTCACCGTCACGAACGCCGACGCATATCTCCGCCAGCCGGGACCCGCGCTGGACGACGCGCCGGACCGGCAGCGCATCGAGGACCTCGTTCATCAGGATCACACCGCCAAGTGGTGGTGGCGATGCCCGGGCAGACGAGGGAACGGTTCCCGACCCGGACATGCCCCACTCCACGATGCCCCGGTGGGCCGCCAGCCTCTCGTGCTGTTTCTGTCGCAACACGGGACTTTGCTCGACGATCTCGTAGACGCCAGGTCGATACAGACGTGACTGTCGGGCTCGCCAGGAATCGAGCAGCCCCACAGCCAGCCCCCCTTCGCCGGCGCCATACTCGATGACACGGAATTCCGGGGGCGAGTCGAGGAGGTGAGCCATCTCCTCGATCTGGACGCCGATGAAGCCTCCGAAGGCAGGCGTCATCTCCGGGGCGGTCCAGAAATCGGCGCCGTCCCGGCCGATCCCGGCTCCTGTCGTGTAATAGCCATGAACCGGGTGGTAGAGGGCCAGTTCCTGGAAGCGTGAGAAGGAGATCGGCCCGCACCGGGACACCTCGGACCGGATCAAGGCGACCAGATCAGGGTTGCTGGCACCACCGCGTCCCACAGGGCTGGAACGGCTCAGGCCGTCTTGGGCGACGGCATCGTCGCCATCCGGGCTCGCTCCGCCGCGCTCGGCCGTCCGTCGGCGATGAGACGCTGGATCTGCATCACCCCGTTGATGAGGGCTTCCGGACGGGGAGGGCATCCGGCAACATAGATGTCCACGGGAAAGATCGAATCGCAGCCCTGGACCGTCGAGTACGTCCCGTACATGCCTCCCGACGACGCACAGGCTCCCATGGCGATCACCCACTTGGGGTTCGGCATCTGGTCATAAATCTTGCGCGCCGGACCGGCCATCTTCTTCGTCAACGTCCCTGCCACGATCATCAGGTCACATTGGCGGGGAGTGAAGCGCATCGCCTCGGCGCCGAACCGCGCCAGGTCGAACCGGGGTCCGACGGCCGCCATCATCTCGATGGCGCAACAGGCCAGCCCGAGCGGCATCGGCCACAGCGAGTTCTTGCGCGACCAGTTGACCAGATCCTGGACCTTGGTCGTGAAGACGAGATGCTTGAGTGTCTCGTCCGCAGGCGGTCGGGATGCGCTCACCAGATCGCTCTCGTTCACCGTGACATCCTGCCTCTCATTTGCCCTGTTCTGATGCCGATCTGATGATCCAGCAAGGTCGAAGTTGAATGGTACCGAGCTGTTTCAGGTCGGTCAAGAAGACCACGGCCGCCGCCCCGTCCGGGATCGATTCTGGTAGCATTTCCGCCCGGTTCGCCATGAGGAGCCCGGATGGGACAGGTCGACGAGTCTTCAGGCTGGATCCACTACGACCGCTGCAAGCTGTGCGGCTCCCCGGACCTCCGGCCGCTTTATGATCTGTTCGACACCCGACCGGTCACCGTGGTCCGGTGCATCCAGTGCGGGTTTCAGTTCCAGAACCCAGTCCCGCCTGAGTCCGACAGTCACTACCGGAGTCCGCTCACCACGGAAAAGCTCCACGCCACGTGGGACGCGCAGGAGGGGCTGTTTCGCGAACGTCTGAAGCGCATCGTGCGCTACGATCCCCGGCTGGCCCACATGGCCGGCCTCCGCGTCCTGGATGTCGGCGCCGGGCCTGCCGTGTTCCTCCGCATCTGCCGGGATCGAGGGGCGGAGGTCCTCGGGGTGGAGTTCGGCGTCGCCGATGCCGTCCGGCGGGAGTACGGGATCGAGATCATCGAGAAACCGGTGGAGGACCCGTGGTGGGGAGCAACCCATGCACGGTCTTTCGACCTGATCACGATGTTCGATGTTCTCGAACACGTTTACGACCCCGTGACGACCCTGGAAAACATCGTGCCGTTGCTCAGGCCCGGCGGCACGATCTTCGTCTCCACGCCCTGCCGGGACAGCGTCGTGGAACTGGCCGGCTGGCTGCTCTACCGGAGCACCGGCGGGCGTGTTCGACACCTGCTGAATGCACGCTACAACCGTCACCACGTTCATATCTTCTCGACCAGAGAACTTGCAGACCTGATGGTGGGGTCGGGCCTGGAATCCGTCCGGACCGAGGCCCTCGCGGACTACAGTTGCTCGACATGGCTGTATCTGTACAAGTTCCTCGTCCGGAACCGTACGGTCGCCCACCTGCTCGGCAAGGTGCTCACGCCCCTCCTGCGGCTGGCGCCTCTCACCAACAAGGGATTCGCGTACGGAAAGACACCGATCGAGGAGGGCTAGCAAGACCCGCGTGCTGGCCGGCGGCCGCTCTGCCGGTCGCCTCTCTCGACCAGTTCTCTCAGGATGGTTTCCAGCCGCTCCCGGGCCGCTCTCATTTCACCCTCATCGGTATCCGGCGGCACGATCACCGGCTCACCGTAGAAGATGGACACGGTCGAGAACGGCATGGGCAGCAGGAATCGATCCCACGACCGGAACACCTTCCCCCGGGAAGCCGAAAACGACACCGGAACGATGGGAACACCGCCGAGGCGAGCCGCCTGGATGACTCCCATCTGCACCCGATGGCGGGGCCCCTTCGGGCCGTCGGGAGTGATTCCGACGTCCAGACCCTGCCTCAGCGTCCGCACGACCTCGCGCAACGCCATGCTTCCCCCATGCGTTGTCGAGCCGCGGATGGACCGGTGGCCGAACCACCCCATGGTCCTCGCGATGTACTCCCCGTCCCGATGACGGGAGATGAGGATATTCATTTTCGACCTGCGGTAAGCGTACGGCATCATGAGCAATCGACCGTGCCAGAACGCCAGGATGTAATTCTGCCCTCTCGCGTCGAGGTCGTCGAGGACCTCCCGGCCGATGTGCCGCACGCGAAGACTCAGCCGCAGCAGGCGGATCAGCATTGCGGCAACAAGAGAGACAACGTGAACCTTCCACCCCGACGCGACCGCCGCCACAGAGTGCCCCGGCGGGCCGGTTGCTTCCGGAATGGAGCCAGGGGCGACGAGATCACGACGGCCGGAGGCGCCTTCTGCCCTGGGCCCCGATCCCCGGATCCGACCCTGTGTATCCGACTCGCTCGTCACCACGAAGTTCCAGTCCTCGCTGCCCGGCACCTGCACCCTGCAGCGCCTTGACGATACGCCACTGCTATCATACCTTGGCGTGCATCCGCCTTGTCGAAACCGGAGACTCATGAGCAAGAAGAAACGGATCTGCATCACCGGCGGGGCCGGATTTATCGGCTCTCACCTGTGCGAGCATTACGTCAACGCAGGCTGGGACGTGATCTGTCTGGACAATCTCAGCACCGGAGATGCGGACAACGTGGCGCACCTGGTCGGACGCCCGGACTTTCGCTTCATCCATGTCAACGTCACCGATTTCCTGCATATCGGCGGTGAGGTCGACGCCATTCTTCACTTCGCCTCGCCGGCCAGTCCGGTGGATTATCTCGAGCTGCCGATCCAGACGCTGAAGGTCGGGTCGCTCGGCACCCACAAGGCACTGGGCCTGGCCCGGGAGAAGAACGCCACATTCCTGCTGGCCTCGACGTCGGAGGTGTACGGGGACCCGCAGGTTCACCCGCAACGTGAGGACTACTGGGGCAATGTCAATCCGATCGGGCCCCGGGGGGTCTATGACGAGGCCAAGCGATTCGCCGAGGCCCTGACCATGGCCTATCACCGCACGCACGGCGTGGACACCAAGATCGTGCGCATCTTCAACACCTACGGACCGCGCATGCGGCTTCATGACGGGCGTGCGATCCCGACATTCCTGTGCCAGGCCCTGCGCAACGAACCGCTGTCGATCTTCGGCGATGGAAGCCAGACCCGCTCCTTCGGCCATGTGTCCGACCTGGTGCGAGGGATCAGCCTCCTGCTGGAATCAGATCTGCATGAGCCGGTCAACCTGGGGAATCCCTCCGAGATGACCGTGCTCGAGCTGGGGAAACGGATCATCGAGATGACCGGTTCACGCAGCGAGATCGCCTTCGAGACCCTGCCCGTGGACGACCCCAAGATCCGCCGGCCGGATATCACGCGGGCGAGGGAGAAGCTGGGCTGGTCGCCGGAGATCGGAGTCGACGACGGCCTGCGAACGACGATCGCCGACTTCCAGCGCCGCCTGGACGGACTCGGCTAGCGCGAGTTTCAGGATTCGTCGCTGATCACCTCACGCGGCATCTGTGCGA
>JBHHZI010000143.1:0-8349 GCA_046757965.1 Acidobacteriota bacterium | reverse complement strand
TGCCACGTCATGACTTGGGGCGACCAGATGAACTCGGACCTGAAACTCGCGCTAGGTGTGCTCATTCGTAGGCGGCTGTCGCATCTCGCCGCGTCGCAACCACCAGATTCGCCCGATCTTCAGGAGTGTGAAGGAACGACGTCGTTGACCGTGCACGTTCCGGTGTTCCATTCCGTGATGGCGATGACAGCCACACTACGTCAACGACGGTCGCGCAAACCTCTGCAGGCGCCAGCCCTTCGGCTCGAAAGACGGCTCCACGATGTTGGTTCGCGTCGCGGATATCGATGCAGATGGAGGTGTGGACCTGGTGGTTACCGACCGGGATGGACAGCAGAAGTTCGTGTACCTCACGATGGGGCTGGCGCGGAATCATCGGCCTGTCCGGCGTCCACGCCCTTCTCGATGGCGGCAGCGTGCTGGTCTCCGAGTTCCGTTTCATGTCCACCGATGGCGAGTGGGCCGTGGAGAACGAGGGTGTCTCCCCCGACATCGAAGTGAGCGACGCCGTCGTCCGGATCATTCTCCAGGCAGTGCCCGCGGTGCTGCATGCGCTGGGTCAGGTGACACACCCGATGCAGGGCGTGAGGACAGGGCCGTCCACAGGGAGACACGCGAAACGTCCGGGATGAGCAGGACGCCGCCTGTGGGCGGCCCGGTGCGTCTGCCGCGACACCGAGCGCCCCCGGAGATGGGAGCTGTATTTTTCGCTTCCGCTGGTTTGCGAGAAGGTGTAGTCTGGGGACACAGTTCCCGGTCGATGCGCCGGATTCTTCCTCCCGAGAATCACCGGGCGCAAGACATAACCATGGGGGGTTCCCGATGATGAGAACCAGGATCGGGGCGTCGATCGCCCTGCTGGCAGCGGTCTCGACCACAGGCGTGCCAGCCACGCTGGGTGCGGATATCGGCGTTGCGGCTCGGGCCGGCACCCAGGGACTCGGCGCCGAGGTGGGTGTCAGTTTCACGAAATGGGTCGGGATACGCGCCGGCTATTACGGTCTCACCGTTTCCGACTCGCTCAGCGAGGGTGGCATCGATTACGACGGCGACCTGGAGGTCGGCGGGGGTGGGCTCCTTGCCGATTTCTATCCCTTCCGCGGGAGGTTCCGCCTCACCGCAGGACTCTTTTCCAACAACAACGAGATCCGGGTGTCGGCAACGCCCACCGCGAACCAGGAGATCGGCGGCAACATCTACACACCGGCCGAGATCGGCATGCTCCGCGGCAAGGTCATGTTCAACGACACGGCGCCGTATCTCGGCATCGGCTGGGGAAACATCTCGAAAGGCCACCGCATCGGTTTCCTCTTCGACGCCGGCGTCCTCAAGCAAGGCAGCGCCGACGTGAGGCTCGAAGCAACCAGCCCGAACGTCGTTGACATGGCCGCGCTGCTTGCCGATCTTCGCCTCGAGGCCAGTCAGGTCGAGGACGACATTCAAGACTACGACTTCTGGCCGGTGATCTCCTTCGGGCTGGCGATTCGCTTCTGAACTGCCCTGGAGCCCGGGGCCATCACCAGCCCGGCGATGGTCGGAAGAAACCGACGCGGTGGTTTGGACCTGTCGGGGTGAGACTCACGGGGTCTGCCGGGAAGGCCCCCTGCGGCCATCATCATGGACAGACCGGCGGCACGGTGGAACCCGAACGGCAATCCCGGATGCGGTTTCGAGAAGCATGGCTCCCGGAGGCGGACGGTCGTGAACGGATTCGCGACACATATCGATGACTTCTCACCAGACGAGGAGGAAGCAAGATGAAAGATCCTGTCCTGTTCACCCTCGCCCGGCGCGGCCTGCGTCGGGTGGTCCTGGTCGTCGCGTTGCTGGCCCTGTCACTGCTGGCGTCCGGGCTGATGGCACAGAAGTCCCAGGAGGACTACGGCGACAAGTTCAAGGTCGCCACCGACGATGGCGGTGTCGCCATCGCCGCCAGCGCCGACGGTCAGTATGTCTTCATCGTGGGAAAGAAAGGGCTCGTCGTGTCGGATGATCATGGCAAGACCGGGAGCTGGGTGCAGACCCTCCGCTTGAAGTAGGAGCGACTGGAACCAGGGTCAGGTCCCTCCCGCGCGACCGGTTCGGCAGCGACCCGGCACCGAAGAGCAGCAACGACAGCTTCTTCAACGCGAACCCCGTGCCAATCCGCCACTTCACCCGGCGCCAGGAGTTCGGTGTGAAAGATGGCTCCACGATTCACGTTTGCGCCGTGGCGGTCGCAGCTCTGAACGACGGTCACGTCGATATCGTCACCGGTACGATCGACGCGTCGAATGGACCGTGCCTCGGCGACGACCGCGGGCATGCCAACGCCGGGGGCGGGCGCCGGCGCCCCGGGGGCGTCAATCCTCCGCGTCGGCGAGGAGCGCCTTGTAGCGTGGGTGCTTGCGGATGGGATCGAAGTAGGGGTCGTTCCGGGTCCAGTTCAGGGTCTGCTCCGACCGGGCGTTTCCGAGCGAGTGCTCGAGACAGTCCAGTGCCTTCTCGTAGTCACCGAGCTGGGAGTGAATGCAGGCCACGTTGTACAGCACCAGGGCATCATCGGAATCGATCTCCAGGGCCCGGGCCATCCATTGCTGGGCCAGCTCCAGCTCGCCCAGCTCGACCAGGCCTCCGGCACCCAGGTAGAGGGCGCGCGCATCGTCGGCGTTGAACGACAGATGCTTCTTGGCGGCGTCGACAGCCCGGCGGAGGCTGGCGGCGGCGTACGCCCGGCGGCCGAGCTTCAGGTAGGTCTGGGCCAGGTAGATGGGAGCCTGATAATCCTCCGGGCTGACGTTGCAGGCCTCCTCGAACTGCTCGGCGGCCCGCTCGTCCTCGCCCTGGGCGAACAGGGCGCGGCCGTAGAAGTAGTGCGCCTCGTACAGCTTCGGGTTGAGCTCGATGGCCTTGGTGAACTCCTTCTCCACATCCTCATAGCGGCTCTGGAGCGACAGGGCCAGCCCCCGCGAGGCATGGGCCTCGGCATTGGACGGGTCGATCTCGACCGCCTTGCGAGACGCGGTGTCCGCTTCCTGCAGGTTTGCGTCGCTGGCGTCGAAATACAGATACAGAATCGAGCAGCAGTCGGCGACTCCCGCATGCGCTCGGGCGTAGCCGTCGTCGACAACGATGGCCCGGGCGAACATCTGGCGGGCCAGCTCGAACCCCTTGGCGCGGAACTCGTAGAAGAACTTGCGACCCTTCAGGTAATAGTCGTAGGCCTGCACGTCGGCCGGCACTTCCTGGACCACCTTTTTCTTGGCCTTCGGCGTCAGGGTCACCTGCAACGCCTCGACGATCTTCTGGGCGATCTCGTCCTCGATGGCGAAGACATCCTTGAGCTCGCGGTCGTAGCGATTCGACCACAGGTGATAGCCATCCTCGATGTTGACCAGTTGCACACCGATCCGGACCTGGTTGCCGGCCTTTCGTACACTGCCTTCCAGCACGGTGCTCACGCCGAGGCGACGACCGATCTCACGAATGTCCGACTGCGCCCCCCGGAAACGAAACGCCGACGTCCTGGAGGCCACCTGGAGCCCCTCCACTCCGGCCAGGGCGTTGATGAGTTCCTCGGCCAGCCCCTCGCAGAAGTAGTCCTGGTCCTTGTCCGGGCTCATGTTGACGAAGGGGAGCACCGCCACCGAGGGACGGCTGTCTTCCGGCCTGTCCTGGACCGTCTCGCCGACCTTGGCCAGCGCCGTCTGGATGTCCTCTGCCGACTGGTAGCGCAGCTCCGGCTCCTTCTCCAGACAGCGGGTGATGACGCGCGCCAGTGGTTCCGGAATGTCCGGCCTGGTGTCTCCGATCGGCTGGGGAATATCTCTGAGAATGCCCGACGCCACCTCCGCCATCGTCTCGCCGATGAACGGGCGGTGCCCGGTGGCCATCTCGTAGAGCACCGCGCCCAGGGAGAAGATGTCGGCCCGGTGGTCCACCGGCCTGCCCTGCACCTGCTCCGGTGACATGTAGGGCACCGTGCCCATGATGGCGCCATCCGCCGTCAGTGCCTGCGTCGGCACCTGCGTGTGCTCACCCGAGTCACCCGTGGCGTGCAGCTTGGCGACGCCGAAGTCGAGAATCTTCACCTCGCCGGCATCGGTCACCATGATGTTGGCGGGCTTCAGGTCCCGGTGGGTGATGCCACCACCGTGAGCCGCCACCAGCGCTCGCACCAGCGGCTGCACGATCTCCAGCATGCGCTGCACGCTCACTCCGTCACCACTGATGATGCTATCGAGTCCCTTGCCCTTGACCAGTTCCATGGTCATGAACGGGCCCTCGGGCGACTCCTCGATGGAGTAGATGGTGACGATGTTGGGATGGTTCAGCGCAGCGACGGCCTGGGCTTCACGCTGGAAACGGTCCAGACGCGCCGCATCTCCGGCGACCTCCGGGCGCAGCACCTTCAGCGCCACCTTGCGATGGAGAGACGTGTCCTCGGCCACATAGACCGACCCCATGCCTCCTTCGCCGATCCGTTCGAGGACGCGATAGCGCCCCAGGGTCTTGCCGATCATGCGCACTCCATCACGGAAACAGAGGGGATGGACGCGACGATGGATCAGGCCCGGCGTTCACCCACCTGCGTGAACCCGTGACAATTCTGACCCTGCTGCCTGCCCCGCTCAGGCACGCAGTATACCGCCCCGGCCGGCGGCTTGCAGCATTCCGGGTGCCGTCGGGGTCATCTTTGTGGGAGCCTGTCGGGGTCATGATCCCGACAGGTCACAGCCCTGGGCTCCGGTATACTCTGGCCACCATGGAGATAGCCAGGCCAGCGGCACACGGGAGGGCGGTGCTATCGCGCGACACGTCGCCCGAGGCCGGACGGAGGCACGTTGCGCTGTGGCGCGGAATGACGCAGCCGCAGAAGGCTCGCCTGGTCAGCTCCGCCTCGTACGCTGTGCAGTTGCTCTCTCTCGCCGGTATCCGGCAACGGCATCCGCAGGCCTCGGAGGAAGAGTGCCTGCTGAGGCTTGCCCGGCTCAAGCTGGGACCGGAACTTTTCATCCTTGCGCATCCGGAAGCTGCCAGGCGAGCGCCGGCGGCGTGTGGACGGCATGGCTCCGGGTGATTTCAAGCTCAACCGATAGGACGCATCAGGTGCGTTCTCCGGCTCCGGTAGCGGCCCGTCTGTGAACTCGAGTGAGGATCCCGGGTGATGCATGGCCGTACGGACAGTTCGGAGTGGATCAGTTTCCCGTCGGATCGGCTTTCCTGGGCCTTGACAGGTATGCATGATTTGTGCATATTTATGCATATGAGAACCACACTGAATATCGACGATGCGCTCCTTGAGAAGGCCCGACGCCTGAGCGGGCTCAAGGAGAAGACGGCCATCGTCCGCGCCGGCCTGGAAGCTCTGATCGCGCTCGAGAGCGCACGCCGGCTCGCTGCACTGGGTGGCAGCGAGAAGGAGATCCGTCCGACGCGACGGAGGCGCTCCCGGAAGGTTTCTTAGTGCTGGTCGATACATCTGTCTGGATCGACCACCTGCGCCGCCGGAACGCGAAGCTCGCCTCCAAGTTGCAGAACGGGGAAGTCGAGTGCCACCCGTTCGTGATCGGGGAACTCGCCTGCGGGAATCTGCGGCGCCGGGGCGAGATCCTCTCTCTTCTGAACGCGCTCCCCCAGGTGCAGCAGGCTCAACACGACGAGGCACTCGCCTTGATGGAGTCCCGACGCCTCATGGGCCGGGGCCTCGGCTGGATCGACATCCACCTGATCGCGTCCGCACTGGTGAGCCGAACCTCGCTCTGGACCTCGGACAAGCGCCTTGCCGCCTGTGCACAAGCGCTGGGCCTTGCGTCTTATTAGCAAGTCACGGGATGCGATCGCGACACCTCGCAAAGAAACTGCCCGCGAATGCACAAGAACATGGGCATTTTCTTAGGAGCGCCATGGGCCGCACCGCGCTCACCCGTCCCTCTGGAGCCACCTCGTCTGTCTTACCATGACCCGATTCTCTCGAACTTTGAGGTCTCCCGGGGGACCCGGGGCCGTTCAGTGGAGAGACCACCCCCCCTGCGACTTCCGGCGCCTGGTCGGTCGGGTGCAGGCTCATTCTGCCTCGCTCGATGAGCCAAGACCCCAGCGTTCGCGCATGCGTTGCCGGAATCGTTCCCTCTCTTCTGGAGTCATTCGCCCGCAGCGCTCTTCCATGCGGCGTCGATAGCGGGAGGGGCGGGAGCGGCGAGAACCGAATCCACCGAAGAGGATCCGGCACAGCGCCAGAACTCCGAGCGCTTGCCAGAAGGTGATCTGGGGCCAGCCGAAGAGGGAGGGCAGCAGCCAGTTCCACAGCAGCAGCACAAGCGTGCCGCCGATGGCGATGAACAGCAGAAGCCCCAGAATCGCCAACGGACCAAGGAAAACCATTCGCTGCCATTTCCTGCTCATGTTCCGCTCCTTACGCTCTTGTGAATTCCTCGTAGGCGCTCTGCAAACGCTTCCGCAGATGCAGCACCGCATAGCGCTTGCGCGAGAGCAGTGTGTTCACGCTCACGCCGGTCTCGGTGGCGATCTCCTTGAAGCTGCGTCCTTCCAACTCGTGCGCGATGAACACCCTGCGCTGCTCTTCGGGCAGCTCCTTGACCGCCATCTCGAGCTCATCGAGAAGCACGCCGCGGGCGTAGAGCGTCTCCGGACCGGCATCGGACGAAGGCAGCAGGTCTTCGAACCGCAGCAAGTCGTCGTCCTCGTTCGCGACGGCGAGATCGTCGAAGCTCCCCGGTCGTTTTTTTCGGAAGAGATCGGTGACGCGATTTCGGACCACGCGGAAGAGCCAGCCGGTGACGTGGTCGATCGGCATCAGAAGGCGGTTCATTTCCACGAGTTCGCAAAACGCGTCTTGCAGAATGTCCTCGGCATCGCGTGGATCGGGCACGCGCCGGCGAATGAAATCGTGCAAGCGGGAGCGCTCCCGCTCGAACACTTCGGAGGTCCGCTCGTTCTGATCGAGTGCCATCCGCTCCAGGCTCGCCGTGTCGTTCACCTACAAATGTAGACGAAGAAGGGGTGCGGATATTGTAGGGACGGTCGACAATTCCTCTCGGTCGACCGTGAGCGGCAGCCTGCGCGATGGTCACTTCTACAAGGAGTTCGAGGTGCGGAGCGACGACAAGACGTCCACCGCATCGAGATCTGATCCTGGGTGCGGGCTGTCCGGGGTGTCGGTGCCAGTGACTCGAACGAGGCTGCCCTTTTCTTGCGGCAGACAGGAAACGGGGCTTGATTTTCATACCAGACATGTGTATGGTATGGCATCTGGCCACCTGAGCGGCAGCGGCGCGCTCCTGTTGGCGCCACTCACTGAACACCTGAGACCCCCTGAACGGTGAACCGCCCCGGCAAGAGAAGGGTTGCCGTGCAGCACATGACCACGTTGCGTGAGGAGGCGCCAGGTGTGTTCGGGCACCGTTGTCTCGATGACGAGACGAGCCCGGCGCAATCGCTATCGACCGGCGACGGATACCGTCCGTTGTGCACGGTACCGGGTGAGTTCTGGACCCGACCGCGTGCGCTCGCCGGACAGGCCACCACAGAGAGATCGTCCACTGCGACCCGTTTCCAGCTCTCCCGGTCTCCCACCGCCGATCGGCTCACCGCCATCGATTCCCGGCGATGGCTCGTCGAGATGCCAATCCGCGAGGAGACATCGGCTGCACGGTCGTTTTCCACCGATGGTCTGCTTGACACAGCGGCCACACGGTTGTTCTCCACCGACGGTCCGCGTGACGTGGAGACGGCACAGTTGTTTTCCACCCACAGGTCCCATGATGCGAAGACCGCACGGTTGTTCTCCACCCACGGGTCCCATGATGCGAAGACCGCACGGTTGTTTTCCAACCACGGATCTCATGATGCGGAGACCGCACGGTTGTTTTCCAACCACGGATCTCATGATGCGAAGACCGCACGGTTGTTCTCCACCCACGGTTCGCATGATGCGAACACTGCACAGTTGTTCTCCACCGATGGTCCGCGTGACGCGAAGACGGCACGGTCGTTTTCCACGGAGTGCATGGGGAATTCCGTCAGGGCGCCGTGAACCTGCCATGTGCCTGTAGCTGCATGCCACCGGCGGGGAACTCCTTGCGGGACACGACCGGTGCTGATCCAGTTCGTGAACAGCTGTTCTCGTCGGGCGAAGGCGCCGGGAGGCGGACAGGAACCTGCCTGGTGGCGGATCCGGACACACTCCCGTCGGGTCCGTTGGTGTCCGATCTGGACGTTCGGTCGCCACGACCGGCGGTGGCGGTGTGTAGACCTGCAGCCGTGTTTGGTGATTAGGGACGCAAACAAAAACCTCCGGCGAGCCCGCAAGTCAGCGAGCCCCCAGGTTTATCCTGGGGGGTTGGACTG
>JBHHZI010000142.1:0-8521 GCA_046757965.1 Acidobacteriota bacterium | reverse complement strand
GCCTACACCCACGGGCACTCGTCGCGGGTGAGGATGTATGCGGGAGCCCTGGCCCGCGCCCTGGACCTCCCCCGGGCGGAGATCTGGAAGATCGAGATCGGTGCTCTCCTCCATGACGTCGGCAAGATCGGCATCCAGGACAAGATCCTGAACAAGCCGGGGCCCCTGACGCCGGAGGAGTACGACCAGATGAAGACCCACCCGGTTCGGGGGGCCAACATCATGAGTCCCATCGGCCAGCTTCGCGAGGTCATCCCGTGCATGAAGCACCACCACGAACGATGGGATGGCGGCGGCTATCCGGACGGGCTCGCAGGAGAGGACATTCCCCTCGGGGCGCGCGTGGTGACGGTGGCGGATTGCTGGGATGCCATGACCACCAATCGGCCGTACCAGCGGGCCGTGGAGATGGATGATGCGCTGGCCCGTTTCCGGAAGCTGGCCGGGAGCGTCTTCGACCGCGAACTCGTGGACGTGTTCGTGGCCGTGATCGAACGCGGCGATTGTGCCGACGTCTACGACCAGGCCCGGGCCCAGGTCCAGGCAACGTCGGCCCGGATTGCCCAGGACCGCTCCGTCGATGTGACCGCCGATGATGGCCACATCGACCCCGATTGCCTGCCTCCCCTGGAGAGTCGCTAGGCCCCCAGCCCGCGGTCTGCGTCTGCCGGACCGGTTCCGGCCGGGTCCTTCCGATTGAGGCGCATCTCTTGTATGCTGTGCCCTTTCGAGGCCAGGAACCAACCCATGAGGCTATTCAGCGCGGATCCGGACCGTCTTTGGTGTCTGGGTGCGCGGCCACATCCGCTGGCTGGAGTTGCGGTCGTGGGACATCTTCCGGTCGGGCAGAACCAGCGGAGCCGCCGGAAGGGGAGGGTGCGGCACGATACCGTGAGAGGGAGATTCTGATGAAGCCGACGAGAGATGAACTACTGCGCGGGGCCCTGGACCGGTTTCCCCGCTGGCGACTCTTCGGTGAGGGGACCGCGACGGCACGTTTCGAGTTCTCCGAGCCGGTGTATGCCGCGGGTTTTGTTACCCGGGCGATCGAGCAGGCACGCGCGTTCCGGCGAATCCCCGATCTCAACCTCTCCGGTCCCAACGTGAAGCTGGCCGTGGCGCTGGCGCTCACGGACCAGGGTCTGTCGACGGACGATGAGCATCTTCTCGAGGCCCTCGAGCGGGCCGCGGACCATCCGGGTCGCCCGGCCGACACCGACGCACCGATCCTCTCCCTGTTCGCTGACCGCTGGTCTCCTCATTCGTTCACCGACGAGCCGGTGCCCCGGACCCTCCTGAACCGGATATTCGAGGCGGCACGCTGGTCTCCGTCCAGCTTCAACGAGCAGCCGTGGCGATATGTCGTCGTGACCGAGGCCGCCCGCCGGGACGAGGTGGCGGAGGCACTGGTCGAGGGCAACTCGTGGGCTCGGTCGGCGCCGGTGATGGTGCTGGTGGCGGTGGCGCGCAAGTTCAAGAAGAATCGCCGCATCAATCGTCACGCCATGTACGACGCCGGCGCGGCCACCCTGGCCATGATGGCCGAGGCCACGGCGCTGGGCCTGGTTGGCCATCAGATGGCCGGCTTCGACCCGAAACTCGCCCGGGACCTCTTCCATGTGCCGACCGACTTCGAACCCGCGGTGATGCTGGTGCTGGGTTACTGGGGCGAGGGGAAGGGCCTGAGTGACGCCCTGCTCGACCGCGAAGAGGCCGCGCGGGAGCGACATCCCACGGCCGAGTGGGTCTTCTGGCAAGACTGGGGCCAGCCCGACAGCACTCCACCGGCCTGAGGGTCTCTCACCCCGTCCGTCCGGTCGCTGTCCACCACCCCCGTGATGCCCGCTGGCGGTGAGTCCAGCGGGCACGCCGCAAGAAGGCCCATCCAGACAACCTCCCCGCGACCGCGCGAGAGGCAGGCTGTGCGCGACGTCAGAGAAAGACCAGGAAGGTCACGGCCGCGAAGATCGGGAACAGCACCAGCACACTGATGGCGAGATAGCCGAAGAACGACGGCATCTTCAGGCCGCGTTCCTCGGCGATCGATTTCACCATGAAGTTCGGGGCGTTGCCGATGTAGGTGTTGGCGCCGAAGAAGACCGCCCCCAGGCTGATGGCGCGCAGCACCGGTTCGGTCATGTGGATGTGATCCAGGAAACCGGGTTGCCCCAGCCCCTCGCCCAGTGCGAAGAAGGTGAGATACGTCGGCGTGTTGTCGAGGAACGCCGACAGCAGGCCGGTGGCCCAGAAGAAGTGCCACGGCTGAGTGATGCCGAGCTCATGCCCGTGGGTCCGCAGGAGTTCGAGAGCCGGAATCATCGTGGCGAAGATGCCGAAGAACAGCACGCCGACCTCGACCATTGGTGCCCAGGTGAAGTGGTTGCCCCGGCGGACGTCGCGCGACGTCATCCGGAGGGAGAGCAGCGACAGCAGGATCAGGACGACCTCGCGGTCGTGGATGGGCCAGGACTCCGGCACGACCTTCGGCTCGGTCAGGAAGATCACGCAGGCGATCACACCGAGGAGCAGGGGCCAGTTCAGGTTGCCCAGGATGCGCAGGGGTTGAACGAGCAGCTTGTCTCGCAGCAGAGCCGCCGTCGGTTCCCGGCTGAAGGCGATGCTGTCCCAGATGAAGTAGACGAGAAGCAGGAGACCACTCACGGCCACCCATTCGGGAAAAAGCTTCAGAGTCCACTCGAACGGGACGCCCTTCAGATAACCCATGAACAGCGGGGGATCGCCCAGCGGCGTGAGACAGCCCCCGATGTTCGAGGTGGTGAAGATGAAGAAGAGCACCGTGTGGACCGTGTGGGTCCGTTCGGAGTTGGTCTTCAGGAGCGGCCGGATGAGCAGCATGGAGGCACCCGTGGTCCCCATGAGCGAGGCCAGGAGTGTCCCGATGGCCAGAAACGCGGTGTTCGTCAGTGGCGTGGCCCTCAGGTCCCCGGTCAGCAGGATGCCGCCGGAGATGACGAACAGCGCGGTGAGCAGGATGATGAACGACAGGTACTCCTCCGCCGTGTGCACCAGTGACATGGGGCTCTGGGTCAGATACAGGGTCAGGACCGGGGCCGCGAGGACCAGCGAGATCCAGAACTTGTTGAGGTTGCGTTCCCACCAGTGAGATGCTGCCAGAGGCAGGATGGCGATGGCCAGCAGCATCAGGACGAAGAACGTGACCCACAGCGGAGACAGGTCTGCTCCCAGCCCGTGAGCACTCCCGGTCTCGCCGCCGGATGCCAGCGTCAGCGACGGCAGGATCAGCAACAGCACGAGAACGACGAGGACCCTGATGCGCATCCGTTCGCTCCTTGCGTTCATGCCCGCGGCAGCGCGGGGACGGCATCATAGCCCATGCGCCCGGAGCGCTCCGGGACGGTCGGTCAGAGACGGGGATCGCCCGGCATCCGAAACATGGCCCGCATGCCGGTGAACAGGGATGGATAGAGACTCCGGCTCAGCTCCCGGGCCAGGCGCAATCGCACCCAGACCCGGACGCTGTTCGCCCGATCGCCGGTCGGTAATTCGGGTGGAGTCAGGACATCGGTGATCTTGGTGATGCCGCGCTCCAGCCAGCTCGTCTCGCCGGTCTCCACGCCGTCCAGGGTGACGGCCATGCCGTCATCGAACAGCAGCGTGTAGCGTTCCGGCAGGTCCTCGCCGGCGGGCAGTCCGAGCATCTCGGGCGTCACCGCCCGGGGATTGTCGTCGCGGGTCTTGGCGGCGCCCGTCCCGGGAACGATCCGCTCCGCCTGGCGCGGGGGCCCGGACTTGCCGGTCAGATGATAGGTGCGATTCGCCCAGTCCGGTGGTGGATCGACGGCCGAGAACAAGCGGCGCTCTCCCTCGATCTCCACCCTCTCCAGCGGGATCGTGTGCACTGCGGTGGTGCGGATGATGATCCGGATCTCGGCATCTGCCAGGTCAAACAGCAGGTAGGGCGCATCATCGCCTGCCAGCGCCAGTTGTAACTCCTTCAGCTTCTTCTCCCGGTCGAGCAGGAACTTCTTCTGCAGGAGCATCGCGTAGCGTTGCCGCAGAACAGCGCTGTCCTGGGTGGCCGCGGTGGACGATCCCTGCGTTGCCGGGGGAGTGGTCGGCGGCAGGGCGGCCCCGGCTCCGACGGCTGCCGCGAGCAGACCGGCCCCCAGGAGGCGGTGGGACCACGGGGATGTCTGTCGGGGGTCAGAAGACAAAGATGTCCGTCCGGAGGGGTGATTCGTCATACACCGCCTTCAGATCGATGGGACCGAGACGGACGCAGCCGTGTGTCACGCTACGTCCGAGCAGGCGCGTGTAGAGCGTGCCGTGAATGAGATACCCGTCACCGAAGGCCAGCGCGTACTCCCCGAGAGCTCCCTCGGTGAAGCGCTCGACCGCGTCATGCCGCGTGGGCACCGGTTCCCCCTCCTCGATGAAGGCCCAGTCCGGCTTTCGCCACAGCGGGTTGTCGAGGCGGTTGGTGACGTGAAACTCCCCTCGTGGGGTGCTGAACGTCCACGATCGCCCTCCGGCCGGGTCATCCAGCACCTTGCCGCTGCCGGTCGAGCAGATCGCCTCGCGGACGGTCTTTCCATCGTTCCGGACCAGCAACCGGTTGGCGACGGTATCGACGACGATGTACGGATTGGTCGGACGGTAGCGCAGGAGCTTGCGGTCCAGCGCCAGCATCTGGGAGGTCAGGGCGCGCACCTCCCGGTCCAGCCTCGCCAGCGCGTCGGGGAGATCGGCCCCCGGGATCGCCGCCGCCGCCAGGGCCACGGCCTCGGCCGCGGGGACGACCTGCCGGGGATGAGTCCGACGATCCAGGCTGGTTCGCAGCCAGCCGGCGGCGAAGAAGGCCACCGCCCCTCCCACCAGCAGGAGGAGCCCTGTTCTCAGCGTGCGCCGGATGAATCCTCTCATGGATGGTGAAAAGATACCACCAAGTCAGATTCCGGGCCGCCGCTCGGCGGGAGGGGTGCGGATCGGTCCCGAGGGGCTGCCGGCCTCCCGGGCGGAGGACGTGGCTCGTCGCCCGACGATGGTGACGGGCGTCCCGACGTGGACGAGCTCGACCAGGGCGTCCATCTCGGGGTTGGCGATGGCGACACATCCGTTGGTCCAGTCGGCGTCCCGTCCCCCGAACCCGTGGATCTCGATGAGGCCGCCGATGGCGGCCTCCGCCTCGATGACCCCGGCCTCCTGCGCCTCCCGGAAACGGGCCCGATCCTCGGCATTGGGATAATCCAGGAGCAGGGCGAGGTGATAACGGGTCTGTCGGCCGGTCCGGATCTCCTTGACCTTGTAGCGGCCCTCCGGTGTGGCGTTATCGCCTTCCCGGATCTTGCGGGAGACCGGGTCGAGTCCGAGGTCGACCGGGAAGGTGACGAGCTGAGCGCCGTTCTGATAGAGAATGAGCGTGCGGCCGACCTTGTCCACGACGATGGCGAATTCCTTCTCACGCGCGGACCAGTCGATGGTGGCGTCGATCCATTCCTGCCAGCGGGCCAGTTCCGCCGGCTCGTCGAACCGGGCCAGGCGCTCGGTCGACCGGGACTGCCAGGTCGAGCCGATGTGGATGACCTCCTCGGCGCGTTTCCGGGAGCGGCCGTAGGCGCCGCGGGCATAATTGCGGCGGGCCTCGTCCAGGGTGATCTCTGCCTGCATCAGGTCCTGTCTGCCCCTGGCCCCGACGTGCGCGGTCCCGGCCGCGGCGCGGGCCTCGGTCAGTCGCCGCGTCGCCTCCTCGAGCCGCTCGCCCGTCTCGACCCGAAAATCCTCGTTGTCGGCGCGGGTGCGGGTGAGGACGGTCTCCGAGGAGCGGGTCGCCTCGGAGATCCAGTGACGTGCGGATCCGTAGGAACGCAGGAGCGGCAATCGATGACTCTCTCTCGCGACCGCCAGCCGAGCCCGATCGGTCTCGTCGGTGGCGCGCGCCAGAAGATCCGGCACCCGTTCGCCAGCGCCCTCCGAGCGAGCCATCTCGAGCCGCTTCTCGATCCGATCGAGGTGGCGCGGGTCCGGGGCACGATCCCGCGGAACCAGCAGGGCGGACAGACCGGCGGTGGCGGCGACGGCGGAGAGGAGGTACCGATTGCTGACCAGCCGCCCGGCGAGGACCGGCAGTCCGGCGAGAAAACGCGATGGAGGGGTGGACGCCACCAGGCCGTCAGCGGCGCGTGCGCCGTTCCTCCATCAGCTTGGCCTGCATATCGATGGCGGCCTGGATCTCGGCCGTCACCTCGTTGGCGGCGGTGATGATGCTGCCCGCCTTGTCCTGTGCGTCGAGGTACTCCTCGGCAGCGATCTGCCCCTCCAGGGCAGCGATCTGCGTCTTGATGCCCTCGACATCGGACTCGAGGGCGGCGATGTCGGCCTTGGTGCCCTTGCCGCGCGGCGCCTCCTCGAGGGAAGATTCCGCCGCCGCCAGGGCCGCGCGGGCCTTCTCGAGACGGTCTTCCGCCTCGACCCGGGCCGCTTCCTTGGCCTCAACGGCCTCGGTGCGGGCTGCGGCGGCCTTTTCCATGGTGATCTTCAGCTTCTGCTTCGCATCGTCGTAGTTGCGAAGGATCGCGAAGCGCTCCTTCTGGGTCTCGACCTCGAGCTGGGCGGCTCTCAGCGCGACCGCCACGTCGCGCAGCGAGGCCTTGGCGTAGGTGGCCCCCTCGGCGTCTCGCACCGCCTGCAGGGCCTCTTCGGCGCGCGCCAGGTCGTCCTCCGGTGGCTTGGCACACCCACCGGCAAGCAGCCCCAGACCCACTCCCATGATGAGGACGATCGATCTCCACCTCTGTGTCAAACCTGCACTCCCCGGGAAATCCTCCGCCCAGCCCCACGCCGGTCGGGGCCGAGATGGTATAAGAGGGGCCACGGCCTGACAAGAATCGGGATGTCCCGCCGCGGTGGATCCGCGGCAGATGCCTGAACGGGCCATGAAAAGATCCGGCTGATCTTGTCTATCTTCTTGACACATCAGATCTTCGTTACCTATATTCGCCGAGGGTCCCGTCTGTGTCCTGCCTGAACGACAGCTCATCGTGTCTCCTGTTCCGTCGTGGCCGGTGGTTTGTGCTGGTCGCCGCCGGACTCTCCTTTCTGGCATCAGGCTGCGCGCCCACCCGCATGACGAGATCGTCCGGCTCGCCGGCAACCGGTCCGTCGTCGGTGGCCGGCACCGGGCAGTCCGCTCCGGCAAGCCGCCAGCCGGTTGCCGGCCGGGGGAATGTTGCCGGCGCGTCAGGCGATGGCCGCGACCGACCCCGCATGGACGCGGCCCCCGGGGCCGCTGCGGGGCGTACGCCGGATCCAGGCGAGGCCCCGGCTCGCACCCCGGATGGTCTTGATGCGGACTCCCCCGGCGACGACGTGGAGCGTCTTCTCGAGCAGGTGGACCAGATCTACCTGCAGGGTGTCGATGCGCTGCAGGCCGGGCGTGAGGACGAGGCCCGGGGCCTGTTCGACCGGGCCGTCGAGCTGTTTCTCCATGATCCGCAGCAACTCTGGGACGACGCCCGCCTGGCGGCCGAGTTCGAGGACCTGATCGGCAGTGTGCATCGCATCACGGCGGCGATGCCGGACGAGCGCACCGACCAGGACGTGCTCGACGAGGATCTGAAGGAGATCACCGCCTACCTGACACCGGAACAGGCGGAGGAGGAGAAGGCCAAGGTCGCGGAGCGGACCCAGACGGTGGTCTTCGACCTGCCGGTGGAGCTCACCGACCGCGTCGTGGCTTTCATCGACGCGTTTTCCGGGCCGCGGCGCAAGCAGTTCGAGCCCGGCATGGTCCGCTCAGGGGGCTATCTGCCGATGATCCGGAGAATCTTCCGCGAGGAGGGTATCCCTCAGGACCTGGCGTACATGGCGCACATCGAGAGCGCCTTCAAGACTCACGCCTACTCCCGGGCCCGGGCACGCGGCATCTTCCAGTTCATCTCGTCGACCGGGCGTCGCTACGGCCTGCGCTCCGACTGGTGGGTCGACATGCGCGCCGATCCGGAACTCGCCGCGCATGCGGCCGCGCGCTACCTGAAGGTGCTGCACGATGTCTATGACGACTGGTATCTCGCGCTGGCCGAGTACAACGGCGGCTCCCGGGTTCGCAGCGCCTGGAAACGGTCGGGCCGCAAGGCCGACTTCTGGCGGCTGGCGCGGGGCCGGAGTCTGCGCACCGAGACGCGGAACTATGTCCCGCAGATCCTGGCCGCGATCGTCCTGCACAAGTCTCCGGAGAAGTACGGTCTCACCACCCGGCGCGATCCGCCGGTGGTATACGACACGGTACCGTTGCCCAGCAGCATCGATCTGCGCGTGGCGGCGCGTCTGGCGGGCACCACCCTGGAGGAGATGGTCGGCCTCAACCCCGGGCTACGGCGCCTGGCCACGCCGCCGGATTATGAGAGTTTTCCTCTCCGGGTGCCGCCGGGCAGCGGAGAGTCGTTCCTGACCCAGTTCGCGCGCCTCCCGGAGGCCGAGCGCCTGCCGTGGTATCGCCACCGCGTGCGACGCGGGGAAACACTGTCCACCATCGCGGCTCGCT
>JBHHZI010000141.1:0-8631 GCA_046757965.1 Acidobacteriota bacterium | reverse complement strand
CACCGTCACCTCCGGCGGGGGCGTCGTCCGGAAGTGAGGGTAGAAGCTGGCCAGTCCCTGGAGACGGTGAAGCGGAACGTGAAGGCGGCGCGCCAGGTCGCGCAGATCGGTGTCCTTGAGGTAGCCGTGTGTCTCCTGCAACCGGTACAGCTCGCCCGTCAGACTCATCCGTCCCTCTCGGCCGACGAGATTCTAACATCTTGATCCCGTCCGTCCGGCGTGCGAGACTGCGGAGGAGAAGGCTCAGCCGCCACACCGCGCCTCGCGGGGCCGGCGCCGGCCTCGACAGTCAGACAGAGGTGAGACGATGACGCACACACGAGATCACGTGAGTCCCCGGCCCGACGCCGGCGGGCTGCTCTGGATGGCGGTCGGTCTGGTGGGGCTCGCCGCGCTGTCGCGGCTGGTGGTGCATCCCTGGAACGTGGCGCCGGTCGGCGCCATGGCGCTGTTCGGGGGCATGGCCCTGCGACGTCCCGGTTTCGCCTTCGGCGCGCCGTTGCTGGCGATGGCGATCTCCGACCTGCTCCTGGGCCTCATGGGTCGGGCCCAGACCATGGCGGGCTGGGTCTACGGGGCGTTCTTTCTCGTGGCGCTGCTCGGCTTTCTCCTGCGTGGCCGCCTGACGGCCGGCCGTGTCCTGGCCGGGAGCCTCGGGGGCTCGCTGATCTTCTTCCTGGTCACCAACTTCGGCGTCTGGGTCTCCGGCGCGGTGGCCTACCCGATGACGCCGGCCGGTCTGGCGAGCTGTTACGTGGCGGCCATCCCGTTCTTCGGCTCCAGCCTGGCGGGCGACCTGGTCTGGAACGCCGTGCTGTTCGGAAGCTTCGGGTGGATGGTCAGGCGCGCGAGAGGGCCGATCACCGCCCAGGCCGCCTGAGCGACCCCGCGCCGCTCACGCGCGTCATTTCTTGAACAGCGCGTCGAAGGCCGAGCGCGGGTTCTCCTGGGCGGTGGCCACCCGCTTGCCGGTGGAGTCGAGGACCCGTCGCGGCTCGAAGAACTCGCAGGTGTTGGCGGCGGTCTTCGAGGCCACGCGCTCGGGGATCTCCTGACGGCAGTGGAAGCGGGCGCGGGTATCGAGGAACCGGCAGTTGCGGCAACTGTGGAGCGCTGCGCTGCAGTTGTCGCAGGTGGTCTCGAAGTCCACGTGAGTCTCGCCGGCGGACTGGTGGCCGCATTCCGCGCAGCGCACCACCGAGCGCGCATCGCGGGAGACCGCGTGGCGTGTCTGGCGGGCCTCCTGGTGGGTGTCGCGTTCCTCCTTGCGCTCCCGGTCGCGCTGCTCGGCAAAATCCGCGTCCCGGTACCCGGGCTGTCGATACTTCATGAGGCGAGGTCTCCCCGTGAGCGGGAAGGTGTTGAGGGGAAACACGTTCCACTCGAAAAGGTAACAGATGAACGGCTTGCTGTCCACTTTCGCCTGCGCTAATGTAGTGCGTCGTAAATAGCTTTACAATTGAGAGATGGTGCGCTATGCTGCCGGCATCATGTGGAAAGCAGCGCAAGCTCTCCGTGTTTCCCGACAAGATCGTGAACTTCTCAGCCATCTGGCACGAGCCCCCAAGACACCGCAGCGTGTCGCTTTGCGCGCAAGAATTGTCATCGGCGCGGCAGCCGGGCGGTCGACCAACGGCCTGGCCAAGGAACTGAGTGTGACGCGCCCAACCGTCCTGTTGTGGCGGCGACGCTACGCGGAACTGGGCGTTGACGGTCTGCTGAAGGATGCGCCGCGGCCCGGACGCAAGAAGAAGATCACGGCGAAGAAAGTCGAAACGATCGTGAACGCGACCTTGCAGAAAAAGCCAAAGGATGCCACCCACTGGAGCACGCGGACGATGGCGCGGGTCCAAGGAGTGAGCGAAGCCACCGTACGACGGGTATGGAAGGCCCACGGTCTGCGACCGCACCTGGTGAAATCGTTCAAGCTGAGTAGCGATCCCGAGTTCGTGAAGAAGTTGCGCGACGTGGTGGGGTTGTATCTGAATCCACCGGACAAAGCCCTGGTATTGTGTGTGGACGAGAAGAGCCAGATCCAGGCTCTGGATCGCACGCAACCGGCGCTGCCGATGCGCACCGGTCACGTCGCGACGCGGACTCACGACTACGTTCGACACGGCACAACGACGCTGTTTGCGGCGCTCAACGTACTTGAGGGCACGGTGATCGGCAGCTGCAAGCCGCGCCACCGACATCAGGATTTCCTGGAGTTCATGGCAGAGGTGAACCGCAAGGTTCCGAGACGTCGGGAAGTCCATCTCGTCCTGGACAACTACGACACACACAAGCACCCCAAGGTCAAGTCTTGGTTTGACGCTCATCCCCGTTACCATCTGCACTTCGTGCCAACGTCATCGTCCTGGTTGAACCTCATCGAACGTTGGTTCGCCGAGATCACTCGCAAAGAGATTCGGCGAGGGACTTTCCGCAGCGTCCGTGAACTTATTCGCGCCATCGTGCGCTATCTGCGCCAAAACAACAAGAACCCGCAGCCGTTCGTCTGGACCGCATCGGCGGCCTCAATCCTGCGCAAGGTCCGCCATTGTAAAGAATCGTTAGACGCAGGACACTAGCATCTGGGTTTCCGTCCTTCTTGCCGCCGGGACCGGGTTCTGACCGGGCCAGACGGCGGGAGGGAATCAATTCCCGGTGTCTCGATGTTAGGTCAGGCACAACGAGACAGATCATCGGACCAGGCCCGGCGCCGCCCATGGCCAGACCCCGATCGACGAGGCGAACACACAACGACCGGGTCGTGGGTTGCAGCGGTGCGGCAGGCGACCTGTGTCCATGGAGGCAGTCCATGAAGAAGCGAACGGTGAAGAGCATGGTGGTGGCCGTGGGCGTGGTCAGCCTGCTGGCGTCGGGTGTCGGTCTTGCGGCGACGCATGTCGAGGGGGAGAACGCCCAGAAGGTGAAGTGCGCCGGCATCAACTCCTGCGCTGGCAAGGGTGAGTGCGGCGCGGCGGACGGCAGCCACGATTGCGCGGGCAAGAACAGTTGCCAAGGCAAGGGCTGGGTGAAGACCACCGCCCAGGAGTGCAAGGACAAGGGCGGCACCATTGTCGAGGACAAGAAGAAGGACTGATCGGTCGCATGTTGCCGGTGCGTGAATGAGGACGGGTTCCGGGCCGGTGCGATGGCCCGGAGCCTGTCTCGATCGATCTTACCCGGGACGAGGCGCCGGCGCACCCGGGACGAGGTCCTGGCCCGTGACCGGGCACCCGTCCCGGGACTGCTGCACGGTCCGGAGAACCTGATGAGTCATCCGCAGTACCTCGGCCATGGGGTCGGCCTGCGCGTGCCGCATTTCGAGCGCGTCCTTGCCGCGCCGACACGCGTCGACTGGTTCGAGATCATCTCCGAGAACTTCATGGTGCGGGGAGGACGGCCCCTGGACGTCCTGGCCCGCGTGCGACGTGACACCCCGGTGGCCATGCACGGCGTGAGCCTGTCGATCGGAACGACGGATCCGCTGGATGAGAGCTACCTGGACGACCTCGCCGCCCTGATCGACCGGGTGGAGCCGGCCTGGGTGTCGGATCACCTGTGCTGGACCGGTGTCGGCGGGCACAACACACACGATCTGCTGCCCTTGCCGTACACGGAGGAAGCCCTCGACCATGTGGTCGAGCGCGTCATGCGTGTCCAGGATCGCCTGTCGCGTCGTATCGCGCTGGAGAATCCGTCGTCGTATCTGACCTTCACATCGTCCACCCTCACCGAATGGGAATTCCTGGCAGCCGTGGCCGACCGGGCGGACTGCGGCATCCTGCTGGATGTGAACAACGTCCATGTCAGCGCCCACAATCACGGCTTCGATGCGGGGGCCTACCTGGAGGCCATCCCCACCGAGCGTGTCTGGCAGTTCCATCTGGCAGGGCATTCGGATCACGGGACCCATCTTCTCGACACCCACGATCATCCGGTCTGTGATGCGGTCTGGGACCTGTACCGGCACGCCGTGCGGCGGTTCGGGAAGGTCTCGACGCTGGTCGAGTGGGATGGCCGGATCCCGACATGGGACCGGCTGGAGGCCGAGAGCCTCACCGCGAAGACTGTCGCCGGCGAGATCACCGGAGCGGGGCACCGGTCCGAGGGCCGGTCCGCCGCCGGGACCGGAGCCGGATCGTGAAGCGAACCGTGCCCGGTGACCTGCGGAGCGTGCAGGAACTGGTCTGGAAGCTGCTGTCGGCCCCGCAGGGGGTGGAGCAGGGGGCCGAGGCGCTGGTGGCGTCCGGTGCGATCCCGACCGCAGACCTCGGGTTCCTCGTCGAGCCTTCGAGGCGACTGACGCCGGCCGGCTGCCTCGATATCTACGCGAACATGTACTTCTACCGGCTGCGCGATGCGCTGGCCGAGGACTACCCGAAGCTGGTGGCCGTGCTCGGGGGAGCCCGTTTCCACAACCTGGTGACCGATTTTCTGCTCGCCCACCCGCCATCCCGGCCGGCCCTGCGCCATCTCGGCGCGATGCTGCCGGCGTTCCTTGCCGCCCACCCCCTGGCGCAGGAGCAGCCCTTCCTTGCCGACCTGGCCCGCCTGGAGTGGGCGCGCCTGGATCTGTTCGACGAGGCCGATGCCACCGTGCTGACCCGGGAGGTGCTGTCGGCGTGGTCGCCCGCCGACGCCCGCGACCGGTTGCTGGCGCTGGTCCCGGCCTGCCGGCTGCTGGAGCTGGAATGGTCCGTGGCACCGCTGTGGAGGGCCATCGAGGATGAACTCGGCACTGCCGGGGCCGCCGGTTCGCATTCCGGCGCCGTGGAGGCGGGCGACGAGTTCATCGAGCCGTTTGCCCTGGTCCGGCCTCCGTCACGCGGCCGCTTCTTCGTCCGCGCCTGGCGGCAGGAGTTCACCGTCTGTCATCGTTCGATGCCGGCGGATGAGTCGGCCTGCCTGCATCGCCTGGGGGAGACCGGCGCCTCGCTGGACGAGCTGGCCGCCGAGCTGCTCGGCGCGTCCGGTGAGACGGCCGCGCCGTCGACCCGGGTCGGGCCTGGTGAGCATCTCCCCGCGGTGACCAGGCGGCTGGCGGCACTGATGGATCTGTGGATGGCCGACGGGGTGATCCGCACGGCGCCACCAGGCTGATCCGTTTCCCGGTGCGGCGGCGATTCTTCCTCCCGTCACGCGGTTGCTTCTTCGTCCGTGCCTGGCGGCAGGAGTTCACCGTCTGTCAGCGTTCGATGCCGGCGGCAGACGTCTCAGATTTTCTTCGCCAGGATCTCGAAGTCGTTTCCCAGCGGCAGCCAGCCCGGGAGCCGGACGATTCGCTCGCGCATCTGGCGGAAGGCGTAGTACGGACGCGAGCCGCGCACGCGGCTCCGGTGCCGCTCCAGTTCGCTGGCGATCTGCCGGGCCAGGGCGTTCATGGTCTCCACAGCCACGGGGTCTGGGTCTGCCGCACCGCCACCAGGCGCCGCCGCGGGGGCGTCGATGCTCGACGCGGCTCCGGCGGTCGAGCCGGCGAGGGCATCGCCGGGCCGGCTGCCGGCCTGACGCCGCCGCCCGGCGGGCACCGCATGGTGGCGCTGCCGGCGTGACAGCGTCCAGCCCAGGGCACGCAGCCCTCGCTTCAGCCGGATGGTCCGGAAGTGCACCGGGACCAGACCGGTGTCGGCGAGCAGACGCCGCAGGTTGGGCGCCGTGAAGAACGACAGGTGCCCCTGATCGATCAGGGGCAGCGCATCCTCGGGCTGGCTCGCGGGGTGGCCCGCCGCCGCGAGCCGTGTCGCCAGTCGTGCCAGCGGCCTCAGATTCGCCTCGCCGTTGGGTGTGACGATCAGGACCTGGCCACCTGGTCGCAGCAGGCGGCGTGTTTCCTCGAGGTGGCGTCTCGGGTTGTTCACGTGCTCGAGGAGATCCTTCTGGATGATGAAGTCGAACGAGTTCGCCTCGAGGTGCGCCTCGTCCAGTGTGGCGCAGCGCACGTCGAGGTTGTAGCGGGACCGCGCGAAGTGCACGGCGAACGGCGAGATGTCGAGACCGACCGTCTCCCAGCGGCTTTCGCGGCGCAGGGCGTCCAGGAGGAAGCCGAGAGCGCAGCCCACCTCCAGAAGGCGGCCGGCCGGCGCGATGCGCGCCAGTTGCTTCGCCAGGAAGAAGGCTTCCCGGCCATAGCGCTGCTGCTGCCGGGCGTAGTCCCCGAACCCGATGGTGCCGCGCGAGTCGAAGTAGTCGGTGGGGTAGAGCGACCGGATCTCGCCGGGGCCGAGGCGAGGCCGGACCTGCCGGAAGCCACACGTCGGGCAGCGACACACCCAGGCGTCGGCGACCCCCATGAGGCTCACCGCCAGATGCGGTTCGAGGGGCGGAGGGGCGGCACAGACGTCGCAGGCCTCGTGATCCTCCCCGGGGTCCAGTGGCGCGAACCCCGGCGGTGCCGCCGGTGGAGCCGGCGCGGTCACGGATTCGGGGGCGCCGGCCGCCGGCCGGCCGTGCCGTCGGCGGCCGAGGGCTGCGAGGCTGCTGAGAGCCGGCTCATCGGTGCAGCGCCAGACGCGGTTTGGTCACCCGCTCGAACATCTCCTCGTCCTCGAGGACCCGGATGAAGGCGTCGAGCGGGACGTCGTGAAAGGTCTGGGTCCGGCCGGTGGCCGGCCACATCACCTCGAGGGTCTCGATGCCGGTGGCATCGCCCAGGCCGATCGATTGCTCCAGGGACGACGACCCGAAGCTCCCGCCGCTGGTGACCCACCGATAGATCGAGCGCGTCCCGCCGGCGGTGGTCACCCGGACGTGCAGCCGCGTGCCGATGGCGGCGCGATTCGAGCGGCGGCCGACGGCCTGGACCGACAGGAAGTGATGGCCGTGGCCGGGGTTGACGAACAGCGCGTTGCTGAACCGATCCCCGGGGAACATGCCGCCGGCCTGCAGGCTGATGTCATTGTCCCCGTCGTTGTCCAGATCCGCGAACGAGATGCCGTGTCCCTTCTGCAGGTGCCCGAAGCCGCCGGAGAAGGTCACGTCGGTGAAGGTCGAATCGCCGCGGTTCAGATACATGATGTTGGGCATCAGGGCCTCGTAGGCCGGTGCGCCGGTGCCCAGGTAGATGTCGACGAACCCATCCTCGTTGATGTCGCCGAAGTTCGCTCCCATCGGCAGGGAGGGATGGTCCAGCCCGGCATCCACGGTGACATCGGAGAACCGGTCGCCGTCGTTGCGGTACAGGCGCGGCCACAGCTCCGACCCGCGGGCCAGGCCGAGGGTGTCGGCGGCGATGTCCTCCACCTGGGCCAGGTAGGCGGTGACGAACAGATCCAGGTCGCCGTCGTTGTCGAAGTCGAAGAACCAGGTGGCGAAGCTGCGACCCGCCGGACGGGTGACGCCGAGCTGCGGGGCCACATCGGTGAACGTGCCGTCGCCGTTGTTGCGGTAGAAGCGGTTCAGTCCGATGTTGCTGACATACAGGTCGGGGTCGCCGTCGCCATCGTAATCGCCCCAGGCCACGCCCTTGGCATAGCGGTCGTTGGTCACGCCCGCAGCCGCCGCGACGTCGGTGAAGGTGCCGTCGCCGTTGTTGCGAAAGAGGTTGTCGGCATAGATCTCGCTGGTGCCGTCGTCGGTTCTCTGACCCTCGTTGCCGATGAACAGGTCCAGGTCGCCGTCACCGTCGTAGTCCGCCCAGGCCCCGGCCTGTGTCGGCAGGGCCGGTTCCGCCAGGCCGGCTGAGAGCGTGACGTCGGTGAAGGTGCCGTCGCCGTTGTTGTGGAGGAGGGAATTGCGGATGCGGCCCTCCGCCATCAGCCAGCCGCCTCGCAGGACGAGAATGTCCAGCCGGCCGTCGTTGTCGAAGTCGGTCTGTGTGAGGTTGAGACCGCCGAGCTGTGACGTGAGGTGGGCCGCGGCGGTGCGGTTCTCGAAGGTGCCGTCACCGTTGTTGTGGAAGTACGACAGCGGGCCGCGCGGATCCATCGTCGAGGTCACGATGTCGATCAGACCGTCCCCGTCGAGATCGCCGGTGATGCTGCCGCCGGCCTGGTCGAAGGTATTGATGCCCAGCTCCGGGGCCACGTCACGGAAGCGGCCCACGTCGGCCCGGGAGGCGAAGCGCTGGGGAGGGATCAGGTAGGCGGCCGGCACGTCGTCGGGGTAGACGCCGGCCTGCATGGCCGCCAGGTTGAGAAACCAGCGTGCCTTGAGGCTCGACGGGTCGATCTGCAGGTACTGGAGGGCATAGCTCATGGCCGTGCGGGCACCGGTCTTGTCGGCGTGCACGCCATCTCCGGTGATGGGCAGGATGCACGAGCCGGCCTGATGACGGGCGACGCAGTTCGACTCCTCGCCCATCCGCATGCTGGCGATGACCAGACGAAACAGGAGCTGCTTCAGGCGGGCCGCCTGCAGGTTGGAGCGGGCATCCACGACGCCGCGCGCCGTGGCGGCGTTCCACATCGACTGCTCCACCCGCAGGGCGGCCTGGAAGCGGGCCAGCGCGCCGGCGCCGTCGCCCAGGCGCAGGAGTTCCTTGCCGAGGGCGACCCGGGCCTCGATGATGGCCGGATTGCTGTCATCGAGCTCGTCGACGGCGCGGCGCAGACCGTCCACCTTCGACCCGGCCACGAACAGCGCGTTGCCCGCATCGAGGCGGTCCGCGATGGCCAGGAACTGCTGCCGGATGGCCTCCTCCTC
>JBHHZI010000140.1:0-8641 GCA_046757965.1 Acidobacteriota bacterium | reverse complement strand
AGGCCCCCTCCGCGTAGCGAATCCAGGCCCGCGCGGCCTGCACCTCGGGCAGTTCCGGCCGCAGCGCATTCGCCTGGCTGGACGCCTTCCTGGCCCGCTCGATCCAGACCGCCTCGTGCTCGTAGTGGTAATGGATCTGCGCGCAGACGTTGGCGATGGCCGCGTGGGCCACGGCGAAACCGGGATCCCGCGTCACCGCGTTCTCGAACATCTCTCGTGCGAATTCCATGTCCTGCCGGGTGAGGCGCCGGGCGTAGCTCTTGCCGCGCAGAAACAGGTCGTAGGCCTGCAGATCCTCCGTCGGCTTGGTGGCGATGGCCTCGCTCTCCTGGGGCGAGATGGTGATCCGCAGGGCCTCGGCGATCTTGCGGGCGATCTCGTCCTGCACGTCGAAGACATCCTTCATCTCGCGATCGTAGCGCTCGGACCACATCGGGAAATCGGTGCTCGTGTCCACGAGCTGCGCGTTGATGCGCAGGCGGTTGCCGGCACGACGCAGGCTGCCTGTCAGCACGAAGGCCGCCCCCAGTTGCTCGCCGATCTGTGCCGGCGTCACCGGCTTGTCGCGGTACGCCAGCACCGTGGGCCGGGAGAAGGTGTTCAGTTCGGCGATCTTCGACAGCTCCGTGATGATGTCCTCGGTGACCCCGTCGCGGAAGTACTCGTCCTCCTTCACGCCGCTGAGGTTCTCGAAGTACAGCACGGCAATCGAACGCTTCCCCGCCGCGCGGTCGCCGGGCGTGTGCGACTTGCCGGTCTCCGCCGCCCGCCGGCTGCCGGAGTCGAGATCGCGCCGCAGCCGCATGAGATCCGTCTTGAGGTCGGTGGCGCTCTGGTAGCGCAGGCCGCGATCCTTCTCCATCGCCTTGCCGAGAATCCGGTTGAACTCGGCCGGCAGTCCGGGATTCGCTTCCATGGCCGAGGGCGGCTCGCGGTTCAGGATGGCGTCGAAGACCACGGCGGAGGTTTCCCCCGAAAACGGCAGGGTCCCCGTCGCCATCTGGTACAGAACGATGGCCAGGGAGAACAGGTCCGTGCGGGCGTCGGTCAACTGGCCGCGGGCCTGCTCCGGCGACATGTAGGCCACGGTGCCCATGGTGGTGCCGGCCATGGTGAGATTCTGGCCCGCCATCGTCGCAACCTGTGAGGCATCGGCGCCTGCGTCGACCGGGTTGCGGGCCGACTCCATCTTCGCCAGCCCGAAATCGAGGATCTTGGCCTGACCGCGTGTGTTCACGAAGATGTTGGCGGGTTTGATGTCACGGTGCACGATGCCCTTGGAGTGGGCGGACTCGAGAGCGTCTGCGATCTGGATCCCCAGCTCCAGGAGCTTGGCGGTCTCGAACGGTTTACGCTGGATCATCTCGCCCAGCGTCTGCCCCTCGAGCAACTCCATCACGATGAAGTGCTCCCGCTCGTGCTGCTCGATCGCATAGATGGTGCAGATGTTGGGATGGTTCAGCGACGAGGCGGCGCGCGCCTCCCGCTGGAAACGTTCCAGCGCCGGCGCGTTCTGGACCATGTCCGGCGGCAGGAACTTTAGCGCCACCTGCCGCTTCAGATGCGTGTCCTCGGCCTCGTAGACCACGCCCATGCCGCCCTGGCCGAGCTGGCGGGTCACGTTGTAGTGGGTGATGGTCTGACCGACGAACGAACCCATGACTGACAACCCCCGGAGGAGCGCTCACTCTACACGTTCCTTCAAGCGCCGATCAACCGGCACCGGGAGGTGGCAATGCCGCGGGCGCAGGCCCGAAGAGGATCGGTCGGCGATCTTGCCGAGGCCTGCGCTGCGCCACTCCCGGAGGACGGCGCGCTCCGGGACGCCGGGGAGGGCGTCGAGCACCGGTTCATCGTGAAGCCGATCGACGAGACCGCTGGCAACGGGCCCGCGCAGCCGCGATCGAGGCTCCACGAGGCGGGTCGTGGTCGAGGTCCGTGTCGCGGCGCTCCAGGGACCGCCCGGCGCGCGGTCCGCGCTGCTGGCCGGAAGCACACGCACTCGATCAGCTTCCGGCCACCCTCTTCACCAGCGGCAGCTCGATGAAGCTGGTCTTGCCCGGCGCGTGGTAGATGCGCTGCGTGGCCTTCTGGAAGTCCTGCGGCCTGGCCTGGAAGATGCTCCGCACGAAGGTCTGCGGGTTGCGATCATAGAGGGGGAACCAGCTCGACTGGATCTGCACCATGATCCGGTGCCCCGGCAGGAACACGTGGTTCGCCGTCGGCAGCTCGAATCGATAGACGAGCGGCGTGTTCGGCGTGATCGCTGCCGGCGTCGCGAAGCTCTCGCGATAGCGGCCGCGGAAGATATCGGCGGAGACCATGAGCTGGTAGCCGCCCATCTCCGGCTGGCGCGCCACCTCGTCCGGGTAGACGTCGATCAGCTTCACCACCCAGTCCGAGTCCGTCCCGCTCGTCGAGGCGACCAGATGGACACCGGGCTGGCCGCTGATCTTCACCGGCGCATCGAGGCCGTCCGACACGTAGGCCAGCACATCGGGACGTCCCGAGGCCTGACGCTGATCGGTGGTGAGCCAGTGGCGCCAGGTATCGCCCTTCATGGGGTGAATCGGTCGCATCTGGTACGGCACCGGCTTGGCCGGATCGGAGACATACTCGTCGAAGGCGGGCCCCTTCCCGTCCGGTGCCGCGAAACCGGCCGCCAGGCCGGCCTGCAGGAAAAACGGCGTCGGTTCCACGTCGCATCCCCTGGCACACCCCGCCGGCCATTCCGGCAGACGCTCCCACCGGTTCTCGCCGGTCACGAAGGCGGTGACCGGCGCCACTCCGGCCGGTGGTGCGTCCTCCTTCAGATGCTGATCGAGGAACGGCAACAGGATCTCGCGCTCGAAGGTGAGCGAGGTATCGCTGTTGAACTTCAATGCGCCGAGAGAGCTGCCATCATGGATCTCCTGGCCATGATGCCAGGGGCCCATCACCAGGAACACCTTGTCGTTGGCGGTGTCTTTGGGCTCGATGGCCGCATAGACCGCGATGGCGCCGTAGATATCCTCCTGGTCCCAGAGGCTGTGCACCAGCATCACCGGAACCTCCAGCGGTTCTGCGGCGAGGATCTTGTCCATCGCCTGCTGGCGCCAGAACGCGTCGTAGGTCGGATGGGCGAGAATCTTGCGCCAGAACCCGACCTGCTCCAGGCCGTGCCTGCGACCCAGCTCACCCGCCGAGCCGGCCTGAAGGTACGTGTCGTAGTCGTCGAGATGATCGGTCCACCACTTCGCCTCGTTCTTGCGCGTCGCCTCCTGCTCGTAGATGTAGGGCATGTTCTGTTGCCGGAAGGCGCCGTTGTGGAACCAGTCGTCGCCGATCCAGCCATCCACCATCGGATTCATCGGCACCGAGACCTTCAGCGCCGGGTGCGGGTCGATGATCGCCATCAGGGGCTCGAACCCGTCGTAGGAGATGCCCAGGGTGCCGACCTTGCCGTTGCTCTCGGGCACGTTCTTCACCAGCCAGTCGATGGTGTCGTACGTGTCGGTGGACTCGTCCGTGTCGGTGGGGTTGAGGGGGCCGCGCAGGGGACGGTTCATGACGTAGCCGCCCTCCGAGCCGTACTTGCCGCGAATGTCCTGGACGACGCGTATGTAGCCACCCCTGACGATGGCCTCCACCGCGTTGTCGTATCCCTGCAGGGTCGGGCCAAGGTGAGAGCTCTGTCGATGGGTGGTCAGCTCGTCAGCGTCGTACGGTGTGCGCGTCAGCAGGAGGGGTGCACCGTGCGCGCCTTGCGGCACCAGGATCACCGTGCGCAGCTTCACGCCGTCGCGCATCGGGATCATCACCTCCCGGCGCTCGTGGTCGAACCCGGACGTGACCGGCTCGAGATGGGCCGGGGTCTCATCGAGCGATGCCGGGGCCTGGGCCCTCGTCGGCGGCGTGAAACCCGCCCACAGAGCGCACTCCACCGTCAGCACGATGGAAACAGCCCGCAGGAGACATGCAGGGGGACGATATCGGCGGAGCCGGCGGTCGGATCCTGTCTCGTAACATCCCCTGACACGGCTCGTGTTTCTCATCATGCCCCGTCTTTCTTCAATGTTCATCGAACAGGATCTCCGGACCGCTCGGTCCTCCGCGCCACGAGCCCTCGGCGGACCAGCGGTCGAGCGCGCCGCCCGGGCCCCGGTCGATCCGACCCGGGTGCCATCCCGGCGAGAACCTGTGCCCCGGGCAGGCTAGCAAATTTGCAAATATAACAACAGGTGTTATATTTGTTCCTGACATGTCTGATGTGGAACTCAGGAAGGCTCGACTCGGCGCCGGGTGGACCCAGGCTCGCCTGGCGCGCCGGCTCGGCGTGACCCAGGCGTACGTCTCCCTGATGGAGCGCGGGAAACGTGGCATCTCCGATCGTGTCCGGCGGCGCGTGGCCTCTGTCTTCAACTTGCCGCCGACGTCCCTGCCGTTCTCTGTGTCGACTACAGTCGATCCAGCCGCGGTCGATGGCCAGCTCGAGCAGGGTCTTGCCCGGCTGGGATACCCGGCGCTGGCCTATCTGGCGGGGCGCACCGCGCGCCGGAATCCGGGAGCGCTACTCTTGATGGCGCTCGCCGTTGACGACCTCGATCCACGTCTTGCGGCGGCCCTCCCGTGGTTGTTGCTCAGGTTCGACGGACTGAACCGAGAGGAACTGGTCGCGCGTGCCAGGAGCATGGGCCTGCAGAATCGACTCGGGTTTACCGTCTCGCTGGCTCTCCGAGTCGCCGAGCGCAATCCTGTGTTTCGGGAGAGATCAGAAGGCTTGCAACGGTTCGGGCAGGCCCTGGAGCGGTCCCGATTGGCACGTGAAGACACGTATGGTCGTCGGGAAACAAGCGAACGCATGCGCGACTGGCTGCTGGCCAACCGATCGCCGGACGCAGAACACTGGAACCTCCTCTCAGACCTCAAGCCGGAGCATCTTCCCTATGCCGAACCGAGTCGAAGAACCCTGGCTCAGCTTTCTTCGGGAAGTTGACCGAACGCTGCGTGAACCTGTCGAGGTGCACTGTCTGGGTGGGTTCGTGCTGGCAGTCATGTGGGGCCTTCCGCGCCCGACGGGGGATATCGACGTTATCGAGGTCAGGCCAGACGCTGCGGGCCACGACCTCATGCAGATCGCAGGCGAAGGAACGGCGCTGGCGGAGAAGCACCATCTGCACTTCCAGAAGGTGATGATCGCAGAGTATCCGGAGCGCTATGAGGAGCGGGTCGTTGACATCACGCCCCGGCGCATGCACAAGCTCAGACTCAAGGCGCTGGAGGTTCACGATGTCATGCTGGCCAAGCTCTCACGCAACAGCCCCCGCGACCGGGCTGATGTGGAGTTTCTCGTCGGGAATGGTGTTCTCGATCGGCGGCGGTTGCAGGAGCGCTTCGATGCGGAGTTGCGGCCCCATCTTCTCGACGAAGCACGTGAGGCGCTCACCCTCGAACTCTGGCTGGACGAGTTCTTTCCGCAGGATCAGGATCCCACTGTGCCCGGGTAGCCGTCGCGCCTGGCTGACTCTCGCCTGGTCCCGGCCGAGGAGACCGGTGCCGCTGGCGCCGGGCGAGGCCGGGGTCAGGTCTCGTAGCAGCGCAGGTTGAGCTTCGAGAGGTGCTCCACCAGGCGGGCCGGGTCGTGGTCGAGGTCGGTTTCCCAGTGCTCGAGGAGCAGCCGGGCGGGGGATCTCCCCTCGCGGAGGATCTTGACCAGGGGCGTGAGGAAGGCGACCTCACGGTCGCTGTCCGGGTGGGATCGGGTCAGGCCCGCCCGGGCGATGTCGACCAGCTCGCCGGCCAGATCGAGGATCGGCCGGCCGCGCAGGCGAGCCGCCAGGCCGTCGTTCGCCACCTCGCGGTGCAGGGCCTGGCGCTCGTCGAAGGTGAGATCCCTGACCAGGTCCCAGGTGCGGGCGGTGGCGGTGTCGTCGTAGACGATGCCGCAGAGCATGGCCACCTGCGCCATCGCCAGGCCGGCGCCGGCGGAGTCGGCGCAGCGCGCCTCGAGAAACTTCTTCATCCGCACGTCGGGAAACAGCGTCGTCAGGTGCATCTCCCAGTCGCGCCGGGTGGCGGTCAGGCCGGCGTGTCCGTCCTCGATGAAGCGGCGAAACGGGATGCCGACGGCGTGCCACTGTCCCTGCCGCACCACGAACATGGCCGGCACGTCGAGGGCATAGTCGAGATAGGCGTCGAAGAACGGGGCATCGGTGAACGCCAGGCGGAGCAGGCCGCAGCGGGCCGGATCGGTGTCTTGCCAGATGGCGGCCCGGGAGGACATCTTTCCCGTCGGCCGGCCCTCGGCGAGGGGAGAGTTGGCGAACAGGGCCGTGATGAGGGGCGAGACGCCCATCAGGGCCCGGAACTTGGCGGCGGCGTCCTCCTCGGATCGGTAGTCGAAGTTGACCTGGATGCCGGCGGTGCGCTTCATCATGTCATGACCCAGACGGCCCGTGGTGGCCAAATGGGCCGACATCAGCTCGTAGCGCTTCTTGGGAACCCACGGGATGTCGTCCCGGGTCGAGAAGGGCTGGAGTCCCAGACCGAGCCAGGAGATGTCGTGGGGAGCGCTGATGGCGTTGAGGTCGGTCAGAAACTGGCACAGGTCATCGCGCAGTTCCGACAGATCGTGATGGATGCGACTGGAGAACTCGGTCTGACCGCCGGGCTCGAGGGTGATGAACGTCGCGTCCCGGGACAGGGCGATGGGGTGGCCGTCCTCGCGGTAGGCCTGCCAGCCCTGACCCGCCAGGTCCTCCAGGAGGGCCGACACCGAGTGAGGACCGGCGTAGGGAATGGCCTCGCCGCTGTCACGAAACACGCCGAGGCGTTCGTACTCCAGGCCGATTCCCCACCGCGACCTCGGCTTGCACCCGTCCGCGAACCAGGTGCGCAGATCTTCGACGCGCGCCACCGGCTGCCGCGCGGTGACGGGGTCACGTTCCAGATCGGTGCTCACGTTCGCTCCTGCCGCCAGAGACCGTACCCGTCCATGTAGTCGGTCACCACGCGCTCGGCATCCAGATCGAGACAGCGCGCATACGCCCGCACGAACCCCTTGACGAACACCTCCACCGGCAGCTCGCCATAGTTCTCGTTCTCGATCGATGCGATGTGCTGGGCGCGGATCTTGGTCATGGCGGAGATCTTGTCGAGTCCCAGTCGCCGTCGCCGTCGCAGGTCGCGCAGGACCGCGCCGGTGTAGTGCTGCGGGGGGCCTTCCCCGTCCCCGTCGTCATGGATCGTCGGGACGTTTTCTGACGTCTCCGACGGCCGGCCCGGCTTCACCTGCTTGGATGCGGGGCGGTGGAGATCGGTTTCGCGGCTGTTGTTCGCGCGGCGTGGCGGCGAAGCGGCCGGCGTGACGGAGGTGGGTGCCGGCCGCGCGTCGGCGGGCGCGCCGACCTTCTCGGGCACCGGGTCGGCCTCGTCATGTTCGCGCAGGTCGGCCGGGTCGAGCACGTTGCCGGCGACCAGGGATTGATCGTACTCACGCCGATTCTCCAGGAAGATCAGCGTCCGGTAGGCGGTGTCGACCTGCGCCAGCACCTGGTCGAGATAGGCACGCGAGGCGACGGCCTCGGCCGTGCCGTCCGGTTGAAACGGTGCCTTGACACGCTCGTAGTGGCGTTGCACTTCCCGGGGCGAGGCCTTCGGGTCGAGTGCCAGGAGGCGGTAGTGGTGCCACGCCGACAGCGGCAGGTACCGGTTCGGCTGGTGACCGGGTGCCGGGGGGGGAGCGAGCAGGCAGAAGGCTGTCTTCTCCAGGCCGCGCACGATGGGCGCGTTGGGGTAGCGCTGGGCGAGCACGCATCCCTCGCTCACCGCCTGCTGGGCACTCAGGTCGTACTCGAAGGTCATCACCGGGTCGACGATGATGGCCTGGAGCATCGAGAAGACCGCCCCGATGGATGCCGCCACCTCGGTCTCGGCCACCGTCCGGACCTGGTTGACGAGCAGGCCGAACCGGTGGGAGCGGAGGGCGTGCAGGACCTTCTTGCGGGCCGGCTTCCGTGACGCCAGGGCCGCCAGCAGCGATCGCATGCCCTCGCCGGCCAGGACAGATGTCTTCTCCGCGTCAGGGTCGTTGCCGAGGGCGCCGCCGACGAGCACCTCGAGGATGCCGGCGTGCAGGCTCAGCAGCCCCCGGGCGGCGGCCGGCTCCGGCGTGCAGACCATCAGCGTGCGATCCGAGACGGCGGCGGCCCGGCGAACGGAGTCCAGACTGCCCGACCCGATATCCGCCACCACGAAATCGCACGGCAGGCCGCGGGCCTCACCCAGGATCTGCGCCGCGAACCCGCGGTGCGGGTCGGTCTGCCGCGCCGAGGTCTCGCTGCCGGCCAGCAGCCGGAGGTTGGGGATGCCGGTGGCCACCAGCAGGTCGGCCAGGGGAGGGGGGTCGGGCCGGGCGCGTTCCAGCAGATGCCGGACCGGGTGGTGGAGGCCCAGGTGGGCGTGCAGGTGGGCGCCGCCCGGGGCGAGGTCGGCGACGACCACCTCGCGCCCCTGCCGGGCCAGGTGAATGCCGAGGGTCGTGGTCAGCAGGCTGGTGCCGACGCCGCCCTTGCCCCCGACCAGGGACAGAACTCGGGGTGCGGGGTCGCTGCCGGAACTCACGCCGACAGGGCCGCGATCAGGTCGTCCACGAGGCTGGCCA
>JBHHZI010000139.1:0-8675 GCA_046757965.1 Acidobacteriota bacterium | reverse complement strand
GGCGTCGATCTCGACGCCGGCGGCGCATCCCGGGACCATGGCGGCCTGTCAGGCGAGGAGCTGGATCGCATGGCGGCCACCGCCGTGTTCGGCGAAGGGGCCAGGCTGCGTGACGCCGCCCGCTGGGTGATCCGCCGTGCCGCCGCCACCGCCGGGATCTGGTCCGCATCGATCCAGGACCTCTACACCGCTCGAGGCCGGGGAGAGTGCGCCGGGTTCACCGTTCCGGCGATGAACATCCGTGGCCTGACCTACGATGTCTCCCGTGCCGCCTTCCGGGCGGCCGTCGCCGCGGACGTCGGAGCCGTGATCTTCGAGATCGCCCGCTCGGAGATCGGGTACACGGATCAGCGGCCGGCCGAGTACATCGCGGTGGTGACCGCCGCGGCACTGCGCGAACGGTTTCGCGGCCCCCTCTTCATCCAGGGGGATCATTTCCAGTTCAACCCATCCCGGTACGCCGCCGACGCCGAGGCCGAGACGCAGGCCGTGCTCGACCTGACCCGGGAGGCCATCGAGGCCGGGTTCATGAACATCGACATCGACGCGTCCACCCTGGTCGACCTCGAGCGCGGCACACTCGACGAGCAACAGCGCGTCAACTACGAGCGCGCCGCCCAGTGCGTTGCGCAGATCCGGAGCCTGCAGCCGGCCGGCATCGACATATCCGTCGGCGGCGAGATCGGCGAGGTGGGCAAGAAGAACTCCACCCCGGAGGAACTGGCGGCCTTCATGGACGGCCTGCGCCGCACCCTCGAGAAGACCGGTTGCACAGGCGCCGGCCCGTCCAAGATCAGCGTCCAGTCCGGCACCAGCCACGGGGGAATCCCGTTGCCTGACGGCACGGTCGCCGCCGTGAAGCTCGACTTCCAGACGCTCGAACGCCTCTCCTCCGTCGCCCGCGACCGGTACGGCATGGCCGGAGCCGTCCAGCATGGAGCGTCGACGCTCCCGGCGCAGCTCTTCGATCGTTTCCCCCAGGTGGAGACGGCGGAGATCCATCTGGCCACCGGTTTCCAGAACATCATCTACAGCCACCCCTCGTTTCCGCAGGACCTCCTTACCGACATTCGCAAGCATCTGCAGGCGGAACATGCGGCGGAGCGCGCCGACGGCCAGACCGTCGAGCAGTTCATCTACAAGACACGGAAGAAGGCGTTCGGCCCGTTCAAGCGGCGACTGTGGGAGATGGACGCCGGCGCACGGGAGGCCATCGGCCGGTCCCTGCAGGAGCAGTTCTCGTTTCTCTTCGATCGCCTCGCGGTCCGGGGCACGCGCTCGACCGTGGACCGGTTCGTGGTGCGGCGGGATATTCAGCTTCCCCGTCCCGAAGGTATCTGACGCCTCACGCGCACCGCCGCGATTCCGGAGGATGCTGCCATGCTCTCATCACCGGTTGCACTCGGCCCGTTTCTGGCCGGGAAGAAGATCGACCCGGGCCTGCGGGCGGTGCTCGAAGGCGTCGCGGAGGCGGGCCGCCGGATCTCGGCCCGCGTGAACCGGGCGGGTCTCGACGACATCACCGGGGGAACCGGGGACACGAACGTGCAGGGAGAAGCCGTCCAGAAACTCGATGTCCTGGCCAACGACATCATGGTCGACTGCCTGGCGGCGACCGGCGAGGTGGCGGTCATGGGTTCCGAGGAGGTTGCCGACCCGATCCGCGCCGGCACCGCCCCGGAGGGCACCGGGTTCGCGGTTCTGTTCGATCCCCTCGACGGCTCGTCGAACATCGATGTGGCCGCGCCCATCGGCACCATATTCTCGGTTCACCGGCCTCCAGCCGGCGGTCCCTCCGACGACCTCACGGCCCTGCTGCGCCCGGGGCGCGACCAGGCGGCCGCGGGGTATGTCATCTACGGGTCGTCAACCTTGATGGTCTTCTCCACCGGCGGCGGCGTGGATGGATTCACACTCAACCCGCGCAACGACACGTTCATCCTCTCCCACCCGGCGGTCAGGTTCCCACCGCGAGCCTCGATCTACTCGATCAACGATTCGAACCTGGCGCGCTGGGACCCGGACGTCGTGGCCTGGGTGAACGACCTCCGTTCCCCACCCGTCGACAGCGGTCGCACGTACACGGCTCGCTACATCGGATCGCTGGTGGCCGATTTCCACCGGAACCTGCTGCGTGGCGGCGTGTTCGCCTATCCGGCCGACCGGGATCATCCTCTCGGCAAGTTACGCCTGCTGTACGAGGCGGCCCCGCTGGCCTTTCTGGCCTGCCAGGCCGGCGGCGGCGCCAGCCACGGCACCGGCCCGATCGAGGACATCACGCCGACGGCACTCCACCAGCGCACGCCCCTGTTCATCGGGAACCTCGCCGAGGTCGAGCGCGCGGAGGCGTTTCACCGGCCGTCGTGAGGGCGGCCTGCCGTCGAGTCAGTGGTCGCGGCGCCCCGTGGGCCTCTCGGGGAGCGCCACCAGCGGCGGCGGCGTCGGGATCGGTTCGACGAAGTCCGGATCCTCCTCATGCCGGTAGATGTACTTGATCCGCGCCTTGGGGATGAACCGGTTGGGCTCGGTCATGCTGTGCAGCTTGACCACATCCCGGTCGTACCATTCGATCCAGCCGATCAGCTTCTGGCCCGCGGTGGTCAGCACCACCATCGGCGTGCGCAGCAGCATGTGGTGCTTGTAGAACCGTTCCTCATCGCCCGTGCGCGATGGGGCCGGGGCCGGGGCCGGGCCGCCACCCGGGTCGGGCGGGCAGCCGAAGGGCTCCGTCTCATCAGGCTTGCCGCGATCGAACATCGTGTCGATGCTATCACAGCATCCGGGCCGGCTCAGACCGACAGGGTGCGCGCCTCGCGGATCTCGTCCAGGGCCCGGATCTCCTCCAGGACCTCCGCGCCAACGGCACTGTCCACGTTGACGATCGACACCGCCTCACCACCCTGCGCCCGACCGAGCTGGATCTGAGCGATGTTGATCCCGGCGCGCCCGAGGATGCTCCCGATGCGGCCCACCACGCCCGGCACGTCGCGATTCCTGAAGAACAGCAGATGGCCGGATGGTGTGCACTCGATGCGCACGCCGTCCACCTCCACGATCCGGGGGCGGTCCGCGGTGAACAGCGTGCCCGAGACCACCGAGCGGACGGCACCGGCCACCAGGGTCAGGCGCAGCAGGCCGGCGTACGGCGTGGGCTCACTGCTGCGCCCGTCCCGGACCGTGACTCCCCGCTCGCCGGCGAGGCGCAGGGCGTTCACATAGGAGATGCCGTCACCCATGGTCGGCGTGAGCAGCCCCTTCACCGCCGCCATCACGAGGGGCCGGAGGGGACGCTCGTTGAACTCGCCGAAGCAGCACAGATGCAGTTCGCGGACGCCCCCCTCGCCGATCTGTCCCACGAACCGTCCCAGTCGCTCCGCAAGCACCATCACCGGCCGCAGCGCGGCGTACTCCTCCCGGCTGACCGACGGGAAGTTGACGGCATCCAGTATCGTTCCGGTCTCCAGGAAGTCACGGATCTTGTCGGCGATCTCGGTCCCCACGCGAACCTGCGCCTCGCGGGTGGAGGCTCCCAGGTGCGGCGTCGAGACGACGCCGGGGTGCTCGACGAGCCGGCGATCGGTCGGCGGCTCCTTCGCGAACACGTCGAGGGCGGCCCCGGCCAGATGGCCGCTCTCCAGTGCGGCGAGCACGGCAGCCTCATCCACCAGGTCGCCCCGGGCGCAGTTGATCAGACGGGCGCCGGGTTTCATGCGCTCCAGCGCGGCGGCGTCGATCAGCGACCGCGTCTGCTCGGTACTGGGGAGATGCAACGTGACGAAGTCGCTGTCCGCCAGCAGCGCCGGGAGAGGCACCACGGTCACCCCCAGATCGGCGACGGCCGCCTCCGTGACGAACGGATCGTGGCCCACGACCTTCATCCTCAGGCCTCTCGCCCGGCGGGCGACCTCGCGTCCCACCCGGCCCAGCCCGACGATGCCGATGACCTTGCCGCACACCTCGACGCCGACGTGCTTCTTCCGGTCCCACCGGCCGGCGCGCAGGGCGGCATTGGCCTGCGGAATATGGCGAGCCAGCGCCAGGAGCAGGGAGATGGTGAGCTCGGCGGCCGCCACCGAGTTGCCGCCCGGGGTGTTGATGACCACCACACCCGCCCGGGTGGCCGCATCCAGATCGATGTTGTCCACACCGGTGCCCGCCCGGCCGATCACCTTCAACCGGCCGACGTCCGCCAGCACCTCGGCGGTGACCTTGGTGGCCGATCTCACCACCAGGGCATCATGTTCCCGGACCGCCTGGATCAGATCCGCAACCGTCATCGACGGCCGCACGGTCACGTCGAAACCGCTGGTGTCTCGCAGGCGGGCCAGCCCCTCCTCCGAGATCGGGTCTGCGACGAGAATCTTCACCCGCGAAGAGTATCCGCGCGGCCCCGCCATGTGCAAGGTGAGTCGTGTATCATTCGCGAATGAACGCTGGCATCCAGGTCACGACGACATCACCGGCGCAGAGCAAGATGGCCGCTGTTTCCGGCATGGTCGGGCTCCTGCTCCTCGCCCTGCTGGGTTGCGCCGGCGCCGGTGTGGAGTCCCTCGACCCCGGTCGGTACGAGGGCCGCACGTACGTCCAGGATCAGTTCGGCCTGCGCATCACCTTTCCGGAGGACTGGAACATCGTCGCCGATGCGGCGGCGGCGGAGCGCATCGACGCGGCCGGACGCCAGATGCTCTCGGCGGGAGACCCCACCGGGGACGCCTACCGCTCGGCGGGGCCGAGTACCTCGAGGAATCTCTTCACCGTCTACCGGTTCCCTCTCGGGACGGTCCAGGGGCTGAACCCCTCGCTCATCGCCGGCGTGGAGAACGTGATGGCACGCCCCGAGATCCAGACACCGGTCGACTACCTGGAGATGCTGAAGGATTTTCTGACCCGGGGCGGCACGCCGATCCAGTTCCAGCCCATCGCCGCGGATACCTCCCTTGGAGGCCAGTCCTTCGCCGTCCTGGGGGCGACCATCCAGGCCGGTCAGCCACCCATCGGCCAGGTGTACTTCTGCCGCCGCCTCGACCCGTACATGCTCACCGTGGTGGCCAGCTTCACCACCCAGGCCCAGTGGCTGGAGCTCCAGGCCGTGCTGGATACGATGACCCTGGAGAAGTGATCGGAAGCGCCCGGTGGGATGGCGACACACCGGCCGGCGCCGGCAACTGCTGCGTATCCTGCCCGTCGCGCTCCTCCTGGCGGCCTGCCTCCAGCGCGGGCTGACCCTGGCCACCACCCGCGACACCCTCGCCCGGGCACTGGCACACCGCGGGCTGTCGCCGCCCACGACCGTGGCCTGGTGGGGCGTGACCGTCGGCGGCCTGACCCTGTGGAGCGACGCGACGCCCGAGCGGCCGCAGGGGGTCTGGGTGGCCGGCTCGCCGGACGGCACTCCGGACGGCTCCCATGTCGGCTGGTCGAAAGCCACCGTGACGCCGTCCTGGACCCTCCCGTGGTGGCGACCGACCGCCGCCTCCATCCGTCTCGACGGTGTCGAGGTCACGCTCCAGGGTCCCGACGACCTCCGGCGAGGCATCGCCCATCTGCTGGTGCCCCTGCTGTCCTTCCCCGGGGCGGAGTCTGCCGAGGTCGAGCTGCGCGCAGCCCGCCTCGTGTGGCGCCGGCCCGGCACGCATCCCGTGACACTGACAGACCTCGCGGGACGGCTTCGCCGCGCCGGCCCGCCCGGGCGCACGGACGTGAACCGGACCCGGCGCACCTGGACCGGCCGGTTCACCGGCCGGGACGAGACCGGAGCGGACGTGTCGCTCTCGGGATCGATCGCCCTGGACCGGGCGGCCGGTGGGATCATCGTGGACGCCGACGTCACCCTCCGGCGAGGTGGCGACAGACGCCACTGGACCGCGTCGGGCCCGGCCGGCGACGTCGTCTGGTGGTCGACCCTCTCGGACTGATATCATTCACCGTCAAGGGAGGATGCATGGTGTCACCAGCGGAGATCGAGACCCGGATCACCGAATCCCTCAGCGGGGCCCAGGTCGAGGTGTTCGACCTGACCGGAGGGGGAGACCACTACCGCGTCCTGGTGGTCGCACCAGGATTCGAGAATCAGGAGGCCGTCGATCGGCACCGGATGGTCTACTCCCTGTTCAAGGACGTCCTCGGGGGCGAACTGCACGCCCTGAGCATGGAAACGCACACACCGCGCGAATGGGACCGGACCCGCGCGAAGAACCGCGGTGAAAACGGGAGCCGCCTGCCCCGGCTCTGAGCCGCACACGGAGAGACTCCAGATGTCAGACGTTCAGGATCGGATCCGACAGACGGTCACCGGGAACCCCGTGGTGATCTTCATGAAGGGCACGCCCGCGATGCCCCGGTGCGGGTTCTCGGCCGCCACCGTGGAGGTCCTCCGGGATGCCGGTGCGGCCTTCGAGGCCGTCGATGTGCTGGCCGACCCCCAGGTGTGGGACGGAGTCAAGGAATACTCGGACTGGCCGACCATTCCCCAGGTCTTCATCGGCGGCAAGTTCGTGGGGGGCTGCGACATCGTGCGGGATCTGCACGCCCGGGGCGACCTGAAGCCGCTGCTCGACGCGGCTTCGGAGTCCTGAGGCCGCCGTCATCCAGGTCGGCACTCAGTCCGACCCACCCATGACCTCCACCGCGGCGGCCAGACCGCCCGCCGTATCGGCGTCGACGCCCAGGCGGTTCAGCGTGATGCCGAGGGCGCCCAGGGTTCCCAGGGTCTCGATGGTATCGATGTAGCCGAGGTGTGCGATGCGCAGGAGCTTCCCCTTGAGGCTGCCCTGGCCCCCTGCGATCCGGACCCCGAAGTCCGCCTCGAGACGGGAGACGATCTTTCCGGCGTCGATCCCGTCAGGCGCGAGGACCGCCGTCAGGGCGGCGGCCGGGGACCGGGCATAGAGACGCAGGCCCATCTGCACCACGGCGGCGCGCGTCATCCGCGCCCGCCGCCCGGTGGCCTCCCAGAGCGCCGGCAGACCGGCGGCGAGCATCTGTTCGCAGGCCGCGTCCAGGGCATACGCCAGGGCGGTTCCCGGTGTCCAGGCGGTACTGCCCCGGCGCTGAGCGGCCAGTTCCCTGGCCAGATCGAAGTACAGCCCGCCCCCACCGGTGGCCGTGAGCCGCTCCTGGGCTCGAGACGACAGCGCCAGGAAGGCCAGCCCCGGAGGCATCATGAACGCCTTCTGCGATCCGCCGATGGCCACGTCCACATCCCATGCGTCCATCTCCAGGGGCGCCGCACCGACCTGCGTGATGGCATCGACGACGACGAGGAGCTTCTCCCCGGCAGCCTGCCGGGCCGCGGTGGCCAGCCCCTTCACATCGGCCGCCACTCCGGTGGAGGATTCACACGCGGCGAAGAACAGCGCCGTGAGGGCGGAGTTCTCCCGGATGGCTTCGCCGACCTCCTGCGGCGACACGGCAGCGCCGGCGGCCGGCACCAGGGCGGTTGCGTGGCGGCCGAAGGCCGCCGCCAGATCCATCCACCGGTGTCCGAACTTTCCTGAATCGACCACCAGCACGGCATCGTCCACGGCCGTCAGGCTGGTCAGGGCCGCCTCCATGGCGCCGGTCCCGGACGATGTCAGCAGGAGTGTCTCGCCCTCGGTGCGAAAGATGCGCCCGAGCCTGGCCCGCAACGAGGTGATCAGAGCCTTGAACTCGGGCGTTCGATGGTGATGATGCTCGGCTCCCAGCGCGAGCGAAGCGCCCGGAAAGACCGGCGTCGGACCGGGCGTCATGAGTCGTTTCTTCAGCATGGGTCAGCCTCCACGGTGAAATCCTCCAGCAAGACCTCCGGGTCCGGGTGGATGCTCAACTCACACGGCGCGTGTGCGCCGAGCGATTCGATGAACGCCTCATGCTCGGCCTCGATCAGATTCACCACCTCCGGGTGCGCCCGGACCTCGATCGACGCCGCTTCACCTCGTGCCAGGGCGCAACGCACCTCCATGAGGATGTCCGCGGCGACGGTGCGCACCGTCTTCACCCGGCCGGATCCCCGGCACACGGGACAGGGCCGGCACAAGGTGCGTTCCAGGCTGCGACGCGCCCGCTTGCGCGTGATCTGAACGAGGCCGAAGTCGGAGAGCTCGTGAAGCTGGGTCTTGGCCCGATCCCGGGCCAGCTCGATCTCGAGGGCGCTCACCAGTGCCTCGCGCGACGCCGCCTCGGCCATGTCGATGAAATCGATGACGATGATGCCGCCCAGGTCCCGGAGCCTGAGCTGCCGTGCGATCTCCCGCATGGCCTCGAGGTTGATCTTGACGATGGTCTCCTCGAGATTGCGACGGCCGGTGTACTTCCCGGTGTTCACGTCGACAGCGACGAGCGCCTCGGTCTGCGTGATCACGATGGAGCCGCCCGATTTCAGCCACACCTTCGTGCGCAGGGCCCGCTCGATCTCCCGGCGAACTCGACTGCGCTCGAACAACGGCAAGGGATCGGTGTACAGGGAGACCTTGCCGGTGGCACGAGGCGCGATCGATTCGACGAAGTCGAGCACACGCCGATGCGTCGATTCCCCCTCGACGACCACCCGCGTGACGGAACCACCGAACAGATCCCGGAGGATCTGCAGCGGCCGCTCCAGTTCCCGATGCAACAGGGCCGGCGCCGTCTCGTGGTGCGCCTTCTCCTCGATGGCGCGCCAGATCGAGACCAGGTAGTCCCTGTCCTCACCGATC
>JBHHZI010000138.1:0-8729 GCA_046757965.1 Acidobacteriota bacterium | reverse complement strand
AGCCACTCGCGATAGACGGCCATCGAGGCGCTGGTGTCGACATAGACGTCGGCATAGCGGTCATCCGGTCGGGACCGCTCGACGTGCACGGCTTGGTGCCAGCAATGCATGCCGGAGACGGGGTCGGGCTGCACCGGGAAGGTCAGGTTCTGGTGCACGCCGCCGTCGGTCCACCAGATGCGCCGGCTGTCCGGGTCGGCGGAGTCGAACGGATGGATGTCCTCCACGCGCCGGAAACGGAACTTGCCCGGCTCGATCTCCTCGCGGACGACCCGAGCGCTGGCCCAGCGGTCCGTACCGGCGTCGTCGTGCAGACGCCAGCGCCCCAGGTGATGAGAGCAGGCCACCACACCGGGCCGCATCCCCTCGGTCACCCAGGCGCGATTGACGAAGTAGCCGATGCGCGTGGTGATGCGCAGCAGATCGCCGGTGGCGACGCCGACCCGCGCGGCATCTTCCGGGTGAATCCAGACCGGATTGGTATTGGACAGCTCGTACAGCCACTTGGAGTTGCCGGACCGGGTGTGGATCAGGGTCGGCAGGCGGAAGGTCGGGACGAGGCAGTACTGGCCGCGCTCGCGGTCGACCTTGTTGCGGGCCACCTGGCTCTCGATCAGACCGGGCAGGGCCTCGTCGGGCCAGCCCCACTCGGCGAGCGTCGGGCTGTAGATCTCCAGCCGTCGTGACGGTGTGTTGAACCCGGTGCAGGGGCGGCCACCGTCCAAGACGCCGATGACCGTGCCGTCGCGGACGACCTCACCCCGCTCCTCGTCGACGGTGGCGTGCGCCATCTCATCGGCCGGCAGCTCGCGGCGGTACACCTCGTATGTCTCCTTCTCGACGAGGAATGCCCCGTAGCGGCGCATGTACTCCAGCGGGCTCATACCGTGGCGCGCGGCCTCGGCGGGCAACCCCGGAACGCTGTTCTCGAAGATCCAGCCGTAGTACTCGTCCAGCGTGATCTTCTCGCCGGGCCGGTCGGGAGATTCGTGATACTTCCGGATACCGAGGGAGCCGTCCGGGTCGATCCGCCAGCTCAGCTCGATCCAGAACTCGTCTTCCTCCCACACCTCGCCGGGATTGGCCTGCCAGGTGTGGTCGAACGACTCACCCAGTCGCTCGCGCGCCACGCGCATCACCGGCTGGCGGAAGCTCAACCAGCGGGCGGCATGGGTCTCCTGGCTCATGAGGTCGTGACGTTCGGCAGCGACTCCCATGGGCAGCACGTAATCAGCGTACTGGGCGGTCTCGCTCCAGACGGGTGTCAGGGCGACGTGCAGTTCCACCTTCTTCGGGTCGCGCAGCATCTTCTCCCACATCATGCCGTCCGGGTTGGTCCAGATGGGGTTGTAGACGCGTGTGAAGTAGGCGGCGAGCTTGCCCCGGCTCTCCTCGAGGAAGTGCGGCAGCAGGAAACTCATCTCGTGGTGGGCGAGAGGATACTCGCGCGGGTAGAGCAGCTCGTTCCAGATCTTGGCCGGCGGCGGCGACAGGAACGGCGGCGGCACGAACTTGTCATGGGAGTTGAGGCCGGTGCCCCCGCGCACACCGACGCCGCCCATCAGCACGACGAGGAATTCCAGGCAGCGGGCCACCTGCCAGCCCCCGAGATGGCCCGATGCGGCGCTGCGCCACACGTGAGTGGCGAAGGCCGTGCCGGCCGCGCCGATCTCGTGGGCGATGGCGACGATCTTCTCCTTCGGCACGCCGCACGCCTCCTCGGCGGCAGCCGGCGTGGCGAACGCGTAGTGACGTTTCAGCTCGTCGATGAAGCGCGCGAAATCGTGTGTCTCGCCTGGACAGAGAGCCTGGAGGAAGGCCCGCCAGTTGGTCCACTGCTCCATGAACCCGGCGTTGAACAGGTTCTCTTTCAGCAGCACGTGCGCCATGGACAGCAGGAGCAGCGATTCGGTGCCGGGGTAGGGAGCCAGCCAGTAATCGGCCACGGACGCGGTGTTCGACAGGCGCACGTCGATGGCGCACAGCTTCGTGCCGCGGGCGCGGGCCTCGACGATCCGTTGTGCATGCGGGTTGAAATAATGGCCGGTCTCCAGGTGGGCGGAGAGCAGCAGGATGAACTTCGCGTGCTCGTGATCCGGCGAGGGTCGGTCCGCGCCGGTCCAGAGGGCGTAGCCGAGGCGGGCCGCCGCCGAGCAGACATTGGTGTGGGAGTTGTGCCCGTCGATGCCCCAGGACCTGAGCACCCGGGCCATGGTGCCGTCGGCGCCGGGCCGGCCGACGTGGTACATGATCTCGTTGTGGCGGTCTTCGATGATGGCCTGCCGCACCGGCGCGGCGATGGCATCGAGGACCTCTTCCCAGTCTGCGCGCTCGAACTGGCCCGAACCGCGCGGACCGGTCCGCTTCATCGGGTGCAGGATGCGCTCCGGATCCTCCACCTGGTTGAGGGTGGCCGGTCCCTTGGCGCAGTTGCGGCCCCGGGAGCCGGGATGGTGTGGGTTGCCCTCGAAGCGACGGATGCGATGGGCCTCCTTGTCGACGTAGGCGATGAGGCCGCACGCCGCCTCGCAGTTGAAGCAGGTCGTGGGCACCAGCATGTACCGGCGCTCGACCTTGCGGGGCCAGGCGCCGGCGTCGAACTCGACCCAGTCATCCCAGCGGTCCACGGGTGGAAACGACGCCAGAGGCGTCGTGGAGAAGAAGGGTCGCCGAGGAGAGTCACTCATGAGAGAGGTGGAAGCTGGCCGGCGCGGATGAACGCCCACTCGTAAAGATACAGACCGGGCAGGGCGGCAGCGGCAACCAGGACCGGAGCGAACAGGGCACAGAGCGCGGCACCGATGCCGCCGAGCAGGAGAGCGTCCCGGTACGCCCGGGATCGCCCGAGGCGCACGGTCCCGAGAAACGCGGCCGCCTGACGGGCGTTGGCCGTGTCATGGGTCCGTAACCGCTCGCCGGCGGCGAGCAGGACATGCGCCGTGGCGGCGACCACGAAGAGGAACTGCATCCGGTCGGCGGCCGGGGCGAACATCAGAAGGGAGGCGGACCCGGCGAGCACCGCCTGCACCAGGAGATGGGACATGACCCAGGGGCCTTGCCAGAGGTCCCGTCCCTCGCACTGGGCGAGAAGCAGGGCCGTGTAGCCGGCCGCCAGCCCCCCGGCCGGCAGACCCGCCCAGCGCAGCCCGTCGGCCAGCAGGTCGAGGCCCGCGAGGCGCGCCAGCAGTGTCACCGTTTCCAGGGCGGCGAAACCGGTCAGCACCCAGGCGCCCTTCACCAGCCAGCTCGACCAGTTGGGCCGTGTCAGCACCCGGAAGAATGCCAGGGGCCGGCCGAGATCGCCGGCCAGCAGGACCGTCGTCACACCGGTGAACACGAGGGCCAGGATCTCCGGCAGATACCGGGCCGCGAGGCCGGTGACACCCAGGACGGCGACGAACGGGGCCAGCATGGCCGCCCCGGCGGCGATTCCCTTGGTCACCAGGTAGAGAGCGACGGGCCAGCGCCACTCGATGTGGTGGCCGACGTCGAGCACCGTGGTGTTGTCAGTCTCCACCGGCGCTCCCTCCGGCCAGGCGTCCGGTTTGGCCGCCGGCCGGTCGCTGAACATGTACATGCTCGGACGTGCCGCCGATCCCGGCGCCAGCATGGACGGCTCATGACCGACGTAATGCACGTTGGGATCGGTCTCCTGCTCCGGCCGCCTGACCTCGGTGTCGAGTTCGCTGACCATGCGGCTGATGCGGCTGGCCGGGTCATGGAGGTCGCCGTGCACGATGGCGTGGGTCGGGCAGACGACAACGCAGGCAGGGTCGAGGCCGCCCTCGATCCGGTGGGCGCAGAAATGACATTTCTCCACCGCACCGTGGTCTTCATTGAGATAGATGGCGTCGTACGGGCAGGCCTGCATGCATGCGCGGCAGCCGATGCACGCCTCGCGGTCGAGATCGACGATGCCGTCGGTGCGCTTCTCCAGCGCGTTGACCGGACAGATCGTGACGCACGGGGCGTTCGTGCAGTGATTGCAGCGCAGCACGGCAAAATGCCGCCGGATGTCCGGGAAGCGCCCTGTCTCGGCATATTTCACCCAGGTCCGGAAGTTGCCCACCGGCACGTCGTTTTCCGCCTTGCACGCGACCGTGCAGGCGTGACATCCGATGCAGGATCGGTGGTCGATCAGAAAGCCGTATTGCACGTTTCATGACCCGGTGGGTCGGATCCACTCGTCGGGAAGGCGGACGGCCCCCTGCTGAACGGCCGGCGGTCCGGCCGGTAAGCTACTTCAGGCTCGTTTCCGAAGCAAGCAGGCGGGCCGCGTCACTTCCGTCGCGGGGTGAATGCCGGCGGGACGCCGGCGGATCGATCAGTGCGGCCGCGAACCGGCTGCCGGGTCGCCGTCGATCTGGCGCAGGGCGTCCTGCACGTCCTGGGTGTGGGTCGCCGTGGTCTGGCGCATCTCGTCGAGGTCCGGTAGATGGCCGGGCGAGGGAACGCCATCGGGTCCGGCGGTGGCCTCGACGTCCGCCGGCGCGGCCGACGTCACGTCGAGAGCTGCCGGCGCCATCGATTGCCAGGCCCGGGCCGCCAGCAGGAGCACGATGGCGAGGACGATCAGTGTGCCGATCATCCCCAGGCCGCTCAGCGCCGATCCGCGTCCATCCTTCATGTAGGGAAGCTAGGTCTGCCGCGGCGGACCGGCAACTGCGGCATCCGCGGCGCCATGGCGGGCCGCGGCCACCGCTGCCGTGGCCAGGCCGCAGATGGCCGCGAAGACCAGCAGGCCGGCGATCTCGAACCATCCCGCCGCCGATTCCGGCCACAGGAGGGTCGCCAGATGCCCACCGGGATCGAACGCCGATGCGGTGTCGACATGAATCGCTTTCAGGGCGGAGAGCACGGCCATGGAGACCGCTCCGACGGTGCCGCCGACCAGCGCCCCGGCCAGACCGCGCCCCCACAGCGCGGCCACACCCAGCGGGTGCCGGTCGTGGGCAGGAGGCTCGACACTGAATCGAGGTTCACGCACCCCGAGCGGCGCGAACCGCTGCAACATGACCATGCCGGGCACACCGGCCAGCAGGGTGCCCCAGAAGAACGGCTCCCACCCCACCGCATCGACGGCGAAACCACTCATCGGCCCGGCCACCAGGCGCGGCAGGGCGAACAGGCTCGAGAACAGGGCGTACTGCGTGGCGGAGAACCGCTTCTGGGTCATGCGCAAGAGCAGCACGGAGAACGCTCCCGTCCCCAGACCTTGCGTGAAGCTCTCGAATCCCGTGGCTGAATACATCAGCATCCGGTTCACCGCCGGCAGGCGGTCAATGACGATGTAGCCCAGGTTGGAGAAGATCTGCAGGAAGCCGAAGATCCAGAGGGAGTGTCCCAGGCCCATCGAACTGGTCAGGAGCCCACCGAGGAAGGTCCCCGCCAGGACCGTCACGAAGCCGACGGTTCCCAGCGCCAGGCCGCGGTCGAAGCTGGAGTACCCCTTGTCGACGAGAAACGGGCGCAGCAGACCCTGGGCAAGGTTGTCGGCGAACTTGTAGAAGAAGACGAAGGCGAGAATCTCCAGCGCCCGGTGGCGTGCCAGGAAACCGAGGAACGGCTCCCAGACCGCCTTGGTGAGTGTCCGCGGCGGCTGCGGGGTGATGTCCGGCTCGGGGGCGAACCAGGTGATCGCCATCATCGGCAGGTACATCGCGGCCAGCAGTCCATTCACCAGGGGCCAGCCGATCTGTCCGGCGAGTGTGATGGAGAGCCCGCCGGCCACGTACATGGCGGCCCGGTAGATCCCGACGCGGGCGCCGACCACCACGCCCTGCTCGTCCTCGTGCAGCACGTCCACCGCGTAGGCATCGATGGCGATGTCCTGGGACGCCGAGGCGAACGCCATGGCCAGGGCCAGGGCGGCCACCACCCAGGGCGTCTCCGGGTGGTGCCCCACGCCGGCGAGACCCAGCGTGCACGCGAACAGACCCACCTGGAAGATCAGGGCCCATCCCCGTCGACGGCCGCCGAACGGCGGACGGTAGCGGTCCATCAGCGGCGACCAGATGAGCTTGAACGTCCAGGGGAGCTGCGCCAGGGTGATCAGCCCCACGACGCGGATGTCCACCCCGGCGGAGCGCATCCAGTCCGGGATGGCGATCCAGACCAGGCCGAGGGGAAGGCCCGACGAGAACGACAGGAGGGCCACCGAGGCGGTGCGCCAGGACCGCATCGCCAGCCAGATGCTGCGCCATGTGCCCGGGCGGTCCATGCGGCGGCGAGCGTACCACGCGGAACATCGCCGCAGGCCACCGGCAAAAAACCTGTTCCGTGACCGGTCACCGGCGGGACCAACAGGACATGCAACAGACCCTATTCAGTGGCAGGCGGCGGCCCGATGTGTCCGGGGACCGGATCCGGCGCATTCTGATGTACAGCCATGATTCCTACGGCCTGGGGCACTTCCGGCGCAACCTGAGCATCGCCGAGCGCATCCTGGAGCTCGATCCGGAGGTGTCGATCCTCGCCGTCACCGGCTCACCCCGGTCACATCTCTTCGAGTTACCCGGCCGGTTCGACTACGTGAAGCTCCCCTCGGCCAGCAAGGGGGGAGACGGGGCCTACTGCAGCCGCAGCTTGCCCCTGGATCTCGACTATCTGGTTCGCTGGCGCTCCCAGCTCATCAGGCAGAGTGCGGCGGCATTCCGTCCGGACGTGGTGCTCGCCGATCACACGCCGACCGGGCTGGGTGGCGAGCTGCTCCCGCTGCTTGACGAGTGGCATGGCCGGGCCATCCTCGTGCTCGGCCTGCGCGACATCATCGACGATCCGGCCCGTGTCCGGCGCGACTGGGACGCGCACGGAACCGTGGAGATCCTGCGGCGCTACTACGACTCCATCCTCTATTACGGGGACCGCCGGGTGTTCGACCCGGTGTCCCGCTACGCTCTGCCCGCCGACGTGGAGCGGCGCCTCGTGGAGGTCGGCTACATCAGCCGCCGCCTGACGCCGGCTGCCCGCGCGGCCTCCCGGGGGCCATCCTCCGGCCGCCCGTTCGTCGTGGTCACCGTGGGCGGCGGCGGCGACGGGAACCGGCTGCTGAAGACCTATCTCCGGGGCCTGAGCGGCCTGGGCGCCGATGCGGGCTTCGATTCTCTCCTGATCACCGGACCACTGATGAGCCGCGGCAAGCGCGAGAAGATCCGCGCGCTGGCGGCGAACCGGTTCGACGTGACGATCGTGGACTTCGAGCCGGATCTTGCGCGGCTGTACGGTCGCGCCGACCTGGTGGTCTGTATGGGGGGCTACAACACCGTGGTCGAGGTGATGGCCTGCGGGATCGACGCCCTGGTGGTGCCGCGGGTCACGCCGCGGGTGGAACAGCTCGTGCGGGCCCGGTGCCTTGCCCGGCAGCATGCGCACATCGAGCTGCTGCACCCCGACGACATGGGCCGGGGCCGGCTGGCGGCGGCCGTGGTGCGTCGCCTGGACCTGCTGCGGACGTCGCCGCGCCTGCCGCGCCGGGTGTTTGCCACCGACGGGGCCGGACAGGTGTGGCGTGCACTTCAGGATCTCTTTGCGCGGAGATACCGGGCGGGAACTCCGGATGGCCGCCTCGCCGCCGGCCGCGTCGCCGGAATTCCAGGCGGGCCGTGACATGCGTCTGGCCTACATCAACATCGACAGCGGCATTCCGTGGGCCGGGACGAAGGGAGCCTCGGTCCATGTGAGGGCGGTGACCGGCGCGCTCGCAGCCGCCGGTCACGACGTCACCTGCTTCGTGGCCCGCGGTGGAGAGGCGAACGACGCCGCCCGCCCGGTCAGGGTTTTTCCGGTGAGAGTCGAGCCGTTCTCGGCGCGTCTTGCGGACCGCATCGCCGCCGCCATGACGGACCCGGAGCGGGCCGTCCTGCAGCGCCGGGAAATCAGCGCGCTGTGCCTGAACGAGTCACTCGAGCGGTCCGTCGAGGCGGATCATGCCCGGCGTCCGTTCGACGCGCTCATCGAGCGCTATTCCCTGTGGTCGTTCGGGGGGGCTCGTCTCGCCGCGCGGCTGCATGTGCCGCTGTTACTCGAGGTGAATGCGCCTCTGGTGGAGGAGACCCGCCGATTCCGGCATATCGGTCTCGTCGGCGTGGCGCAAGCGATCCGCTGCGAGGTGTTCGAGCAGGCGGATCGGCTGGTCGTGGTGTCTCCCACGCTGGCACGGCTCGTGGCGGATGAAGGTGGGGACGTGGCCCGCATCGCCGTGGTGCCCAACGGCTACGATGCGGGCCTGGTCGGCCCGGTCCAGAACCGTCATCCCGCAGGTGACCTGTTCACGGTCGGCTTCGTCGGCAGCCTGAAACCGTGGCACGGCATCGAGGTGCTGTGCGACGCCTTCCGGCGTCTGGCGAGGAGCCACGCGGGAGCCCGGTTGAACATCGTCGGCGACGGGCCGATGCGTGAGTGGATCGAGCAGTTCTGTGCCGAGCACGGACTGTCGGACCGGGTCCATCTGGCCGGTGGGGTTCCTCATGAAACGATTCCCGATCACCTCGCCCTGTTCGACGTGGCGGTGGCGCCGTATCCGCACTCGGACGACTTCTACTTCTCACCCCTGAAGGTCTTCGAGTACATGGGCGCCGGCCGGGCGGTCATCGCCAGCCGCATCGGCCAGATCTCGGAGGTGATCGAGCACGGCAGGACCGGATGGCTCGTGCCGCCCGGCAGCGCAGAGGCGCTCGCGGACGGGCTGGCTCGCCTTGCATCGGATCGGATTCTGCGCCGGCGTCTCGGCG
>JBHHZI010000137.1:0-8763 GCA_046757965.1 Acidobacteriota bacterium | reverse complement strand
ACCACCTTACTTGTTTCCGTCGAGCGCCTTCCTCGGTCTAGGCCCAAAACAAGCGTATCAGGCGTTCTGCGGATGCAGGCATCGGGCGTCGGCCAGGAGCGCACACTTTCCCCCGAGGCGCTGTCGACGCCTTGTGTTCGCTTGATTGTCGGTGTGTCAAATTCGTCGCTCCTTGGTTTCTCGACGGTCTCTCGACAAGCTCGGGAAGTAAGTGGACGAACCGCTGTTTCTTGGGGTAGAGGACATCCTCTACATCCATCGTCGTGAGATTGAGCGATCGGGCGGTACTCCGGGACTAAGAATCCCGGACGCTGTTGAGGCTGCGGCGGCTGCCCCTCGTGTTACTCATGAGGAAAAGTATGCTCGCGCACGTCTCGCGCCAGAGAGCTTGCAGCCGAAAACGACCTCAGGCAACCTGATAACGCTTGACACTAATACCGTGGCGCGTTATTATCAGCCCATGGTCAAGAGTTTCCGCTGCCGAGAGACGGAAAAGCTCTTCCAGCGGCGTTACTCCCGCAAGTTCAGCGCGATTCGGCGGGCAGCGCTCAAGAAACTGTTGATCGTGGACGCTGCCGGGGCGCTCAGTGACCTCAGGGTTCCGCCGGCGAATCGTCTTGAAAAGCTTTCGGGCGGTCGTCGAGGACAGCACAGTGTCCGGGTAAATGATCAATGGCGGATCTGCTTCAGGTGGAAAGCCGGCGATGCGTACGACGTTGAGATCGTGGATTACCACTAGGGGATAGCGATGCCGAAAAAAAGTGAACCGATTCACCCTGGAGAAATCCTGCTCGAGGAGTTTCTGCAGCCCATGGAGATCAGTCAGTACCGCTTGGCCAAGGACATCAGTGTGCCTGCCCGGCGCATCAACGAGATTGTTCATGGCAAGCGCTCGGTATCGGCCGATACAGCCCTCCGGCTTTCGCGTTACTTCGGAATGACCGAGCAGTTCTGGATGAATCTCCAGAGCCGCTACGATCTGGAATTGGAGAAAGACCGGCTCGGGCGCCGTCTGGACAGCGAGGTTCGAAGCGTGCGAGCGGTGGGCTGAGGTCGCAAGATCGCCTAACAAGGTGCATCTGAGGAATGGCCTTGTCACGAGCCTCGCGAAGCGCAAGGCTCGTGACAAAAGAGTTCGCAGCTGAAAACAAGGTTCGGCGGATACCGTGCGAGAGATTGCCAACGAGAATCTGACACTGATCGATGTCCCAAGTGCGGATGCCTGTTGGCGCGAGATCGCGGAGTTCGCGCTAACCTTCGACGGTTACGAGGTATGGGGATCATTCGAAAAGTGCGCCGAGATCGCCGATGCCAGGCAGCAGGAATCACTCACAGACCTACGCACATGCCTCTTCTTCGAGCAGAGGAGATGGCGGCACTTTGGAAAAGATCCGGATGAGGAGGCGATGGCGTATCTCCGAAGTCTCGTCGAGAAGATTCGGGGTTGCGTGTCCACGGGAGGTTCTGCGTAGCCGCCGAGCAACCGGTTGTGAGCGGCAGTTCCGCTGCGCGGCCCGCGGCTGAACCGGAGCGTCTGATATGACTTGCGGTGTCAAGAGCCACGTCGAGGTCCTACGCGGGGCCGGTAATGTCGGCGGTCGATCCTGCTGATATCCGTGGGTTGGGTACCACCTTACTGTGTCCGTCGAGCGCCTTCCTCGCTCCAGGCACCAGCTGTGGTTCCATGTTCGTCGGGTCATGAAGATACTTTCAGGCATCATGGTGGCGGCCTCTGGCCTGTATCTGAATCCCCTGGCAATGGCATCATCGATTCAGCAAATGGGCCATCCCGCTGGCGCTACGCCACCAGAGGCTGTATGCGCTCGGAGCCTTCGCGCTGGGCACACTCATCCTGTATGGCGCGTGTCCCGGCCGCTGAATGCCGCCGTTCGTGGGGAGGGAATCGATCCATGGAGGAGTTCATGAAGTACGTACGAGATACAGACAAGTCGGTCGACGAAGCGGTCTCGGATGTGGAGGCTGCCGTGCAGCGCCACGGATTCGGAGTGCTGCACACCTATGACTTCAAGGCGACACTGCGTTCGAAAGGCTTCGACCTTCCGGACGAATGCCGTGTCCTCGAGGTCTGCAACCCCAGGCAAGCCAGCGAGATTCTTCGCACCGACATGAGCGTGAACATGGCGCTGCCATGTCGCATCTCCGTCTATGAAGACGGTGGCCAGACGAGGATCGGGATGATCCGGCCAACCGCTCTCCTGAAACTGGTGTCGGAATCTGCCGGGCTCGCAAGCAGTGCGGAAGAGGTCGAGCGAACGATTGTTGCCATCATCGATGAATCGGTCTGAGTCATCTCGTGACTGACGAGTCGCGGTTCACGCCCCAGGCAGCTGCCGCCGGACCGTTCCGGTGCGACGGCGAGGGCCGGCCCCCACGACGCGTCATCGGCCGAGAATCGCCCGGTCAGGGGAACCGGACCGCACACGCACCGGCGGCGGTGTTGATCGCCGCGTCCCGCGCCGGGCTGCCCCAGGTGGTGACGTTGACCTGGTTCTCGCTGCGGGCCACGTAGTAGAAGGCATTGCCCACCGGGGGGATCTCGGCATCGGGAACGGACCAGTCGGCGGCGTTCGCCACGAAGACGTCCTCCGCCAGACAGGCCCCGGCGGCGAACCCTGCGGTGGCGAGATCGTTGACGAGGCCACGGAAAAGGTCCGAGCGGGTGCCCGGCCCGGTCACGCCGAAGGGACTCGGCCAGGTCGGGGCGGCGATGCCGGGGGCGACCAGCGTCACCTCCAGGGGTGCCGGCTCGCTGGCCGGGATGACCGGCTCGATCACCGGCAGGGGAATGCTGTTGGACTGCATGCCGGCGGCATCGAGAAGCTGGATGGCGTGGACGGTGGGGGTCAGGCCCGCAGCCGGCAGCGTCCAGAGGAAATCCGGGCCGGTCCCGGCCAGAGGAGCGCCCTGCACCTGGCCGTCCACGAGGACCCGGGTGCCGGCCACGGCGTCGATGGTATGGAGCCGCATCGCAACGCCGGTCTCCCCGGTCGCGACCGAGGCAGGGTAGCTTGCCGGGGCCTCGATGCAGAGAACCGGCGAGGTGGTGCGTGTGATGGCCTTCAGCTTGGGGGGAACCGTGACGCCCTGTCCCGGAAGAAGGCGGCCCATGAAGAACAGCGCATCGTCGCCGGTGAGACCGTTCTTGATCTGGGCGAGTGTGAGGTTCCCTCCTCCGGTCACCGCGAAGGAGGCCGACAGCGGGTCCCAGGTGAGATCGATGGGCGAAGCCCCGAGCTGACCGCTGCCCGTCAGCACGATCTTCGCCTGGTCCGCGGCGAGGATGAGCTGGTCGATCAGGAAGCTCTCGCTGGCGCCGTTGTTGTTGGTGGCGTCGAGCACCACGCCGGCGCCGGCGCTGCTGGTCTGGAGTTCCTCTTCTTCCATGCTGAAGCGGGTGGCCGTGTCGGTGAGCAGGAAGGCGTGGGTGGCCGGGTTGCGGTCATAGGTGTATTCCGGGTGGCGGAAGAACTGGCTGTTGAAACCGGCCGTCGAGATCTCGCCGGTCATGTGGTCGGTGGGCCGGACCGGCGGGGCCCCGGTGACCGTGCGGTAGGCGTCGAGGGCGAACAGATAGCGCTCGCGGTACGGGCGGGCGTCGTGCATGATGCCCGGACGATCCCACGTGCCCAGGGACGACACCGCCTGGAAGCCGTCGATGAGTCCCTGCGCCGGGTCGCCGTTGCGGAATCCGTCGGATTCCCAGTGGGGAGAGACATGGCAGTTGGCGGTGCCGCAGGTCTCCGAGTCGACACTGGCCGGGAACGGTCCGCCGCCGCCGTTGAAGGTGAACAGGATGCCGAACGGATCCAGCGTCTGCGCGAGGAGCGTGTGCTCGGCGGTCGGGTCCTGGAGGCGCCCGTTGCAGACGAGCTGGGTGTCCTGCGCGTCTCGATAGCTGCCGCGGTGCATGAGGAGAAGACCGGTGCGCGCATCGTCGGACATGCTGTCGTCCAGGGCCCGGAAGGGAGAATGCGGGCGAATGGCAGTGGACATCCAGTCGATCATGGTCTTCATCTCGCAGTCGCCGGGACCGGCGGGATTGCTGAACAGATTGTTGATGCCGTCCTGCAGGATCTTGACGTAATTGCACTTCGATCCGTCCCAGTGATACGGCCCCGTCTCCACGGTCTCCGGCACCGTCATGGTGGCGCGCAGGCCGTCGAGGGTGTCGAGCTTCCAGACCAGCCCGTCGACATGGCCTTCCGGGTGGCAGGAGGCGCAGGAGAAGGTGCCGTTGGAGGCAAACTGCGCCGAGCTGAACAGCCGGCCCCCGATGCGCTCCGACTGAGGCAACGGGCTGGGGCCGGTGCTGGCCGTCTGAACGATGACCGGAGCGGTCACCGCCTGCTGGGCGCTGCCCGACGTCGCCCGTGCTGAACCGTCCGGGGTCGTTTCGACGGGGCCGGCAAGGGGCGCGGGCAGCGGGGGAGACAGATCGATCTCGTCCACGGTCATGCCCGCGACGGTGTAGACAAAGGCCGTCGTGTTGCGCCCGATGACACCGCGCGGGCCGGGATCGACGGCCACCGTGTCGGTCAGGTTGCCGCTGGCATCGAGCACCAGCAAGGCATCCGAGCCGGTCGCCGTGACCAGGACGCGTGCCCCGACGACCTCCACGGCGGAGGGGGTCGCGGCCCGGCTCGTCCCCACGTCGTTGGGGTCGAGAAAGGGTGCGTCCAGGTCCACCAGGCCTCCCGGCGGCAGAGAGAGCACGCCGGTGGCCGGGTCGAGGTCCAGCACCGCCAGCCGGTTGAGAATCGGGCGGGTGCCGAAGTTCTCGTTCAGATCGTTGCGCGCCTGGGTGGTGGCGAGGTAGACGCGGGTGCCGGTGGCATCCACGGCGACGTCGTAGTTCATCGTGCCGATGTCCACCGCGAGCGCATCGGTGGTGAACACCACCTGGTTGTCGCTGGTCCTCACCACGACGATGTCGTGATCCGGCCGCCGCGGGTTGATGATCACGTTGAGTGTCGGGGCGAGGATCTGGTTGAGCATGTAGCAGTCGGCGATGGTGAGGAAATCAGGATGGGACGTGTCCATGAACTTGGGGCTGTTCTCGTCGAAGACGGCGAGCCCGGACGGGTCGGCCAGCAGCGGCCCGCAGACCGCTCCCGCGGCGGTGGCCGGATTCGTCAGGGTCGGTGAGAAGCCGAGTTCCGGCTCGGTCCGGTTGCCCGCCAGGAAGTTCGCCACCAGCAGGTAGGCCCCGTCGGGGGTCAACCGGAGCGCGCGCGGCTCGGTGCCGGGAATATCGATGAAGCCGGTGATGGCCCGTGACGCCAGATCGATCACCGCCACCTGGTTGTTGCCGGAGGAGGCCACGTAGGCGGTGTTGCCCTGCACGGCGATGCCCATCGGTTCCTGGAGGAGCGGACGTCCGTCCGCGTCCCGCGCCTGGATCATGCCGGTGATCCGGCTGGTGGCCGTGGAGAGGATCTGCACCGCGTTCGACATGTGACAGGAGATGAGCAGCAGGGAGCCATCGTCGCTCTGGGCCAGCGCGCTGGGCCGGGCACAGACATCCAGGTCCTCCACGACCGCCAGGCCGGCGGCAGGGTCGAGAACCCGGACCTGGTCGGCGGTGGGGTTGAGGACATAGAGCCGGCCGCTGGCCGCATTCGACGAGGCCAGCAGGTGGAGGGGGCGCACCACGGGCGCCTGGATGTTGAGAAACCCGTGCCCCACCGGCTGGGACACCGGCTCGCCCAGCGGCCCGAGCTGGGCCACGCAATCGGTCGGGAAGATGGGATCGGGGATGCACGGGTTGTCCTGGGCCGCGGCGGGCGGTGCGGCCAGAGCGAGACAGAGAACCGCCGACCAGACCAGTCCTCGATGGCGGGAGCCCATGGGTCACCTCCGGTGGATGTCTCTATCTACCGGCGGAGACGTCTCCTGTCAACAGCGCCCCGGAAAGACGGGGTTGCAGTTGATGACGCGGACGCCAACCGGAGATGGGCCGGGACCCGGCAGAAGAAGGCACCGCGGGCGCGCCGCAACCGGGAAGAAGAAGGCACTGCCGGCGGGCCGGAACCCGGAACGGGACGAAACCCGGGACACCAAGGCACTCACGGCCGCCGGAGACCGGAACGGGGACTCAGCCGGGAGGCAGTTGAGCGGCGGTGAGGCCGGGGACGTAGAGGGAGTTGAACAGCAACTTGAAGGTGCGCAGCGGCTGGGCGCGGTGCTGGGCCCGGAAGCCGATGAGGATGGCGCGGCCGGCTCCGACCGTCACCGAGACCATGGCGGCGCGCCGCTCCAGCACCTCTGCCCCCTCGATGTAGCCGCTGACCAGGATGTCGCGCTCATCGTCCGGATAGGCGGCGATGACGCGCCGGGTGAATCGTGCGTCCGGCGGACTGGTGCGAAACGCCGGAGACGAGGCGAAGTAGGCGACCTCCTCCGGCTGCAGGCCCCACGCCAAAGGGTCGGTCGTGTCCACCTTCAGACGCAGCATCGACCCCGGGCAGACCACCTGCTTCGACGCGTCGCCGGCGAGGACATTGGTGACGGGGAGATCGAGCTGCTCGATGACGTAGTCCGCGGACGAGTCGAGGGCGACGATGGCGCCGCCGTCTTCCCGCACCCAGGCTGCAAGCTGCGCCGCGCCGTCGTCTCCCAGGCCGCCGGCATATTCCGGTGGCAAGGGCGGGACCCGCCTCCTTCGATCGGCCTGTTCCGGCCGGCCCGTGGCGATGATGGACGGGGTCACGTCCGGCAGGATCATCACGTCGATCCGTTCCTTGAAGGTGCCGCCGGCGATGTCGGCGTTGGCCAGGCTGACCAGGTCGAAGCCGTAGCGTTCGAGCAACCAGCGCGTCCACCCCTCGTCCATGCTGGCGACCCACGGCTTGTACAGGCCGACCCGGACCGGGTGGGCCTGACGCGCCTCCCCGTCCGGTTGCCGGGCGAGCGGCATCAGCGGGGCGTGGAGTTCGCGCGCCAGCGCCCGCATCTGCGCCTCGGGCAGGGCATCCGGTGGGATCCAGATGTCGCCGGCGTCGTGTTCCGCGGCCGGTGATTCCAGCCAGTAGACGTCATGGCCGCCGGCCAGCAGCCGGTTCATCAGTGGGTAGGCCGAGTCCGCGGCGTGGGAGAGTCGCCAGCCGCCCGCCGGCCGGCCCGCCGCCGGCCCGGGCCAGTCCGGCCGGTCGAGAGCCTCCACACGGCCGACGGGCCGGGTGGGAACCTCGCGGACGTCGACACCCATGGAGATCGGCAAGGACCAGGAGGTGACGTCGTAGGGCGGGATCACCGGCCCGCCGACGTACGGGATGACCTCCGGGTAGCGCTGCGGACGCAGCATGGTCAGCAGGAAGGCCCGATACGGCTGCGCCGCCGGGATGATGGCGGTGCCGGCGGGAATCCGCCGGCGGCCCACGCTCAGCTCCTCGGCGGCGCGCTGCACGCGCACCCCGTGTCGCAGCAGCAGTTCCACCAGGCGCGCCGCGGCGACCGGGTCGTGCTGATCCGGCTCGACGATGAAGGCCGCGGGAGCGGTGGTCTCGCCGAGGTGAATCGCTTCATGCGCCATGCGGGTGAAGTTCGCCAGGATGTCTCGCCGGTAGCCCGAGCAGGTCTCGAGCAGGCTCTTGGTGGCGATCAGCTCGTAGTCGATGATGTCGCGCAGGCGCCACCAGCCGCCCGGCCAGGGCGACGGGTAATTGGCCCGTCGCTTGTACTCGGGCAGCCCCTTGCGGCCCCCTTGCAGCTCTCCCGGCTCGATGCGAATGGGCGTGGCGAGGCGCGCGCTGGCGACCTCGGTGAGGAGACCGGTGACGTTCTTCCACCACGCCGTGTTGCGCGTGCCGCCCGGCCAGTAGCTGTCGTAGATCATGTTGCTGCCGACGCCGGTCTTGCCGGCTTCCTCGAGGCGCAGGGCCATGCCGGTGCCGAGGAGATCCGCCTGCCGGAAGATCAGTGAATGGACCTCGGGGGCCAGGGGGTCGGTCTGCGGCGGCACGAACATTCGCGGTCCGGTGCTGCCCATCTGGTGCTCGTCGAGATAGACCTGGGGAAACCACCGGTGGTAGAGCACGTCGTTGACCACCCGGGTCTCGGCCTGGGTGAGCATGTAGAAGTCGCGATTGTTGTCATGGCCGACGTAGTGGTGGTAGAGCCACGGCATCGGGCCCCCCTCGTACTCGGTGCCGAGGTAGCGGTTGTACCAGTCGATGACCTTGATCTGACCGTCGGGATTGATCGAGGGCATCAGGAGCAGGATGACGTCATCCAGCCATTTCAGAACCCGGGGGTCGTTCGTGGTGGCCATCTCGTGCACGAACTCCATCGCCATCTGGGTCGACCCCACCTCGGTCGAATGGATGCTGCAGGTGACCAGGACGATGACCTTGCCGGAGGCGAGCAGGCGCTCGGTCTCGGCGGGACCGAGTGTGTCGGGGTTGGCCAGCTGGCGGGCGATCTCCCGGTACCGCCCCAGGTGCTTCTGGTTCTCGGCCGACGTCACCACCACGGTGGCCATCTCGTTGCCGAGTGTCGACTGGCCGGCCGTCTCGATGCTGACGCGGTCCGAGCTGCCGGCCACCGCCCGCAGGTAGGCCAGCACCGTCGGGTACCGAGCGAGATAACGGTCTTCGCCCACCGGGTGGGACAGGAACGCGGCCGGAGAGGGCACGTCGCCGGCCTGTGCCGCTGATGCCGACAGGGTGACGAGGAGAGGAAGAATCAGCAGGGGCGCCATGGCCACCCGGCGCCGTCTGCCACACGGTGGGCGAAGGAGGAGTT
>JBHHZI010000136.1:0-8780 GCA_046757965.1 Acidobacteriota bacterium | reverse complement strand
CTAATCTCGGCGGTTCCGGCAGGCGGCGCGGGACCGGCACCCAGCGCAACACTCACCATGAGCCCGACAGCAGCGGCCGGGAGGAGAGGCCATCGACGGCGGGCCGGTGCAAGCGTGACGGGGCGGGGAGGTCTCATCATCTGGCATTGTATCCATCGTGCGGCCCGGATCCGGACCGGGAGACCCGCCGCCCGATGGCCGCCGCCAGCTCCCGCGCCGCCGGGGTGTCCGACTGCCGCAACGCTTCCTCCACCCGGCGGGCAGCCCGGCGCGTGGCGCCTCGCCGGTACAGCGCTGTCGCCAGCGCCATGTTCAGGTCAAATCGCCCGGACGAGCCGGCCGGCGGGGGGTGGGCCAGATACGATTCCACGTCGACCGTGGCGGCGGACAGCGCGGTCCGATTCCGCTCCCTCGTCTGATCGTACAGCGACCACGGCGCCGAGAACTCGATGCGCGCGTTGTCGTCGGTGTTCAGCCCGGCGCCCGCCGCGAACGACGACGCCTCACCCTCGCCGAAGGCGAACCAGGCCAGCAGATCCGCCGGCGCCCGGATCCCCACCCGGGCCAGGTCAAGGGCCACATCGAGGTCGTGCATCCTCTCGCGCAACCCGGTCCGATCGAGAGCGAGAGGACTCGAACTACCCAGGATCAGCAGGTCCGTCGCGTCGAGGTCGAAGACCAGCAGGTGAGGAAACACGTCGTGAAAACTTGCCAGGAGCGAGCGGAGATCGTCGAGGCCCATGCTGTACGCCTGGATCCACTGGCACGCGATGCCGCCCGGCGCCAGGCGGCGGGCCACGATGTCGAAGTACTCCCGCGTGAAGAGGTTGGCGGCTCCCGACAGCCACGGGTTGGAGGGTTCGGAGATGATCACGTCGTAGCGCCGGTCGGTGAACAGGAGAGAGTTGCGGCCATCACCGACCAGCACATGTACCCGGGGATCGTCCAGGGGACGGTTGTTGACCGCATCGAAGAGACGGGACGCCTCGATCACCGCGGCCTCGATCTCCATGATGTCGATCTGCTTCACCGGGTGGGTGGCCACGCTGCCGGCGGTGACGCCGCTGGCGAGCCCCACCACCAGCACGTCCCGCGGCGCCGGGTGCAGGAGAAGGGGGAGCTGGCCGCTCAGGACCTGGGTCTGCATGTCCGCGCCGGTGGACGCATCCACCTTGCCGTTGACCGACAGGAAGCGGTTCCCGTTGGCCCGCTCCTCTCCCACGAGCACGGTGGCGATGGCTCCCTCCCGGTAGAACAGTTCCCGGTAGGCGGTCTGGGTGTAATCCCGGAAGGTGCGGGCATCGAACCCGGCGGGTAGCTCGGCGGCGTAGAGGTACATGCCGCTGTTCATCAGGAGGGCATTCCACGGCGGTCTGCCGGCGGCCAGGGTGACCGCCACGGCCATCACGGCCGCAACGGCCAGCAGGCGGGCCCGACCGGACCCGGTGCCGAGTACGAGGGCAAGCATGGCCCCGACCCCGATCTCGATGGCCCCCGCCAGCAGGATGGTCCGCTCCAGTCCGAACCACGGGACGGCGATGAACCCGCCGACGAACGCCCCCACGATGGTCCCCACGGTGTTGGCGGCATACGCCCTCCCCACCTTCGCTCCCACCTGCCGCCCGGAGGCGATGGTCAGGCGGATCACCACCGGGAAGATGCCGCCGAGAAACAGTGTCGCCGGCGCCATCACTGTCGCACAGAGCGCGAACCCGGCCACGGGAAGAACCCAGCGAGACCCCCCGGTGAGCTGGAACAACCGGGCGAAGGCGCCGGGCAGGAGACCGAAGATGCAGAGCGAGCCGATGGCCGCCAGACCGGCACCGGTCAGCAGGCCGGCGAGCAACCACTCCGGCCGGCGGCCCGGCCGGTCCACGACACGCGACACCACGGCCGCGCCGGTGGCGAGTCCCGTGAGGAACACGGCCAGCATCAGGGCGAAGGCGTAGACCGAGCCGCCGAGGATCAAGGTCAGCACACGGGTCCACGCCACTTCCAGGACGAGGGCGGCGCAACCGGAGAGCCCGAACCCGACGAGAACGGGGACCACCCGGCCGGACCGGGCGCCAGCGGCCCCCTCCGGGGCAGGCGCCCTGGCCGGCGGCGACGGCGCGGTCGGACCGGCTCGGCGCGGGGCGCGCCATGCGATCCACAGCGCGATTCCCCCCAGCACCACGCTGGTCACGGCCGTCGCGCGGCTGACGGCCGCCACGCCGAGAACGCGGATCAGGACGAAACCGCAGGCCAGGGTGCCCACCGCCCCTCCCAGCGTGTTCCAAGCGTACAGCACTCCGATGGGCCGGCCGGCACCTGAGGATCGACACATGGCCCAGCGAGCCAGCGCCGGCAGCGAGCCTCCCATCAACGTGGTCGGCACCACGAGAACGGCCATCGAACCGACGAACTTGAGCAGCGCGAACGACAGGACACCCGGCTCGAACCGGAGCCACACGGCCCGGTACACCGGGATCAGTCCGTCCAGGAACAGCGGCAGGAACGCCGCATACAGCCCGATGCCGATCTCCATCAGGCCGTAGGCGAGCAGCGGCCGGGGAAGACGATCGACGAGCCGTCCCAGACCCCATGAGCCGACCGCCAGGCCGGTCATGAATGCGGTCAGAACCGTGCTGACGGCAAACGTCGTCGCCCCGAACACCAGAACGAGACGCCGCATCCAGAGAATCTGGTAGACCAGCGCGGTGAAGCCGGAGAGGAAGAACAGCAGATGAACCACGAGCAGCAGGCCCGGCAGGGCCGTGGCCGCCACACCCGCCGCACGGCGCGCGTCACTCACCTCGGCGGCGGGACGAAGCGCAGATGTGGCCGGGCCCTCGCATCGAACAGCTCGTGAAAGGTGGCAAAGAACTGCTCGACCCGGGCCGCCGAGACCGGCCGCCCGGCCTCGGGTGCCTGCACCCGGACCCCGGCCGTGGCGAGCAACCGGACCAGGTCCCCCTCGGTCAGGATGCGGGCCGGATCCACATCGGCGGCGATCATTCTCCGGTCCTGCAGAACCGCGAGCGAGCCGTCATCAAGGGGTCCTGCCGGGAGCTCGACCCCGACGCGCTCCGCCCACGCCGCCAGGAATCGGCCGACGGTCGCCGGTCTCGACCCGCTGGCGGGCTCCGGCTGTCCCGCGGCAACCGCCACGGCCACCAGACCGACGAGGCACAGAACCGGCGTGACATGTCGCATCCCCTTCACCATAGCCCGCCCTCGACGCGGCCGACAACCGGCCGCCGCCGCGTCTTCCCCGGCTGCCCGCGTCTCCTGCCGCGCCATCGCCCCACGTTCAACCGGTCGGGTCTCAGGATGGACCCGGGTCGGCCGCATCGACCGACCCGAGGGGGCGACGAGATCCCAGCTGCCGGCGACATCCTTGCGCCTTCCGGAACAGGTCTTCCAGACGCTCCGGTCGGGTCCCCACCAGCTCGCGCAGGACGGCGATCGAGACACCCAGGTCGTCGAGTGCCGCCTGGATCCGTGAGGCGTTCTGCTGGAGAACATCCTGCCAGGGAGCAAACGGACTGGACCCGATGCGCGTCAGGTCGGAGAAACCACCGCCGGCGAGAGCAAGGAGATCCTCCCGGTGGCCATCGTCGGCCACCTGCATCAGCAGGGCCAGCGCCAGCAGTTGCGGCACATGGCTGACGCGTGCCACGGCCCGGTCATGGCGCTCCGGGGAGAGCCGGACGGGCCGCGCGCCCACCGTCCGGATGAGCGACTCGAGCGCCGTCAGCCCGGGTGCGGCCTGGTCCGGGCCCGCACACAGCACCCAGGCGGCCTCGTGGAACAGATCGGCCCGGGCGGCACCGATCCCGCCTCGCTCGGCTCCGGCCATGGGGTGCCCCCCGATGAACGTGCCATGCCCGTCGAGGGCCCTCTCGCCCGCGTCGCAGATAGCGGTCTTCGCTCCCGCGACATCGGTGACCAGCACCCCGGGGCGCGTGATGCCCGCCAGACGCGGGAGCACGGACAGGATCTCGCCTGCCGGAGGGGCAAGAATCACCAGGTCGGCATCCGAGCAGGCATCGGCCACATCGCCCGACATCCGGTCGACCGCGCCGGCGGCGACCGCCTCGGCCGCGGACACGCCCGGGTCGACGCCGGTGATCCTCACCGCCGGTCCCAGACCGGCCTTGACCGCCAGGCCCACGGACCCGCCGATCAGGCCGACACCGACCAGACCGATCCGTCTGAACGGCGCCGTCTCATGCGGCGGGGAGGAGTCGGGCATCATTCCACCGGACGCACGACAGAACCGCCGGCGAGGGACCGCTTCATGGCCGTGACGATGATCCGGATCTGTTCCATCAGCGACGTGAACATCGCCGGCGTGAGGGACTGGGCGCCGTCGGAGAGAGCCGCCTCGGGCCGCGGGTGAACCTCCACCAGCAGGCCGTCCGCACCGGCGGCCACCGCCGCCCGCCCCATCGGCACCACGTAGTCACGCAGTCCCGTGCCATGGCTGGGGTCCGCGATGACCGGCAGGTGGCTCACGCGCTTGAGGATCGGGATCGCCGACAGGTCGAGGGTGTTCCGCGTCGACGTCTCGAACGTGCGGATGCCCCGCTCGCAGAGCATCACCTCGCGATTGCCTCCGGCCAGCAGGTACTCGGCGGAGAGCAGCAGCTCATTGATGGTGGCACTCATGCCGCGCTTGAGAAGGACCGGATGATGGACACGGGCCAGGCGCTTCAGCAGCGCGAAGTTCTGCATGTTGCGCGCGCCGACCTGGATGATATCGACGGTGTCGAGGAACAGGGGCAGGTCGTCGGCGTCGAGGATCTCGGAGACGATGACCAGACCGTTGTCGTCGGCGGCGCGCCGGAGCAGCGGGAGACCTTCCTTGCCCAGCCCCTGGAAACTGTACGGCGAGGTCCGCGGCTTGTAGGCGCCGCCGCGCAGGATGCGCGCGCCGGCTTCCCTCACGGCCGCGGCACACTCTCCGATCTGGCTCTCGTTCTCCACAGAGCACGGGCCGGCCATGACGATCACCTCGCGGGCCCCGACCTCCACATCCCCGATCCGGATGGTCGTGTCCTGGGGCTGGAAGGTGCGCCCGGCCAGCTTGTACTTCTCGGAGATCCGGACGACGTTGGCGACCCCGTCGAGCAGTCGGAAATCGTCCGGGGTCCCGCCCTGGGCATCACCCACCGCCCCGATCACGGTCCGCTCCGTTCCCGACGAGCGATGCGCGTCATAACCCCGCGCCACGAGGGCCTCGATGACATGCTGGATCTGCTCCTCGGTTGCGTGGGGGTTCATCACGATGACCATCTCACTGCCTCCGGTCTGTGTCAGTGTCGGATGCCGGCGCGCCGGCTCGTTCCTGGCTGCGCGACTCGTCGAGAATGCGCTCGAACACGCGCCGGAGCGCGGCTCCCGAGAGAGGGCCGCCGTCGTGCGCCGAGATCCGGCGCAGGATCTCGGTCTCGCGCGCCGGGTCGTAGATCGGGAGGGCCGCCGTCCGTTTCAACTTCCCGATCTCGATGGCGCAGGCGGCGCGCTCGTTGAGAAGTTCGGCGAGCTGCTGATCGATGGCGTCGATCCGGTCCCGCCAGGGACGAAGATCTCGGCGGATGTCGCGGTTCATGCGGACCCTCCCTGCAGGCGCCTCACGAACGCCCTCACGGCCTCGACGGCGGCGGCACGACTCTCCGCCGCACCGATGAGGCGCACCAGCGCCGAGCCGACGACCGCCGCATCGGCCGCCCCGGCGAGCGCCTCGAGGTGCTCCGGCCGGCTCAGGCCGAACCCGGCCGCGACCGGATGACCGGTGGTGAGCCTCAGACGGGCCACATCTTCCCGCAGGTGATCGGGGAGCGCCTCCTGGGCCCCGGTCACGCCGGTCCTGCAGACGTAGTAGATGAACCCTCGCGTCTTCTCGGCGACCAGCCGGACACGCTCGGGCCCACTGGTCGGGGAGAGCATGAACACCGGATCGATGCCCGCATCCAGAAGAATCTCACGGTAGTCCTCCGCCTCCTCGGGCGGCAGGTCGGTGACCAGAACGCCGTCGATGCCCGCGACCGATGCGGACTTCGCGAACGATTCCACGCCCATGGCATAGATGGGATTGAAGTAGGTGAACAGCATCAGGGGCACCGGGCTGGCGGAGCGAATCTCCGACACCAGCTCCAGCGTCCCCGCCAGGGTCATGCCGCCTGCCAGCGCTCGCTCCGCGGCCCGCTGATTGGTGATGCCGTCGGCGAGAGGGTCGGAGAACGGCACACCCAGCTCGATGATGTCCGCCCCCTCCTCGTCGAGCATCAAGACGATGTCCCGCGTGGTCTGCGCATCGGGATCGCCCGCCGTGAGGTAGGGGATCAGGGCGAGGCGTCCCGCCTCCCGGGCCCGGTGAAGTGCTTCGGCCAGCCGGCTCATGGTCTGCCACCCGGCCCGTCTTCGCCCAGACGTTCGAGAACCGTGTCCAGATCCTTGTCGCCCCGTCCGGACAGGTTGACGATCACCAGCGCGTCGTCGGGAACCGCCCCCGGTTGCAGGACCCAGGCGAGGGCGTGACTCGATTCCAGCGCCGGCAGGATGCCCTCGCAGCGTGCCAGCGTGTGGAAGGCCGCCAGAGCCGCGTCGTCGTTGACCGCGGTGTAGGTCACCCGCCCGCGGTCGCGCAGCAGGACGTGCTCCGGCCCGACCGCTGCGTAGTCGAGCCCTGCCGACACCGAGTGAGTGGTCCGGATGTTGCCGGCCGTATCCTGCAGCACGTGCGTCAACGTGCCCTGGAACACGCCCGGCGATCCGCCGGCGAAGCGAGCCGCGTGACGGCCCGTCTCGATCCCCTCGCCTCCTGCCTCCACCCCGGTCATGCGGACGGAGGCATCCTCCAGGAAGGCGGTGAACAGGCCGATGCTGTTCGACCCCCCTCCGACACAGGCCACGAGCTGGTCGGGGAGGCGACCTTCCGCATCCAGGATCTGCTCCCGGGCCTCGCGCCCGATCACGACCTGGAAGTCACGCACCATCATCGGGTATGGATGGGGGCCGAGCACCGAGCCGAGCACGAACGCCGTCTGCCGCACGTGGGTCACCCAGTCGCGCATCGCCTCGTTGATGGCGTCCTTGAGGGTGCCGCTCCCGGCGGTGACCTCGCGCACGTCCGCGCCCAGCAGGCGCATCCGCGCCACATTGGGCGCCTGGCGGCGCATGTCCTCGGCTCCCATGTAGACGGTGCACCGCATCCCGAGCAGCGCCGCGGCGGTGGCCGTCGCGACACCGTGCTGGCCGGCACCGGTCTCCGCCACGACCTGCTCTTTCCCCATGCGCCGGGCCAGCAGGACCTGCCCCAGCGTGTTGTTCAGCTTGTGGGCCCCGGTGTGCAGGAGGTCCTCGCGCTTGAGATAGATGCGGCAGCCCCGACCGACACGCGCCGAGAGTCGCTTCGCAAAGGTCAGCGGCGTCGGTCGCCCGGCGTATTCGAGCAGGTGATAGGTCAGGTCGCGCTGGAACGTCGCGTCATCGCGCGCCTCGACATACGCCGCCTCGAGTTCCTCCACCGGGCTCATCAACGTCTCGGGCACGTAACGGCCGCCGAAGTGACCAAAGTACCCCCGTCGATCGGGCCGGAGTTCTTTCTCTCTCATCCGGTTTGCTCTCCCTTTCCGTGCCACTCGGCGAGAATGGCTCCCGCCCGGGAGACGAGAGCAGGGTCCTTGATGCCCGGCGATTGTTCCACGCCGCTGTTCAGATCCACACCGGCGGGACGGACGCGGGCCAGCGCCTCCGCCAGGTTGTCCGGGCACAGCCCGCCGGCCAGGATCGTGGGGCGCATCCGGGCGATGCGCCGGGCAATGCGCCAGTCCGCCGCACGGCCGGTGCCCCCGAACTGACCTTCCTGGTGGGCATCGACCAGCACGAAGGGCGCGTCCCAGTCGGCGAGGTCCGCCGGGATCCCCTCGCGCGGCCTCAGGGCGGGGTACCACGGCCGGGGAAACCGGGCCAGCCCTGCCGGGCGGTCATCACCGTGAAACTGCGCCCAGGTCACGCCGGAGACATCCATGAGACGCACGACCTCGTCGAGAGGCAGGTTGACGAAGACCCCGACGGCGGCCACCTGGCCGGGAAGTCTCCTCACCAGCGCGCGGGCCCGCTCCGGGGCGATGTACCGCGCACTGCCGGGGTGAAAGTTGAAGCCCACCGCGTCCGCACCGGCCGCCAGCACCGCCTCGAGCCCGCGGGATTCGGTGAGGCCGCACACCTTGAACCGGAACGTCATCGCCGCTGCTCACGCGCACCGGCGGCGAGCCATCCACGCAGCGTCCGGCCCGGACGGGCTGTCACCATCAACGAGGTTCCCACGAGGGCCGCATCGAATCCGGCCTGCGCGAGTCGGCGCAGGTCCCCCGGCCCGGACACGCCGCTTTCCCCGACCCGGACGACACCGGCCGGCATGCGCCGGACCAGCCGCTCGGCCCGCGAGAGGTCGACACTGAAGTCGGACAGATCTCGTGCGTTGACCCCGATGATCCTCGCGCCGGCCGCCACCGCCCGGGCCAGTTCCGCCTCGTTCTTGACCTCCACCAGCGCGTCGAGATCGGCCTCGACCGCCGTGGATAGCAGTGTCGCGAGCTGCTGGTCCGGCAAGACGGTCGCGATCAGCAGCACGGCATCGGCCCCCAGGCGGCGCGATTCCCAGATCTGCCACGGGTCAACGAGAAAATCCTTGCGCAGCAGCGGCAGGCGACCCGCTCCCCGGCGCGCCGCCGCGACCGATTCATCCGCACCCTCGAAGAAGTCCGGCTCGGTGAGCACCGACAGGGCCG
>JBHHZI010000135.1:0-8791 GCA_046757965.1 Acidobacteriota bacterium | reverse complement strand
AGCGCATCGATCCGGCTCATCATGTCATCCGTCACGCGGGTCAGACGGGCCTTGTGCCCCCGGCCGCGGCCGGCGGGCACCGTGAACGGGTGGCCGAAGATCACCTCGATCCGTCGAGGGCGCGGCAACCAGGCGCCCACCGGCATCGCCGCACGAGCTCCCCGGATGCCGGCGGCCACCACCGGGCAACCGGTGCGCGCGGCCAGGAGCGCGGCACCGATCTTGGCCTCGGCCAGCTCTCCGTCGGCGCTGCGACCGCCCTCCGGGAAGACGCCGACCACACGTCCGTCTTCCAGCCGGCGCAGCGCTGCCTTCAGCGCCCCGGCGTCGTTGCGGTCGAGGGAGACCGGGATCGTGTCCATGCGGCGAAAGAACCAGGTCAGTCCGGCACAGTCGAACACTTCCCTCCGGATCAGGAAATGGACCTTTCGCGGGCAGGCCCTTCCCAGCACGGCGGGATCGAGGTACGAGGAATGGTTCGCCACCACGAGGCAGGGTCCGTCCCGAGGAATATGCGCCAGACCCGACGTCGAGAGCCGGAACCAGCCACGCAGCACCGGACGGGACAGAGCCCGCACCCGTCTGTAGAACCGGTCACTCATCCACGTCGGGTCGGGACGGGTCCGGCTCGGAGAGGACATCCGCGAGGAACCGGTAGAAGTAGTCCACCGCGGAGAGCAGCGCCAGGGCCATCACGAGCCACAGGGCGAACTCGCCCAGCCGACGGAATTCACCGAGACGGCCGGTGACGATCAGAAGGGAGATGGCCAGGATCTGGGAGCCGGTCTTGCCCTTGCCCCAGAACGATGCCCCGATGGTGACGCCGTGAGACGAGGCCACCGCCCTCAACCCGGAGACCGCGAACTCCCGGCCGATGATGATCACGACCATCCACGCCGGCGCGAGAGTCATCTCGACGAGTGAGATGAACGCCGCCGACGTCAGCAGCTTGTCGGCGATCGGATCGAGCAAGGTGCCCAGGGTGGTCACCTGTCCCCGGCGGCGGGCCAGCCACCCGTCGAGCCAGTCGGACGCGGCGGCGACGAGAAAGATTCCGAGCCCCAGAAGGTCCTGGTCGCTCCCGAACAGTTCCTTGGTCAGGAGAACGACCACCAGCAGGGGAACCAGAAAGATCCGGAAGACGGTGATGCTGTTGGGCAGGTTCCAGACCGGAGAATCACGCACGCGGGCCTCATCTGGTGCTGGGTAGGCGGCTGGACGGCGCCAGATTAACACATCCCCGGCGCCGGTCCGGGTGGGACACGGTGCTCTCCGGACAGGCCCTGGGCGCGGATCTCCCGCCGGGAGCCGCTCGTTTTGCCCTCGCCGTCCGGGGTCCATATATTGGCTCCGGGCCCTTGTTGAGGCTCATCAGACCATGGCACGCCAGTCCAATCTCGCCGACCGATTCGCGGCAGGACTCGTTCTCTGCACTCATCACCCGTCGCGCCGGGCGAGTGGCTACTGCGAGTCCTGTGACGCCGATCTGTGCCGCCGGTGCGCACTGGGCGACCACCCGTGCCGTTCCCGGGCGACGCGGCAGCGCCGGCGACCGGGCGGATGGCGGAAACCCGCCGGACTGACGCTGGCGGGACTGCTGCTGATCGGTTTCTTTCTCGCAGGACGGACGGTGGGTCGTCACGCGGGGACGGGTGATGTTCCCGCATCTGACCCGACCGTCGAGCTGTTGCTCCGGCCCCTCACACCGCCCGGGCCGGCCGCCAGCGCCGACATCTCCACACCACCTGGCCGGACCGCCCCGGTCGAGCCGACGGCCCGGGCGAGACGGCCGGCCGCCGTGCCCGCGACACCGTCGCGCGCCGGCGCCATCGAACGATCCCCGGACCCGTCCAGGAGCCGGCCGGCTGAGGCGTCCCCGCCGGTTGCCCGGGCAATGGCCGCGAGCTTCAACCGGGGGTCCGGCCGTCGCCTGGAACTGCTTCTCTCCTTCGACGGGGGCTCGACGGCCGATGGAGCCGACGAGATCCTCGACACCCTCTCCCGGGCCGGCATTCGCACGACGTTCTTTCTCACCGGCGAGTTCATCCGTGACCATCCGGACATCGTCCGGCGCATCGTGGACGACGGGCACGAGGTCGGTAACCACACCGACACGCACCCTCACCTGACGACATGGGAACAGAACCGGCGGCACCGCACGCGGCCGGCGGTGACCCGCGACTGGTTGCTGGATCAGTTGACACGAGCGTCGGATGCGTTCCTGCAGACCACGGGACGCGCCATGGCTCCGCTGTGGCGGGCTCCGTACGGCGAGATCAACGACCAGATCCTCGGCTGGGCGGCGGCAGCGGGGTGGCGCCATGTCGGCTGGACCCGCTCCCTGGACAGTCTGGACTGGGTGTCGGATCCTCACTCATCCATTTACCGGACAGCGGACCAGATCGCCGCGCGGATCCTCTCGCTGCCACGCAAGGATCAATGGGGCGGACGCGGCGCCATCGTCCTGATGCACCTGGGGACCGAGCGTCCCCACCAGGAGCGCATCGCCCGCATCCTGCCCCGTATCGTCGACGCGTACCGCCGGCTGGGCTTCGACTTCGTCACGGCGTCTGATATGATTCGCGACTCCTGACGACTCGTGAACACACCCCTTAGATTCGGAACGGACGGCTGGCGCGGAGTCATCGGCGACGCGTTCACCTTCGGCAACCTGGAACGTGTGGCGGCGGCCACCGCGTCCATTCTCCCGTCCGGCCCGGTCGTCATCGGTCACGATCACCGGTTCATGGCCCAGGCCCATGCCGATCGTGTTGCCGAGGTCTTCTCGTCAGCCGGGTTTGAAGTGCTGCGGGTGAGAGACCCGCTTCCCACGCCGGCCCTGTCCGGGCTGGTCGTGAGCCACGCCGCCGCCGCGGGGATCATGCTCACGGCCTCCCACAATCCTCCGCGGTTCGGAGGTTTCAAGATCAAGCTCTGCTCTGGCGGGAGCGCCCCGGAGGAGTTCACGCGGCAGGTGGAAGACGCTCTCGACGTCTCACCCGTGAGGCGCATGGCTGCGGACGACGCCCGGGCCGCCGGCCGCTGGACGGATATCGACTTCAAGCAGGTGTACCGGCATCGCGTCATGAAGCGTCTCGACATGGAGGCGCTGTCGACAGCTCCGCCGCTTACCATCGTGGTGGACTCCATGCATGGCACCGGGAACCACCTGATCGCGGATTTCCTCCGGGACACGCCGCACCGTGTGATCACACTGCACGGCGACCGCGACGTGCTGTTCGGCGGAATGCCACCGGAGCCCGTTGCCGAGCGGCTCACGGCCCTGCGCCAGGCGATTGCCGAGCACGGGGCGGACCTGGGCGTGGCCAATGACGGCGACGCGGACCGGGTCGCGGCGATGGATGAGACCGGTCAGTTCCTCTCGGCACTGCGCATCACGCCACTGCTGGCCCACCACCTGATCACACATCACCACGAGGCCGGCGATCTGGCCAGGACAACCGCCAACACACTGCTCCTGGACCGCATCGCCGCGGCTCATGGCCGGCAGATTCATGTCCGCCCGATCGGCTTCAAGAACCTGGCGCCGCTGCTCGAGGACGGCACGGCGCTGATCGCCGGCGAGGAGAGTGGCGGCATCGGCGTCGCCGGTTATCTCCCCGAGCGCGACGGCCTGCTGATGGCCTTGCTGCTCCTTGAGGCACGGGTTCACGGAGGGCGTCCTCTCTCGAAACTCCTCGCCGCGCTGTGGCGCGAGTACGGAGAGTTTCATTACAGGCGACTCGACCTCGCTGTTCCCCGGCCACATGCCGCTGCCATGGTCGCGGACCTGGCGGCCGCCCCGCCGGACGCGGTGGCGGGACTCCCGGTCACCGCCGTCGATGTCGACGACGGCACGAAGCTGTCCCTGGGTGACGCGGGGTGGATCATGATTCGCTGCTCGGGCACCGAACCGGTCCTGCGCGTCTACTGCGAGGCCCGCAGCCCGGAGGAGGTCGAACAGCTTCTCGACGAGATGGCCCGCCGCGTCACCCCGGACCCCGCGTCCTGACCGGCGCCACAGCCGCGGACTCTACTTCGGCAGGATCTCTCGCCCTACCTCGATGCTCTCCACCGTCACGTCGGTCACCGGGTCGATATCATCGCTGCCCCCGCTGGAGATGATGACCACGATCTCCACGGTGACCAGTGCATCGTCGGTCCGGTAGTCGACGTATGTCCGCCCGGAGGCCACACGCATCTCAGGCCAGCGGGCGTCGTCTGTACCGGAGATGACGGCAGCCGGTGTCCACGGCCCGCCGACGCGAACCGAGTGGAGAATCGTGCCACCGCCGGGCGTCAACCGGGTCCACGCGGCGTTCAGGTCCCCCGTGCTGTCGACGACGATGCTCGGCGTGACATCGTCATAGGTTGATGTCGGTGTCGGTTCGACCTTCACGACACCGCTCCATGCACCGCCCGCCGCACGCAGCGAGTAGACGATCTCGTAGAACACGCCGTTGTACTTGGCCCAGACCAGGAACACCGTGCCGTCGGTTGAGTCCACCGTCCAGACCGGGTCCTTGTCCAGATTGACGTCGATGCTGCCCCACAGACCGGTGAGATCGATCGCCGCATCGACCGGATCCCATTGGCCGAGGTAACTGCTGCTCGACTGGGATGGATCGAGCTTCGCCTCGAAAGAGCCGGTGAGCTGCCCGTGAGCCTGCACCGATGGCACGCCGAGCAGCAACAACGCCAGGGTGGCGCGTCCCAGCGCACGGCGCAGGCGCTGTTTATCCATGATGGGTCTCCCCGCGAACGGCACGATCGAACGAGTCGACTTCCGGGAACCGCGACTCCAGAGTGTTCCGGAGATATTTCAGGCGCCCGAACAGGATCCGCGCCTTCGCGGTCCGACCCGCCTCACGAGCCATCTGCCAGCTGAGAAAAGCGTTGATGAATAGAATGTCCTGGTAGGTGTCGTCCTTGGCCGCAGCAATCTCCGTCGACTCGCGCAGCAACTCCTCCGCCTGGCGAAGATGGCCCTTTCGACGGTGCGCGGCCGCGAGCTTGGTCAGCGCCAGGCAAACCGGCCGCCGGAACCCGTGTCGCCGGGCCACTGTCAGGGCCTGCTTCAACAGCGCCACGCCGGCGCGATACCGGCCGGTCGCCGTCAGGACGCCGCCCAGATTGGCCTGCACGGTCACTCGCATGAGTTCGCGGTCCGGATCCCGCCGGATGACATCCAGCGCCGAGCGATAGCTCTCCGCTGCGCGCTGGAGATGGCCCCGCTCCTCCTCGATGATCCCCGCGGTGTTCAGGGCGGCGGCGACGGTTTCATCATCGGCACCGGTCACGGCACGCATGTGGCATTCCTTGGCGATGACCGATGCCAGATACAGATCGCCCAGTTCTCGATAGACGAACGAGAGCTGCAGCAGGGCGCGCACGCGGAGCGAAGGCGGATAGGAGTCGTCCGGTCTCCGCAGAAGATTTCTCAGTTCCGACTCGGCCATCGATAGCCGCCCCATCTTCTTCAGGGCCACCGCCATGTGATAGCCGCCGCGGGCCCCGTTCTCCGCCCAGACCGGTCCGGTCTCGCGAGCCGCCCGCCGGGTCAGTGTCTCGAAGACCGCATAGGAGCGCACATAATCGCCCTCGCGATACGCCGCGAGCCCGATCTGGAACAGGGCCTCGGGGTCCTGTTCCCGCGGCTCGACCGCATCGCACTCGGCGAGATCGAGAATGTCGGAGAAGTGCTGCACGGGCACGTTGAATACCCGCGCGAGGATCCGGAGCTTGTCGAACGACGGCGCCGCCTTGCCCTTCTCGAAGCGCGACAGCTGCGAGTTGTCGATGGCCGGTCCGTACTGGCCCGATTGTTCCTCGACGCGCCGCAGGGTGTAACCGTACCCGCGGCGAAGCTGGCGCAGATACCGCCCCAGCCGCTCGCTGCCATGCTGCTCGCTGACAGCACTCGCCATCCGCACGCCTCCCCCGGCTCACCGGGCCCGGCGGGACGGCTGCTGTGAGACGAGGTGAGTGATTCCGGCCACCTGCGGACCGAGCGACCGCTCGATTCATCCCAGGCGCCTTGCCGACCCGGATTCACCGGGCTATACACATGGACGAGCCGCACTTCATATAGGTCGGCTCCGGTCAGAAGTCAAGGCCGAAACAATTCATGTTCCCCCTCCGACAGGGCAACGCCAGGCCCGTCGGCTGGACAGTGGGGGCGGGGTTTTTCATGAACTTCCGGGGAGATCCCGCCCCCCGTATTCTGCGGGTCCAGCACGGCGATCCCGCCGCGCGCGTCTAGCAGGCAGACGGGCCCAGGAGGCCGCGTCTTTCGGCGTGTTTCCACTCCCGGACGATGCGGGCGCTCAGACGCCGGCGCTCAGGGGCCGGTAGCAGACTGGCCCCGGCGCTCTCGACCGCCAGTTCCACCAGGGCCCGTGCGCCGATGCCGAGTCGGGCCGCCCGCGCGTATTCACCGGACAGGGTGCACGCAAACAGCGCCGGATCATCGGTGGCCAGGGACACACGCACTCCCGCCTCCAGCAGTCGCGCCAGGGGCGGCACGGCGTTCGCCGCCACCGCTCCCGTGCGGCGGTTGCTCGTCAGGCAGACGTCCAGCGGCAGGCCGGCAGCATGGATGTCCTCGAGGAGCGCGGGCGATTCGACGGCACGGCCCCCGTGGGCGAGACGATCCGGCCGCAGCATGGTCACCGTCTCGCGGATCGCGTCGGCCCCGCAGGTCTCACCGGCGTGCAGCACGACCGCGAGACCCGCCGCGCGCGCCTCGCTCACGCCGGCGACGAATTCTCTCGCCGGTATCGCCCCCTCATCACCTCCGAGACCGACACCGACGATGCACGGCGAAGGGTGCCGCGCCACGGCGCGGACCATCCCCTCGAACGACGCCGATCCCCACTGCCGCACCCCGTCGGCGATGAACAGCATCGACGGGCCCCCGGCTGCCGCAACCCCGGCTGCCGCCCGCTCGAGCGTGTCGGCCAGTGCGGCATACGACAGACCGTTTCGCATGTGAACCGCCGCCGAGAAGAAGACCTCCGCATGGACGACACCCTCGCGGGTGAGCCGGCGCCCCAGATGAGAGATGGCGCCTCGCCACGCTTCCGGGCGAACCAGATGCCCGCAGACCGCGGCAAACGACCTGAGGAAGCCGCCGAACCCGGTGAACCGGTAGATCGCGTCGACGTCGGCACGGCGTGTCACGGACCCGGCCGCCAGGCGCGCCAGCAACGGTGCCGGAATGCTCCCCTCGGCGTGAAGATGCAGCTCGGCCTTGGGCAGGGCACGGATGGTCGCCGCGACCACCGGCGTCGGCGTCATTGACCGGGCGGGGTTCTGACGGATCGTGCCGGGAACTGCGTGATCACGAGTGTTCCGGAACCATCCACATAGCGCGTGAACTCGCGGCGGCGCACCACCCTCCCGGGACCGTCGTAGATGCGGCGCACGCGCTCCACGTAGCGGCGCGTCTCCTGGTACGGGGGCACTCCCCCGTGCCTCCGCACGGCTCCGGCCCCGGCATTGTATGCCGCCAGCGCCAGGTCGACGTCTCCCTCGTAGCGGTCCAGCAGATCCCGCAGATGGCGAACGCCCGCCACGATGTTGGCATAGGGGTCACCGGGATTGAGGATGCCGACCTCCCGCGCGGTGTCCGGCATGACCTGCATCAGACCGACCGCCCCGCGCGACGACACGGCGCGCGCATCGTAGCCGCTCTCGACCTCGATGATGGCATGGACGAGCCGTGGGTCCACCTCGTAATGCGCGGCGATCCGGTGAATCGCGTCATCGTACGGCCGCACGGTTGCGACCCGTCGCTCGACCCGGGCGGGACGGTTTTCACGTGTGCGGTCCGGGCGGGTCCGCCACTCGCGCCCCACCTGGGGAATGTTGGTGAGCACCGCCGGACCGGATCCCCCTTCCCGCCGGTAGATGGTGTCGGCGCGCACTCCCGTGACGACCGCCAGCGCGGCCAGCAGCGCGACCAGCGTTCCGTGTCTGGGTCCCGTCATGGGGCACCTGCTGCCGCCAGGATCTCCCGGACCGCGGCTTCGCTGCCTGCCAGGGCCTGGTCGAGATTCTCGGGACGGCGCCCGCCTGCCTCGGCCAGCGTCGGCCGGCCGCCGCCACCGCCGCCACACGTCCGTGCGATCCGCCCCACGATCTCCCGCGCGGACACCCGGCGCGCGGCGTCGTCGCCGACCGCCACCAGCAGAGCCACCCGGTCATCCCGGACGGTTCCGAGTACGACGACGTCCGCCTCGTGCTTGAGCTGGTCCGCCAGGTGACGCATCTGGGAACGGTCGAGGTCTCTCACCCGGCGGACCAGCAGGCGTAATCCGTCCACGTCCTCGACCACCTGATCGTCCGATGCCTGTCCGGCGAGATGGAGACGCAACCGGTCCCTTTCCCTCAGGATCTCCTTCTGGCGCTGCAGAAGTCGGTGCAGAGACCGCTCCATCTCCTCGCGCGGCACCCCGAGGTCGGCTGCCAGGCCGGACAGTTGCTCCTCGTCGGTCCGGAACCGGCCCAGCGCCGCCGTGCCGGTCAACGCCTCCATGCGACGCACTCCGGCGGAGATCCCTTTCTCCGAGATGATCTTGAAGACGCCGATGTCGCCGGTGGCCGAGCAGTGCAGTCCACCGCACAGCTCCGTGGAGAAACCCGGCACGCTGACCACCCGGACCTTCTCTCCATACCTCTCGCCGAACAGGGCAACAGCCCCGCTGGCCAGCGCCTTGTCGAGCGGCAGGATCTCGGTATCGACCGCCTGGTTGCGGACAATCTCCTCGTTCACCCGGTCCTCGATCTC
>JBHHZI010000134.1:0-8819 GCA_046757965.1 Acidobacteriota bacterium | reverse complement strand
TGCAAGACCCGGGGATACTGCCCGTCCTGCAACGCCAAGCGTGCCGTGGTGTGGGCCGAGTGGCTGACCGAGGAGGTGCTCGAGCCGGTCGATCACCTCCACTGGGTGCGGATAAGCAGGAGAACCCATTCGGAATCGCCGATCGCAATCCCGGAATCAGTGATCGACTTCACCGAAATACGCACTCAAGGACCCGACCGGGTTCCGGCTGGCCGAGACCGCTGCAGCGCCGTTACCCGTTTCCCACCCCTCTATAGGACCGACGGGAAACGGAAACGGGAAACACTCGACCGCCGACACACAGTCCGAGCTGCAACTCTTGCCTGGTGAAACGGACGCCGGCTCTGCGGGGACGCAACCGGACGAGGGATAGCCAGGTCGACGGTGCGCCGATGGCGTGCTCACCCAGGCCCCGGCGACGACACCACGTCTCCGGGGCGTTCCTTCATCTCATCGGGCGCCGGAGACATGCCTGCCAAAATCCCGGGGCCCGGGGCAGAGCCCCGAGTCAAACGATGCCCTCATCGATCGTGAACACGCCACCATCAGATACCGTGACCAGTCTCACCTGCTCCATAACAGCCATGTCCTCGACATCAAGGGTCGCAGCTACCGCCTGCGAAACCTCGAACGACTCGTGGCCCGGCCGGCCGTCACGCCGGCTGGGTGTTGCCCAGAGGGGACGTAAATGCGATAAATCGTTGCTATAGCGAAGGTTGGGCGAAACGGAGGTGCGTAGAGGTGGGCGTCGTCTTAATGCGTAAGACTGGGTGTCGCTTTACAGGGGTGGTTGGGTTCTGGAAGAACTGCAGGAGAACGGAGGGGGGTGTCGCCGATCTGCCAGGTGCTTGAAAAAGAATCCTGCGAAGTCTTGACTTTCGTGTTTTATTCGTATATGGTACGGGTTGCATCGCTGGTTGATTGCTGATGCTGATGCTGATGCTGATGCTGATGCTGATGCTGAGACCTTCTGCTTGCCGACTGCCTCCTCTGAGAGGTCGGCATGGAATTCGAGACAACAAGTTCCCAGTCCACCGCCGGCGTCGACCGGGGCCGCCGGTCGTTGTCCGCCGTCTCCTGTGGGGGAGGGCGGACGGGATCGGGTGACCGACGTGGCCGCCTGCGTTCGATGCCGCCGTTGGCGTCGAAGCCGTCCCCGGTCGTCTTCACGCCGCCGGACCTCACAACCTGCACCTACGATGGTCTGGCCCTGGCCATCAAGGAGGCGCTGACCAGGCTGCTGCCCGGCCTCGCCCGAGCCGCGCGCGGCTGGCTGTGGGCCGAGGGGTGGTGCCATTTCGGTTACGCGCGGGTGGACGACCACGCTCGGGAGGTGCTGGCGCGGTCTGGCCGCTGGCTGCGCGACCGCGCGGTCCTGGGCGCGGCCCTGCAGCGCTTGCCGGCGCTCGAAGGGGCGGTCACGGGCGCCGATGGTGGACATCCCCTCGGCCAGGTGGCGGCGATGGCGCTGGCGCGATTCGTGACGGCAGACACGGTAGAGGCGTGGATTGTGTGGTCTCGGCAGGTGTCGGTGCGCACTCTGAAGGAAGGAATTCGCGCGGCGCGCGCGCAGGGCTGGCAATCGCCGCCCGGCATGGGCGGGCCGCAGATGTCCGCCGGCACGCCCAGGGCGTCCGGCAGTGGGAATGCCGTGCGGGTCAATGGCGCGTCGCCGGGCGATGCGGAGTCGACCCGGGTCGACCGCGCCACGCCTGGCGGAGCGGGCGCGGCCCGGTCCGACAGCCGGACAGCGGGGCACGCGGAGACGGTCCGGGTCGATGACGCCTCGCGCGGTGGCACCGCGATGGCGGCGCCCGGGACGGGGCGATGCACTCTCGGCATGGCGATGCCGGCCTCGGTCGGCGACCTGATCGAGGACACGCGAGATCTCCATTCTGCGGTCTGCGGGAGCCCCCAGCCGCTGGCGTCGCTGGTCGAGGCGCTGGTTGCCGAGGCTCAGGCCGGCCGCGAGCCGGTCGACCTGGACGGTTTCGTGCGGCCATCCCGGCCGCGGACCGCAAGGGGCAGCGAGATCGAGGCGCAGGTGTATGACTCGACCGGCGCCTGGAGTCACCTCCCGGCGGGTCCGCGAGCCGAGGAACGACGCACCATCCGCCTCCTAGCGGATGTCGATAACCTGCTTTCTGTCGCGGGTTCCGGGGGGGCGGAGGAGCTGCAACGCCAACTCACCGCCTTTGTAGATCTGGAGGACGGGCTGCAGCGAGAACTGGCGCGGATCTTGATGCTCCTGGGGACGGCCCGGGTCTTCCATGCCCTCGATTTCACCGGCGTGGAGCATTACGCCGAGGAGCGTCTTGGCCTGAGCCGCACGACGGCGCGGGACCGCGTGGCGGTGGCCCGGAGTGTGGCCGAACATCCGGACCTGCGCCGGGCGTATGAGGAGGGGCGGGTGCGCTTCCAGTCGGCGCTGCTGCTGCTGCGGTTCTGGCGACGGGATGGTCGGCATCTGGGCGCGGACGCCGAACGGGCCTGGATTCAGCATGCCGGCGAGGTCACCCTGAAGCGCTTGCGTGACGAGATCCGGCTCCGAAGCCGGCAAGAGTCCGGAGCCGAGAGGGGAGACGCGGTACACCCCCCGACCGCCGCCGAGTGGTATGCCTCGCTGCGGCGGGCTCCCGGCGACACGCAGGCCCGTCTGCACGCCGCGGGGCGGCGCTGTGGGGCTGCTTCGGCGACCCGGAACGTGCGGTTCTCGCTGCCCTCCGACCTGGCGGTGGATTTCCTGGCTGTGGTCGAGGCGCGGCGCCGGCGGATCGAACAGGCCGTCAGCGGCGACGGGGCGGCTGCACGGTTGTTTTCCGCAGCGGCGGCCGCGGTGGCTGGAGTCCTGCCGGCGGACGAGTCGATGGCGGCCGGGGAATCGGTGGCGGTCGGGGTGGGACGGAGGGTGGCCCGGCGCACCGGACGGGTGCCGCCGTGGGTCGGTCTGCTGGCCCTTCTGGAGGATTACATCACCACCTGGGACGAACCCCGTTCGGTGCCGTGGCGCTCTGCCCGGCGCATCTACGAACGCGACGGCTGGCGGTGCGCGGCACCGGGGTGCACCTCACGCCGTCATCTGGAAAGCCACCACATCGTCTACCGGTCGCACGGCGGGGACCGGAAGAGCGACGACAATCAGGTCTGTCTATGCCGCTTCCACCATCAGCAGGGCGAGCACGGCTCGCGGGCCGCGGTGCGCGGCGTGGCGCCCCTGGGACTGGTCTGGCGGCTCGGCTCGCCACCGGTCGGCCGCTTCTTTCGCAACGAGTGCCGCCTATGAAAGTGCCGCCCATGAAGTCTAAACCAATGCTCGGCTCAGCGGTCGCCGTGCGGTACCCGGCCGGTCTCTCCCGGGGGCCGCCGGCTCGGGCCTGTTGCTGACGACATCGACCGGACGCCGGGAATCGTCAGTGGTCGGGCTGGTCCATTCCCAGGTTCTTGACCAGGAAGGCCCACTGGTCGGCGGTCTCCTCGATCTGCTTCTGGGTCGGCTTGCCGGCGCCGTGGCCCGCGGATGTCTCGATCCGGATCAGGATCGGGGCGTCGCCCGCCTGGGCGTGCTGCAGGGCACTGGCGAACTTGAAGCTGTGCGCGGGAATGACGCGGTCATCGTGGTCGGCCGTGGTGATCAGGGTCGGCGGATACTTCTTCCCGGGCTTGATGTTGTGATACGGCGAGTAGGAGAGCAGAACCTTGAACATGTCCGGATCGTCGGAGCTGCCGTAGTCATCGACCCAGAAGCGGCCGGCGGTGAAACGCTGGAAGCGTAGCATGTCCATGACGCCCACGGCGGGCAGGGCGGCGCCGAAGAGGTCCGGACGCTGGGTCAGGCAGGCGCCGATCAGGAGGCCCCCGTTGCTGCCGCCCTGGATGGCCAGGCGGGGCGTTCGGGTGTAGTGATTGTCGATGAGCCACTCGGCGGCGGCGATGAAGTCGTCGAAGACGTTCTGCTTGTTCTCGAGCTTGCCGGCGTCATGCCAGGCCTCGCCGTACTCTCCGCCGCCGCGCAGGTTCGGCTGGGCGTACACGCCGCCCATCTCCATCCAGGCCAGCCGCGTGACCGAGAAGGCCGGCTTGAGGGAGATGCCGAAGCCGCCGTAGCCGTACACGAGGGTTGGCCGGTTGCCGTCGAGCGGGAGGTCCTTGCGATGTGAGATGAACATCGGGATCCGGGTGCCGTCCTTGCTCCTGTAGAAGACCTGCTTGACCACGAAATCGTCGGGGTCGAAGGCGACCTTTGACTGGCGCCACAGAGTGCTCTTGCCGGTCATCATGTCGTAGTGGTAGATGCTTGGCGGCGTGTTGAAGCTGGAGTAGGAGTAGAACGTCTCCAGGTCCGTCCGCTTGCCGGAGAAACCGCCGCCGGTGCCGATGCCGGGAAACTCCACGTCGCGAAGCGGCGTGCCGTCGAGCCGGAACATGCGCACCTGGTTGATCACATCCTTGAGAAAGGTGGCGACGAAGACGTTGCCGGTGATGGAGATGGAATCGAGGGGCTCGGACCGCTCCGGGAGGATCTCCTTCCAGTTCGCCGCCTCGGGGGCGCGGATGTCGATGGCGATGACCCGCCCGTTGTCGGCGTCCAGATCGGTCTTGAAGTAGAACTTCGGGCCGTCGTTGCCGAGGAAGGTGTAATCGTTGTCGAACGAGCCGATGAGCTCCACCGGCATGGCGTACGGCTCGGCGAGGTCACGGTAGAGGACGCGGTTCTTCGGGTCGGTTCCCTTCCAGACCGCGATGACGAGGTAGCGGCCGTCCTCGCTGACCGTCGGGGCGAACCCCCAGTCGGGGTGGTCCGGGCGCTTGTAGACCAGAACGTCGTCCATCTGGCTCGTCCCGGCCCGGTGGTAGTAGAGCTTCTGGTTGCGATTCAGGGCCTGGAAGGTGGCTCCCGGCGTGGGGGCATCGAAGCGGCCGTAGAAGAAGCCCTTGCTGTCGGCCGTCCAGGCCGTGCCGGTGAACTTGGTCCAGCGCAGGTGGTCGGCCAGGTCCAGGCCGGTCGACATGTCCCGGACGAACCACTCCTGCCAGTCCGACCCGGCGCTGGCCCGGGCATAGGCCATGTAGCGACCGTCGTCGCTGAAGCTCAGGCCGGCAAGCGCCACCGTGCCGTCCTTGGCCCAGGTGTTGGGGTCGAGCACCAGGGTGGGCTCCCCGTCGAGTGACGCGACGGTGTAGAGCACCGACTGGTTCTGCAGGCCGTCATTCTTGAAGTAGTAGTACCGGTCGGCCACCTTGAACGGCGAGCTGTAGCGCTCGAAGTTCCACAGCCTGGTGAGCCGCTCCCGGATCGCTTCCCGCTGGGGAATGGCGCGCAGGTAATCCCGGGTGACGTCATTCTCCGATTCGATCCACTTCGCCACATCCTTCGACTCGCGTGGGTCCTGTTCCAGCCACCGGTACGGGTCGACCACCTTCGTGCCATGGTAATCATCCACGACGTCGTGCCTCGGTGTGTCGGGGTAGTGGGGGGAACTCGCGGCCTGCGCCGGCGCCGCCAGGATCAGCAGGGCCAGCGGGATGACGACGGATCGAATCGAGCGCATGGTGGACCTCCTCGGCAGTGCACCTCTCCTGCAGATACCGCGTCGAGGCGGGCACCTGCCCGCGCCGGAGCGGGGCCACCACGCGTGCGGATCCGGACGGCCGCATTATAACGGGTCGGAAAACCTCAGGAGAGGAGGGCGTCACGAGAGTCGGGCGAGGCCGGTCTCTCGTCGGAGATCTCGTCGATGGCCCCGGAAAGAACCGCGTGATCCCCGCCCGAGATGTCCACGATCTTCACCGCCGCCTCGAACTGCTCGCCGAGCATGGTGACGCGCACGACACGGCCGGAGAAGGACACTTCCCGGCCGGACCCTGGAAGGACGAGGACGATGTCGAGCAGCGTGCCGGCGGGGATCTGCCGGTCGACCCGGAACCGCAGGCCCCCCTCGCTCAGGTTCACGGTGGTGAGCGCGTGGTATTCCGCCGCTAGCACGCAGAACTTGCCGCGGAGCGTGGCCGGGATGCGCCGGTAGGAGCGGCGATCCTGCCCGTAGAGCCGCACGCAGTTCTTGCCCCGGGCCTTGGCCGCGTACATGGCGCTGTCGGCGCGGCGAACGAGCTCGCCGGCGGCGCGGGCATCGGCAGGGAAGGTCGCGACCCCGATGCTGACCGTCAGGTCCGCGGTCTCTTCCTCGCCAACGCGGAAGGCGCGGGAGTCGATGGCGTCCCGTGCCCGCTCGCAGACGCGGTAGGCGCTCTCCTTGGTGGTGGACGGCAGCACGAGGGCGAACTCCTCGCCGCCGTAGCGTGCGGCGACATCGACCTTGCGCAGGCAGTCATCCAGAACCGTGGCGATGGTTGCCAGGGCGGTGTTCCCGGCCTCGTGGCCGTGCTGGTCGTTGAACTGCTTGAAGTCGTCGATGTCGACCATCGCCAGGGACAGCGGGGGATGGAAGCGCTCGCCGCGCCGCACCTCCCGCTGCAGGAATTCCTGGAAGTAGCGATAGTTGTACAGCCCGGTCAGCTCGTCCCGGTAGACGGAAGCCCGGGTCTTCTCGAGCACCTTCAGCTCGACCAGGACCGGATGCTCGATCTGGCGGTTGACCTCCACGAAGTAGCTCACCACGGCCACCGGCAGGCTGACCGGCTCGCCCAGGCGCGCCCTCATGGAGGCGGCTAGGGCGACGATGCCGTCCCAGTGGCCGGCGGCCTCGTCGGGAGCGAATCGCAGGTTGCACAGCAGGGCAAGCAGTTCGCTGTGTGTCGCCGGCCCGAAGCGCTCCTGCAGCGCGGACAGATCCGGAGCCAGCCGGGCCGGGTCACCGGGAGCGCCCGCGAACACCAGACGGTGGAGCTGCTCCACCAGTTCCGGGTTCCACGTCGAGCGAGCGGCTCCGACATCATGACTCATGGCTTTCCCCCGGGAAGGCCGACCGGCCTCGCCGCCAGGTCCTTGATGGGAGTATAGGTCCGTCTCGGGACGGATCCACCCTTAAGGACGACCCGGTCAGACCAGCCAGCCCACTCCCCACACCACGAGGCCGCAACCGGCGAGCTGCCCCACCAGGACGCCGCCGGGTGCGTTCTTCTCGATGATCAGGAACAGGGTCAGCCCGGCCATCCACAGCAGGTTCATGACGCCCAGGGCGAACGAGACGATCATCAGCGCCCAGCAGCAGCCCAGGCACCAGCCTCCGTGGCGCCAGCCCATGCCGAAGGCTCCCGCCGGTCCGTCCCGCCAGCGCGCCAGGAAGTAGGTCAGCGGCGAGCGGCAGTGGGCCAGGCAGGCGTCCTTCAGCGGCGAGAGCTGGAACAGGCCGGCCCCGATGAGCACGCCGGCGCCGAGGAGGCGGCCGGTCTGCAGCCGCGTCGGGTCGAGGAGAGCGAGACGGTGCAGGCCGGCCTGCAGCACGGCGGCGGCCAGGGAGAAGGCGATCCAGATGGCCAGATAGCCGCCGGTGAACAGCCCGGCGCGCACCACGGGGGCGTGCGACCGCTGCCGGGAGCGGGAGAGCCGGGCGATCATCACGATCCACGGCAGCGCCGCCGGCAGCATCATGGCCACCATCATCAGCACCCACATGGCCAGCCCGGCCAGCACGGCCGCGACGAAGCCGTCCGGGGCGTGGCCTCCTGTCAGGGCGTCGTGCCACGGCGGCGCGCCGGCCGCCGTCGAGGCGAGCAGAAACCACGCCAGGAGGGCCAGCAACGACACCGCCGCAGCGGTCACGGCGCGGTCGGTGACGACGACCGCGCGGAGAGAGGGCGGGGTCGGCACCGGCGGTCAGTCTCCCGAGACCGACCAGTCGAACTGCGACCAGAGCGCGTGAGTGCCGTCGTTCCTGACCACGATGGTGCCGTCGTCGTAGGTGGTCTCGCCGGTGGCAATGACCTGGGACGGGGCGTGAATCTGGTTGAACATGTTCTCGAAGGTCACGCGTCGTGACCGGTCCCGTCCCCGGATCGCCGCGATGCGTGCGTCGAGCAGGCCCTCGATGGAGACGGCGCGGCTGTCCGCCGTCGAGACGATGCGAACGGGCCGATAGAGCGTCTCCAGCCAGCGCCCGGTGAAGCGCGCCAGCACGGCCCACGGCCCGCCCGCCCGGCCCATGAGGATGGTCTCCAGCGCCTGTCGCTGGGCTGAGCTGGCGGCTGCGTCGATGACCAGTCGTTCGGTCCAGTCGCCTTCGATCATGTGGCGTGGTGTGTCATACGCCACCACCGCCGTCAGGCCGTCGAGGGACACATCGCGCCACCTGCCCTCGTCGACGCGCATCGCCCAGTACCCCAGACAGCGATCGTGGGTGCAGAGCTGATCGAAGTGAACGTGGCCGGGACAGACCGCCTGGCAGCTGCAGTTCTCGAACAGCAGGCCCCGGGCCTGCCACGAACTCTCTCTGGCCGTCTCACCACCCATGCGTCGATCCGGTCGGGGAGTATGGACGCGTTCGTCGCGCCTGTCAAAGGCGGTCGGATGATTGCCGTTGGCTGGCCCGGTGAGCCTCAGGACGCCGGGAAGGCGGACCACGGTGGCGGGTGGGACGACGCCTCGACGCCAGCCGCGGATCGATCAGCGCGGCGAGCTGGACTTCGCCCTGACCCCAGCCGGCGAGACGGCCGCCGGCGCGCGCCGGACGGTGGTCATCGACGCCAGTTCGGCGTCGGCGCCGGAGAGGTCCGGTCGACCGGCGATGACGTCCATGACGACCCGATGCTGCGGGTGCAGAGAAAGATGCGCGCCACCGGCGCCCAGATCCTTCTGGTCCAGAACGATCCGGTAGCGGCCCGCGGCCGGAAAGCGCAGGGGCAGGGTCAAGGACTGCATGCCG
>JBHHZI010000133.1:0-8843 GCA_046757965.1 Acidobacteriota bacterium | reverse complement strand
ACCCCGGCATGCTGTCCCGGGCGCTGCGCTATCGCTGGGGAGTGATCGCCGTCGCGGTGGCGCTGTTCGCCCTGTCCATGGCAGCGCTTCCGGGTCTGGGCACCAGCCTGGTTCCGGACCTGGTCCAGGGCCAGTTCGCCTTCCAGCTCCGCTTTCCCGCCGGGACACCCCTGGCGACCACCGCCGCCGGCGTGCAGCGCCTCGAGGAGGCCCTGGCCGGGGAGCCGGGCGTGGCCCATCTGTTCTCCCTGGTCGGCAGCCTGCCCTCCTCGGCATCCGGGCGACGCACCATCGGTGAGAATCTCGCGCGTCTCGACCTGTCGCTCATCGACGGGGCCGACACGGGCGTCGAGGCGAAGGTGATCGCGCGGGTGCGCGCGGTCCTTTCCCTGTATCCACACATCGATGCCGATCTCGTGCGCCCCTCCGTGCTCACCGTCAAGCCGCCGGTGGCGGTCCGCGTCTTCGCCGACGATCTGCACGATCTCGACACCGCCGCCACCATCGTGCGCGACGAGCTGGCCTCGCTGCCCGGCGTGGTCGACCTGGCGGCCACGGCCGAACCGGGCAACCCGGAGGTCCGCATCGAGCTGGACCGCGAGCGCGCGGCCGCACTCGGGGTCACGCCGGAGCTGGTCGGCACGGCCCTGCGCGCCAAGATCCGGGGCAACGTCATCGGCGAGTTCCGCGAGGGAGAGGAACGGCTGGATATCCGGCTGCGGGCCGCCGAGATCTCGCGCGACCGCGCCGCCGACGTCGCCCAACTCCGCGTGCATCTGCCCGGCGGCGGTTCGGTGCCGGTCTCCGCCGTGGCCGATGTGGAAGTCGACCGAGGCCCGGCGGCGATCTACCGCGCCGGAGGAGCCCGCATGGCCGAGATCTCCGGCCGCAGCCGCGGGGCCAATCTCGGCGAGGTGCTGGCGCGCGTGCGCAGTCGTGTGGCGAGCCTGCGTCTGCCGGCGGGCGCCCAGGTGGGGATGGCCGGGCAGGACGCCGAGCTGCAGACCTCCTTTGCCAGTCTCAAGCTGATGCTCGCCCTGGCCATCTTCCTCGTCTATGTCGTGATGGCCGCCCAGTTCGAATCGTTCCTGCACCCGTTCATCATCCTGCTGGCGGTTCCCCTGGGCGCGGCTGGCGTGGTCTTCGCGCTGCTGCTGACCCACCGGGGGATCAGTGTCCTGGTGCTCATCGGGGTCGTGATGCTGGCCGGCATCGTGGTCAACAATGCCATCGTACTGGTCGATGCCATCAATCGCCGCCGGCGGGACGGGGACGCCAGCGAGGCCGCCATCGTGGCGGCCGGCCGGGAACGGTTGCGGCCGATCCTGATGACCACCATCACCACGGTGCTCGCCCTGGCGCCCATGGCGCTCGGTCTGGGAGCCGGGGATGAGCTGCGGGCGCCGCTGGCCATCACCGTCATCGGCGGGCTCTCGGTGGCCACCCTGCTGACGCTGCTGGTCATCCCCTGTCTCTACCGGGCGTTCTCGCGCGACCGGGCGCCGACGGCGGTGACCGGCGGGTCCCCGGCGGCCGCCGGTTCGGTCCCGACGGGAGTGACATGAGCTTGCCCGACCTGGTGCTCCGGCGCCCCGTCGCCACGCTCATGCTGCTGGTCAGCCTGCTGGTCATCGGCGCGGTCGCCATCCCTCGCCTGCCCCTGGATTTCATGCCGGTGGTCGAACCACCGGTCATCAACGTGGTGGTGCCGTTTCCCGGCAGCCATCCTCTCGAGGGGTTGCGCCAGGTGGTCATCCCGCTCGAGGACGAGCTGGCCACCATTCCCGGCGTCGAGCGGCTGGCCGGCTCGGCCGGGTCCGGCAGTGCCCGCGCCACGGCTGTGTTCACCTGGTCCGCCAACCTCGATCTGAAGAAGATGGAGGTGCGCGAGGCGGTGGATCGCGCGCGCGATCGCTGGCCGGAGGGGATCGGTCAGGTGCGCATCCAGACGTTCCGCAACGGCCCGGCGGACGGGGCGATGCTGCAGGGGCGCATCTCCGCCCGCCGGGACCTGTCGGAGAGCTGGACCCTCCTCGAGCGGCACATCCTCCGGCCTCTCGAGCGCCTGAAGGGAGTGGCCAGCGTCCAGCTCGACGGCGTCAAGCCGCAGCAGGTGCGCATCGAGATCGACCCCGATGCCCTGCGCGCCCACGGCATCGAACCGGGCGGTCTGCTGCAGCGGCTGGAGGCGGCCAACGTCGACATGGACGTGGGTGCCATCGATGCCGATCTGCTGCGCTACACGGTGCGCTCCGTGGGACGGTTTGCCGATCTCGATCAGATCCGCAACCTCTCTCTCGGCCAGGCGGACCTGCGGCTGCGCGATGTGGCCCGCGTCAGCGTGAAGCAGCCTCCCCTGGAATACGGCCGTCACCTCGATGGCGAGTTCGCCCTGGGCATCGACATCTTCAAGGAACCGGCCGCCAACACCGTGGACACCGTCGACCGCGTCATGGTCGCCATCGACGGCATCCGGCACGACCCCGAACTGCACGGCATCAACCTGCTGATCTGGACCAACCAGGGCGAGGAGATCCGCAAGGCGCTGGCCGGCCTGCGCAACGCCGGTGTGTTCGGCGGGTTGCTCGCCGTCGTGGTGCTGTTCGCGTTTCTACGGCGCATCAGCACGACGCTCATCGTCGCCGTGGCCATCCCCTTCTCCCTGGTGGTCACCTGTGGCGTGATGTATCTGCTCGGCTCGGTCCTCAACGTGCTGACCATGCTCGGGCTCATGGTGGGCGTCGGCATGCTGGTGGACAACGCGGTGGTGGTCATCGAGAACATCCACCGGCACGAAGGGATGGGCCTTCCACCCCGCGAGGCCGCCCGTGTCGGCGCCCGTGAGGTCGGGCTGGCGGTGCTGGCCGCGACGGCGACCACGGTGATCGTGTGGAGCTGGCTGTTCACCGTCGAGCCCGGGCCGCTGGTGATCTATATGGGTGCGGTGGCCCTGACCCTGTGCCTGGCGGTGGTCTCCTCGCTGCTGATCTCGCTCACCTTCATCCCGCTGGCGGCGGCGCGCTTCGTGCCGCACCGGCCGGTGCGGCCGGGTGTGGTCCAGCGCCGGGTGGTGCCGTTCTATCGCGCCGTACTGAGCTGGACACTGCGCCACCGGGTGCTGGCGCTGGCCGGTCTGATCGCCCTGGCCGGCAGCGCCGCCGTGCCGATCACGCAGATCGAGAAGACCGGGGACGTCAGCGAGCAGGAACGGGACGTGCGGGTGGTCCTCCACGTGCACGACCCGGCCAATCTCGAGGTCATGGAAGGCCACATCAACACGGTGGAGTCCTGGTTGGCCGGCCTGCAGGATCAGATCGGTTACGAGAACATCTATTCGTACTACGACGAGCACAGCTTCGCGGTGACGCGTGTGTTCCTGCCCTGGAAGAGAGCCAGCGAGGCGACGCTGCGTCGCACCCGCGAGATCCTCCAGGCGAACCTGCCGGTGATCCCCGGCGTGACCTTCGACGTGGGTGACCAGAATCGTTTCCGCCACGGCGGCGGCGGGGATCGGCGCTTCGTCACCGTGGCGCTGCACGGCGAGGACGAGGAGTATCTGCGCGAGGAGGCGGTCCAGGTCGAGGACCGGCTGCGACGCCTCGACGGTGTGAAGGAGATGTTCGGTCCCACCGTCCACGGCCAGCAGGAAGCGCAGATTCATGTCGATGCGGACCGCGCGCGCTCTCTCGGTCTGAGCCCACGCGAGGTGGCCGATGCGGTCTCCTTCACCTATCGAGGACGCCAGCTTCGCCGCTTCCACGAGCACGACAGCGAGCTGGAGACGCTGCTGACGCAGCCCGACTCGCTGCGCCCCGGGCTGGCCTCGCTGGACAAGCTGGCCATTCCCCGCGGCGATGGAGGACTGGTGCCGCTGGGGTCGGTGGGGCGCGTCACCATGGCCCGCACCCAGCAGCAGATCGAGCGCGACGAGCGCCGGACGACGCAGTGGGTGACCGCCGAGTTCGACCCGTCGATCACCACCGACGTGGCTCGCGACCGGGTGCAGGCCGCCATGGCCGGCGTGCACCTGCCGGATGGATACGACTGGGACTGGGGCCAGCGCGGCCAGGATCGCGACGACACGCTGGCGATCATGCTCAAGGGCGTCCTCCTGTCGCTGGTGCTGGTGGTGCTGGTGCTGGCGGCGCTGTTCGAGTCGGTGCTGCAGCCGGCCGCGATTCTCATCACCCTGCCGCTGGCCTTCTCCGGCGCCTTCTGGGCGCTCTGGCTGCTGGGCTACCGGCTCGAGCCGGTCGGCTTCATGGGCGTGATCATTCTCATCGGCATGGTGGTCAACAACGGCATCGTCATGGTCGACCACGTCAATCGCCTGCGCCGCGACGGGACCGCACGGCTCGACGCGCTGGTGCAGGGCTGCGGCGACCGCCTGCGGCCGATCCTGATGACGGCCATCACCACCATCTTCGGTCTGCTCCCGCTCGCCATGTCGAACTTCACCGTGTCCGGCGTGCCGGTCGATTCGATGGCCGTGGTCATCATCAGCGGCCTGGCCAGCTCGACGATCTTCACGCTCCTGGCGCTGCCGGTCTGGTACACGATGGTCGAGGACGGGGTGGCCGTACTGCTGCGGGCCCTGCCCACCGCTCGGCCTCCCGCTCGGGCACCGGGCGCCGACCCCGCTTGAAACCGGTCCGGGCGGTCCCCATGTTGGCAGGACGATGTCGCCGCAAGACCGATCCCACGCGCCGTGCGGGCGCTCCCGCCCGGTCTGCCGGCAGTGCGCGTTCTACTTCGTGACCTGGCAACCGCGATATCCTCATGGCTGCCGGGCGCTCGGATTCACCACGGCGCGCGTGCCGTCGGCCGTGGTTCGCGCCAGCACCGGCGCCGACTGCACGCTGTTTGCCCCGCACCGCCCGCGCTCTCCTCGTCGCTGATCCGCCGCGTGCCGGGAATGCGTCCCTCTCCGGTATACTTGTTCTTTCTGCAGGTCAGACCCGCCCTGCCGGCGGGCTGGAGAGCGGGGGGACGATGCGAGCAGGCCGGAGCCACCGATCGGTTGCCCTTTGCGCCGGCCTGCTCCTGTTGGCCGCGCCCGTCCTGTCCGGCGTCCGGGCGGCCGATGACCGGCCGGGCAACATCGAAGGGGTCATCACGGACCCGGCCCGGGTGCCCCTGGCCGGCGCCACCGTGGAGGTCGGCAGCGAGACGGCCGACGTGGCGCGCGTGGTGCTCACCGACGAGGATGGCCACTACCGCGTCAGCGGGTTGCCGGCCGGCACCGACTACGTGCTGACGGTGTCGTTCGCCGGCGGCGGCTACGCCCGGGTGATCCAGGACCGGCTGGTGATTCGCGCCGGACTGACCACCGTGGAGTCGGTGCAACTGTTCGCCGAGCGCACCGAGGAGGTCATCGTCTCCGCCAAGCGGCCTGGCGATCGTGTGGTCAACCTGAAGGAGGTCGGCCAGGTCACCGAGTTCACCTCCGAGTTCATCGAGGGGCTGCCTCTCCTGGGACGCAACTACCAGGACGTCCTGACCCTTGCCGCCGGCGTCGTCGATCCGGATGACGACGGCAACCCGAACGTGCTCGGGGCCCGGGCCGAGAACTTCAACACGGTGATCGACGGGGTCTCCAACCAGGACCCGCTGGGGGGAACCTTCCTCTCGAACCTGAACACCGATGCCATCGAGCAGGTGGAGGTCATCCAGACCGGCGCCGATGCATCGTTCCGGCGCGCCTCGGGCGGTTTTGCCAACATCATCACCAAGTCGGGCAGCAACGAGTTCGAGGGCACCTTCACCCTCTCGTTCCGGTCGAGCCTCTTCGACGGCAATGGCGCCACGGGCAACGATGCGTCCTCGTTCCGGAGCGTGCGGCCCGCTCTCACCGTCTCCGGCGCGCTCCGCAAGGACAAGCTGTGGTATTTCCTGACCGATGAGGAGTTCAACGACGACTTCCCCCTCAACACGCTCAACGGCACCAACACACTCGTGCAGTCGACCACCGGCCGCCGGGTGCTCGGCAAGCTGACCTGGGCGGTCACGGCCGCCAACAAGCTCACGGCGCAGGTGCGGGCCGATCCGCTGGACTTCACCAACCTCGGCGTGAACTCGCGCGTGCTCCCCGAGGCCGGCTTCACCCAGCGGCAGGGGGGGCCGTTCTACAACGTGCAACTCGACAGCATCTTCTCGCCAACCGTGCTCCTCAAGTCACTGGTGGCCTTCCAGGACAGCGGCATCGACATCATTCCCACCACCCCGCAGGATCCGAGAGACAACCGCCCGTTCACCAGCCTGGGACTGAACTTCGACCAGGACACCGGGGCCGTCACGGGCGGCTGGTTCCTGAACTTCAAGGACAAGCGCCAGCGCCTGACCTTCACCGAGGATCTCACCGTGTTCGTGGACGACTTCTTCGGGCGCCACGACCTGGCCATGGGCCTGTCGTTCGAACGGGAGCACTTCGAGCGGGACCTGTTCCAGGGGACGGTGCGCACCTTCGCCCGGGTGGTCAACCTGTTCGGCAGCGGCAATGACCTCGATGCCGGCGGGGAGCAGTTCCTCGTGCAGGAGCAGTTCGCCATCCCCGCCAATCCGGCGGCAGTGGCCGCAGGCCGGGCCGGGTTCAACCACCTGGAGGGCGATTCGGACAACTTCGGGGTCTATATCACCGACACCTGGTTGCCCCGCGACAACGTCTCGATCACCGCCGGTTTGCGCTGGGACCGCGAGGAGGTGGTTGCCGACGGATTCGCGCCCTTCGATCCCCGGACGGAATTCAGCAGCTTCCAGCAGTTTCTCATCCAGTGCGAGAGCGCCACGCCTGGAGCGGGTCAGGTGGAGGCCACCGAGCGCCTCCTGGCCGGGCTGTTTCCCGCCGAGTTTGCCGCCTTCAAGCGCAACGGCGGTTCCTTCGGCGCCTCGGGGCGGCCGTGCAACCAGGCCACACCGTTCTTCTTCACCTTCCCGAAGAAGAAGTTCACCGACGACTGCCTCGGCGGACGCGGCGGGGGGACGCTCTGCACCACCACGTTGAGCGGCGCGTTGCCCACCCTCGTGGTCAAGGGCAACCGGCCGGGATCGACGGTGAATGTCAACAACAACAACCTCTCCCCCCGTTTCAACGTCTCGTGGGACCCCTGGTCCAACGGCAAGACACGGGTCTTTGCCACCTATGGCCGCTTCTTCGACAAGACGAACCTCGCCACGGCCGTGGCCGAGCAGGGCCCCGATGTGCGGTCCCGGGTGTTCACCTTCACCACCGGCTGCACCTCGGATGTGGTGGGCGCCTGTGGCATTCCCCGGGATGCCGGCGGCGGCGGTTCCGACCCCACGATCACGCAGGTCAACCGCAATCTGCGCACCCAGTTCAACGAGGAGTGGACGGTGGGCTTCGAGCGCGAGATAGCCCCTGAGACCAAGATCCGGATCACCTGGATCTCCCGTCACTTCCGCGACCAGCTCCAGGACACCGACCTGAACCATTTTGCCCGCGATGTGGGGCCCGAGTTCTTCGCCCCGGTGCGCCGCAAGGTCGCCGGCCGGACGCGCGTGGTCGGGTTCATCCCACTCGGCGGCAATGCCACGTGCGAGCTCGACCCGGCGGTCAACGGACTGGTGCCGACCAAGAATGTGGCCTTCGTCAAGGCGGCGGCCGGCCGGCTGACCACCGTCGGCGAGCCGGCCGCGGTGCCGAACGGTCACTTCGACGATTGCTTCGGGACCTTCGCCTCCAGTGCCGACGGCGGTTCCCGGGCCGTCGCCGACGGCGTCGGCGACCTGTTTCGCCGCGACGTCTTCTTCAACAACGTCCTGTTCCTGTCGAACTCCAACATCTCGCAATTCTCCGGCTTCACCGTGGAGTTCGTGCGCCGCATGAAGCGCAACTGGCAGCTCCAGGCAAGCTGGACCCACGCGCGTTCGGTGGGGGCGGCCGACAGTTTCCAGGATGAGTCCGGCAATGACCCGTCACTGGTGACCGATGAGTTCGGCTTCACCGGCTTCGACATCCGCAATGTCGTGAAGGTGAACCTGACGACCATCCTGCCCTGGGGAGATTTCCAGCTTGGCACCGTGATGAACTACTTCAGCGGCACGCCGTTCTCGCTGCGCGAACTCGAGAGTTCCTCGGACAATCGCGGTCAGCCGACCTTCCGGACGGTCTTCCCCACCGGCCGGCGCAACGATCAGCGCAACGACCCTCACCTCCAGATCGATCTCCTGGGTGAAAAGGCCTTTCTGATCAAGAAGTACACGGCCACCGCCACCGTCGTCATCGAGAACATCCTCGCCGACGATTTCCTGGACATCGCCGACTTCGTCGACGGCCGTCTGCAGGCAACCCGGGATTTTGGCCGCCGCTACGAGGCCCGCTTCAAGATCAACTTCTGATCCGCATGCCGGCGCCTCGACCCATGCTCCCTGAATCTGCCGACCGAGTCCCCTCGCCTACCTGGTCGACCGGTCACAGCGCATCCAAGATCACAGCGCCTCGGACGTGGCAGAGTTCACGTCGGAGCTCCGGAGGACGCGCTTCGTGGATGAACCTCTCCGATCGCGTATTGGCGCGAGCGAGAAGACCACCGATTCTTCACGGGTTCCGCGACTGAGGCCCCTGGCTTCGGTTGCGCGGTGGCACTGCGGAGGCAGCCAGACGCGGTCGTCCTCCTTCTCCGTCGGACGCCGCCCGTAGTGCAATCGAACTTCAGTGTGGGCTGGCTATTCCGGTGAATTCGATCACTGACCTGCTGATCTCTTGCCTCTCGCCGCCCGCCTGGACAGGCACGTGGGCCTTTAGCTGCAAGGACCCAGCCCCGGCTATTCCGTAAGCGGTCAGGATTCGGCGTTGTTGACGGGCCGGTCGAGATCTGATCGCATGG
>JBHHZI010000132.1:0-8848 GCA_046757965.1 Acidobacteriota bacterium | reverse complement strand
GTCATCGACGGCGACACCTTCACGCTGATCGGGGATTTCCCCACCGGGAAACGCCCCTTCCCTCCTGCCGCAACCCGCGACGGCCGGCTCGCCTTCGTCCCGAGCTACGACGACGGGAGGGTCACGATCATCGATCTGTGGAACGAGAAGGAACGGGCAGTGGTCCCGGTCGGTCGTCACCCCAGCGGCGGCACGGTGTTGCCCGGCGGCATCGACTACGCCGTCGCCGTGCGCGGCGAAGACCGGGTGGTGTTCGTCAACACCGCCTCGCACCAGATCGCCGGCATGGTCGAGGACGGCATCGGCGACGAACCGTTCTCCGTCGTGGTCTCGCCGGACGGCTCGCGGGCGTTCGTTAACAACACGGCCAGCGACGACATCTCCGTGATAGATCTGGCCACGCGGCGCGTCGCGGCCCGCGTGCCGACCGGCAAGATCCCGATCACACTGGCCGTCGACCCCTCCGGCGCCACCCTGTGGGTCGCCTGCGAGGGCTCCGACGAGGTGGACGTCATCGCCATCCCGGACCCGGCTCCTTCCAGAACCCCGGCCTCCGTGCCAGCGGCAGGATCCGACGGGCGCACCGAGGTCGCCGTGATGGGCATGATTCACTCGGGCCACCGGAAAAGCGCCACCTGGGGACTGGACCAGGTGCGCGACACCATCCGCCGCTTTCATCCCGACGCCGTGTGCGCCGAGATCCCGCCGGATCGATGGTCGCGCATCTGGGCGGACTGGACCGAGCGGGGAGTCATCGAGGATGAGCGCCTGCTGAGATTCCCCGAATACACCGACGTGCTGCTGCCTCTCGCCGTCGAGATGGGCTTCACCATCGAGCCGTGCGCCGCCTGGACGGTCGAGATGTCCGATCTGCGACAGGCCCGCATCAAGGAATTCGAGAGCGACCCCCGTTTCGCCACGGAGTTCGCCGAATACACGCGGCGAAACGAGGCGATTCGTGCAGATCACGAGGCCCACCCAATAGACGAGGATGACCCCAGGGTGATTCATTCCGCGCTGTACGATGAGAGAACCCGGGAGGAACTGGCGCCATACGACGAGTTCCTGAATGACCGCATCGGGCCGGGCGGCTGGACTCACATCAACGAATCACACTACGCGCTGATCGAGAAGGCCCTGGCCCGCCACCGGGGGCAGCGCGTTCTCGTGACCTTCGGCGCGGGGCACAAGTACTGGCTCCTCGAGCATCTGTCCCGGCGGGATGACGTGAAGATGCTGGACCTGACGCCCTACCTGCTCCCCGCCGGCTGATCGTCGTTCAGGTCGAACGATACGACGGCCGACCCCACCGACGGGTGGCGGTGATACGCCAGCACGCGGCCGGGTTCCGGAGACCCGAGAACACCGCCCAGGAACCACAGATGTCTCAGATCTTCCTGTGCCACTCCAGCCGCCAGTTCGGCCGGGTCGGTGCGTGCGAGGCCGTCCCAGTCCCCGGCCTCCAGCCGACCCAGGATCATGCGATCCAGTTCCCTGCCCTCTGCGTGGTCCTTGCCCTCGGCAAAGGCCTCGATGTTGTACGACAGCGACCCTCCGACAAAGATCGCGATCCGTGCCCCGGCGCCCTCGCACGTCCGGCGGACGACCTCGCCCCACAGCGCCAGATCCTCGGCCCTGCGCTGGCTCGCCGACAGCATCACCACACGGCATGACAGGTCGGGGCACAGATAACTCAGGGGAACCGCGGTGCCGTGGTCCATGCCGCGATGAACCGTCTCCACCGGCAGGCCGTTGTCGATGCCATTGGCATGCAAGGCGTTGGCGAGATCCGGCCAGCCGTCGCTGGTCTCCCGCAGATCGGTCTCGATGCCCGCGAAGTCCACCAGTGTCTTGTGCCGTGCCCCGTTGTCGATCTGGAACGGACCCTCGGGAGCCCACGCCGCGGACATCGTGACGAGGACCTCGACGCCCGCCTCGTGCCACGTCTTGCCGCACGTCCGCAGGGCATCCTGGACGCGGGATTCCGTACGCCGGAGCGTGTCGGCGCGCAGGGCGGGGAAGTGCGGTGCCAGCAAGATGTGACGGTCGAGAGCCATGATGACGTTGCCGGTGGAAACAGGTGGTCCGGAACTCAGTTCCTCGAATCGTCCGGAGCTGGCGGTGGCTCCCAGTTCATCCAGGGTTCGTCTTCTTCCTGTGACGGATCGCCCTCCCCGGGATCGGGTGTGCCCGGCGCTGTCACATGCCCGCGGCACCTCCCGGCACGGCGGAGCAGGATATCACTCCCGTCCACCTTCACCTCGTAGACCGGAATGGCCGCCCACTCCTTCCCCTCCTTGAGGCAGGCCCCCGTGCGTGCGTCGAAACTCCACCCGTGCCAGTGACAGACGATCCGGTGCCCCTGCATCTTGCCGTCGCTCAGCGCGGCCCCCATGTGGGGGCAGTGATCGCCGAAGGCCTGATACCGGCCTGCATGCCGCCACAGCGCCACCTTCCGGCCGTCGAGGAACACGCGCCGGCCCTGCCCTTCCGGGACATCTCCGACCACCGCGACGCGCACGAACCCGTCCGATGGCTTCGGGGCGGAGCGCGAATCAGTCACTGGACGATGCCGGATCCAGGCCGGTCGCGAGATCGACCCGGGGAATACGCAGGCGCGGGTGGTCGAGTGTTTCTTGCCCCCGGGCCTCGGCACGCGCGCCCTGCAGACACGCATCGAGGCCGAGCAAGAACGATTCCACCTGGAGGCCGTGATGGGCGCTGCCAAACGGCTCCAGCTTCACGCGGGCGGTGCTCGCCAGCTTCTCCGCGCCGTGCATGTTGCCACGGGCCAGATGATGCAGAGAAGCCGCCGCCTGGATCAGGCCCTGGTAGAACTCCTTATCCGCACCGCCCACCTCCAGCCAGAGCCCCTCCAGGACCTCGTGAGCATCCCAGAATTCGCCGCTCCGGAAATGGCGCCAGTACTGCTGATAGCGCGGATCTGGCCTGAACCCGATCATCCCGAACCCTCTGCCTTATTGCATCGCCGGAGGAATTTTGAATAACCTGATGAGGTTAGCATAGGGTCCCAGCCGGCAATCCCACGACCCAGAGAGGAAGATCAGCCACCGTGAGCCACGACGAAGAACCGAAGACTCTCCACCGGGCCGGAACACGGCTGAATAGCCTCTGGGCAACTCGCGGCCTGCACCGAGATGCCATCCTCGAGCAGGTCGTGGTCATTCTGCACGAGGAGATCGACCGCTTCGACTGGGTCGGCATCTACGTGCTCGATGGCGACGAACTGCAGCTTCATTCTCAGCGCGGGCGGCCCACGCCTCACGAGACCATCCCGGTCGGCCGGGGGATCTGCGGGGCGGCCATGCAGGCGAACGACACCATCGTCGTGCCCGACGTCAAGCAGGATGACCGCTACCTTGCGTGCAATCTCCAGACCGCCTCCGAGATCGTGGTCCCGATCCGCGTCGGCAACACACCGGTCGCCCAGATCGATATCGATTCGGACAGGCCGGATGCCTTTCGAGCCTCGGACAGGGAATTCCTGGAATCGATCGCCGCCCGTCTCGGCACGCTGTTGGCCGACTCCGCCGATACCCTCCCGCCGACGGATGCGTCGCTGTTCACGGACGCCGAACCGGCCTGACCGACCCCGGCCCGCTCATGGCCCGGGTTCGGCAGCGATCCGGTACAGATGGTGATCGCCGCGCAGGTAGAGCGACTTACCGACCACGGCGGGTGATGCCGAGAATGAATCGTCCAGCCGGTTGACCGCCAGCACGGGAAATTTTCCACCTCTGCCGACGACCACGGCGACGCCATTGCGACCCACGATATAGACCCGGCCCGCCGCGCTGACCGGCGAGGCGAAGACATTCTGCACACCGGGCAGCCGCATCGGCCCCGCCAGCGTCTTCCCGGTGGCTGCATCCACACACGTCAGGATGCCGGACAGGTGCTTCAGGAAACAGAGAGTTCCTCCGTCCAGCACCGGCGACGGCACATAGGGCGTGTCTCGGTGGCGCGTCCAGATCACCGCGTCTGTGCCGGTGACATCCCCTCTCGCTCCCGCCAGGCGGATCGCCATCATTGCCTGATAGTCGTAACTGCTGGCCACGTAGACGACGCCATCGGCAGCCACCGGTGAGGCCACGACATTTCGGGACAGCCCCGCACATTCCCAGATGAGCGCGCCGGTGGCCAGGTCATACGACCGGACACGCCCGGTGGCACTGATGATGACCTGGGCCCTCCCATCATTATCAACGATGAGCGGGGTCGACCACGACGTGACCTCGTCCCGTTTGACCTTCCAGCGCTGCTTGCCCGTGCGCCGGTCAAGCGCCACCACGAACGACTGGCCTTGATGGTCCCAGTTGATCACCAGCGTGTCCCCGTGGAGCGCCGGAGAGCTCCCCTCCCCATGCCCATGGAGAGTCTGCATATCCCCGGGGTCGACCTGCCACAGCAGCCTGCCGTCCATGTCCAGGGCGAACAGTCCCTCCGAACCGAAGAACGCATAGACACGCTCGCCATCGGTGATCGCCGAGTTCGAAGCCCAGCTCCCGGTGGCGTGCGTCCCCTCATGAGGTCGGGCATCCCGCACCGTTCGCTGCCACACCACCTGCCCGCTGTCCCGGTCGAGCGCGATGACAGTGAACTTCTCGGCGCGCAGGGCCGGAACGTTGTCATGAGCACCCGGCGCATCCGGATGATTCACCGGCAACCGCTCCCCGTGCGCGATGGCGGTGGTGACGAAGATCCGGTCTCCCCAGATGACCGGCGTCGACAGCCCGCGCCCCGGCAACGGCGTCTTCCACCGCACGTTGTGCCCCTCGCCCCACGTCACCGGCAGATCGCCGCGCACGGCAGCACCCGTGCCAAGGGGACCACGCCACTGGCCCCACTGGCTGCCTACCGGCAGGGCCTGCTCGGCACCGCAGGCCGGCGACGCGCCCAGCACCAGCGCCGACACCAGAACCATCACACGCACCCCGGCGCGCCGGAAAACATCACATGGCATCAGCACGACCTGCACCCGCTAATGATAGCCTGGACTCGTTGCGAAAGAATCGGCCGACGGACCGGCGCCCGAGCCGCCAGAGCAAACCTAGCGGAGCCACCCCATCCACCGCGGCAAACGACCCGTGTTCACCCTGTTGATGGTGGAACCGACAGAGGCAGACCTGGTTCTCGTCCGCCTTCAGGTCGCCTCCCCGGGAACGATAGACAATGTGGTGGCTTTCCAGATGACGCCGAGAGGTGCATCCCGGCGCCGCGCACCGCCACCCGTCGCGCTCGTAGATCCGTCGCGATGGTCGCCAAGGCATTGACCGCGGATCGTCCCACGTGGAGATGTAGTCCTCGAGAATCGCCAGCAGCCCGACCCACATCGGCACATGTCCGCACCGTTGCGTCATCTGTCGGGCAACTTCCATCGCCACCGGTACGTCGTCGGCCACCGCGCGAGATGACCGGGCGCCTGGCGTGGAAAACAACCGTGGGCCGGGTTCCTCATCTCGATGGGCCACAGCGCCGAGCGGGCTGGACGGGCTCGTCTCGTCGCTCGCCCCGTTCTTCCGGGTGCCCACCAAGCGGGGTTCCGAGGTGGAAAACAACCGTGGGTCGGTCCCGTCGTCGCGACGGGCCGCAGGACAACGGGGTTCGACATCAACGTCGAGACCACGAGCGGCCCGCTCGAGTCCTCTGCGCCGGGCTCCGATGACAGCCAGAAAATCAGTGGCGAGTTCGGCCGGCAGATTGAACCAGACCGTCGTTGCCGCCGGCATCCTGGCCGCCCGCGGCCCCAGCGCGCGCAACCGTGCACCGGTGTCTCCGGGAGCCCGCCGCAAGGAGTCGTACCATTCGCGCGCTGTAGGGGGATGGACCAGGGCAGGCATCTCCTTCTCGACGCCCTCACCGGATCGCAGTCGAATCTCGTCGCGCAACCGCTTCACACTGACCTGCCCGGCATGGCGGATCCAGGCTCTTTCGGCGTCCGGGTCGAGACACCCGTGGTCACGCCGCAGGAATCGGAGCAGGAGCAGCGCCGACTGGAACCGGAGATCACCGGTCTCGTACGCTCGGTGAAGCTCCGGGCGCTCGGCGGCCCCCCGGGCCAGGGCGACCCGATCGCGAAAGGTCGTGCGACTCATTCCGAGGCGCTGTTCGGCATAGTGTGCCGTGCCGGTGAAATCGAGCCGGCTGTACGCCCGCCCGGCACCCAGGAGAAGCAAGAGCCGGCCGAGTTCCCGCTGGAGGCCGTCCTCCAGTTCCACGAACCGGGTGAGCTGCCGGTACAGTTCCTCCGGCCCGCCGGAGCCGGCGAGATCGAGCAGGTTCTCGACATCTACGAGCAACCGGATCGCGCGCCGTTCCTCGGGCCGCGCCTGCGCCGGCAGATGTTTCCAGCCGGCCGTGGTGGCGTGAACGCTCTCCTCGATGGCGCGCATCCGCGAGGGCCGGCGATGAGGCGATGGCCCGGACGGGGCCAGATCCACCGGCTCGGGGCCCGCCTGCGTCTCGGCAACCAGCGCTTCAATGAGAGATTGCACGGATTGTTCCCTTCCGCACACAGCCGCATGAAGTTCTCGAGTCTCGTCGAAAAGGTCGCGAACCGCGGCAGGCACGGGCATGCGGATCGTCCGGTGCCCCGCGGCCTGCGTGACCTCCTCCTTGCGGGGTTGTTGTGTGCTCGCCTCGCCGCTGGTCGGGTCCGGGAGACTGCGGCCGGAGGTCGAGCGGGCGTCGGCGTCCGCGTCCGCGGGCCTCGGCGCGGCGTCGTCCGGCGGCCACACGGAGCCATGTTCTCGGGCCGCACGAAGCGCATCCCTGAGAGAACGCACGGTGACGCGGCGGGCAAGCGCGACCCACGCATCGACGGACTCGGGCGTCACGATCCGCGCCAGAGCAAGGGCCGCAACCTGCCCGAGGGCCCGGCATCCTCGGGAATCCGTCAGGGCTCGCTCGAGTGCCGGGACCCGCTCCAGTGCCTCTCCGAGGGCCGCGCGGTCGCGAAGCCACCGGCCCGATCGGGAGAGAGACTCGCGGGCATGGTCACCGACGCGCGCATATCCGAAGTGCTGCCATGCCTTGCTGCTCATCCAGACACGGGCCGTCCGCGCGATGCCCGGCAGCAGGCGGTCCAGCGACTCCCTGATGGCCAGGGCAAGACCATCGCAGGTGAAGCGCGTGAGGTCCGGAACCGCCATGACAACAGGACCCGCCGTTCGACCGGGATCGATTTCGCCCTGCCGCCTGTTGACGGCGACATGCTGAGCCGCTGCAACAGACGCGAGGTCAGCGGCCGGCACCGACACCGGCCCGCGCCGAGCGACACGCGCGGCAGATGCCCGTTCAGTTGTTGTCGGCACGGTGCACCTCCACATGGGAGGAGTCCGTCGAACAGCGACCTCAGGGTGGACAGATGAGCAGCACGACTTCGCAAACACCATAGACGAATATTAGACGAAAGTCAAGGCTGCCACGCCGTTTTTCATGGCGGGCCATGGCTCGTTGTTCGGCCCCCAGCCGGTGGAACACAGCCATGCGTGAGGGTTGGCGCATCGCCCGGAACCCTCGGCCAGCAAACTGCTCATCCATCGTTTTCATGGCGGTGCACAGTTTGTTGTTCGGTCTCGATCGCGCAGGACGTGTGCGGCTCTGACGGCCGAGGCCGGCACCGCGTCGATCCAGAGCATTGATATCAGCCCGTTGCGTTGTGCCCGTAGCGCGGGAGACGAGGCCCGGAGGGCGGGCGGCGTCGCCTCCCGGCTCCGCCGGGCAGGGTGACCGGCCGCAACGTGGCCGGACGCCGTCTGGTGCCGGGAAAACAGGCGCCGGGCGAGGTCATTCCCGCTCTTCGTCCGGCGGGTTCGCGTCGCCTCGTGCCGCAACAATCTGCACGCCACCATGCCTTGTCTTCAACTCCCTGTCTCCACCGGCGCGGAGTCAGATTCTCGAGGACCCCACCGGGAGGTGGAGTCATGCCGGTGAGAACGGGTGGCGCCAGGAACCGGGGGAATCAGGCCCCCGGGTTGAGACCGTGTTCCGCGGAACTCACATCCTCCCGGAAGCCCGCTCCCCTGCCCCCGTCGATCCGCGTCGCGGCGTCAGACACCACATCGCCGGGATCAGAACAGGACCACGACGTCACCGCTTGCTGACCCGCACGGCCACCACCTGATAGAATCACGCCGCAGCCGAACGAGGTTGCCCCCTGAATATGGAGAGGATCTAGCCATGAAGACACGAACCTGTCTGGCCGTCGCCGCCGCGATGGTGCTTCTTGCATCCTGTTCATCCCAGCCCCCCGAGATCGCAGAGGCGGCCGCCGCGCCACAGACCCGGTCTAACGGGGCACCGGCCGGCACCCACACTGCCCGGGCCACGCTGAAGGCGCTCCATGACAGCGGCGTCACGGGAACCGTGACCTTCACGTCCACGCCTGAAGGAGTGCGGGTCGAGGCCCACGTCAACGGCCTGACACCCGGCTCGCATGGCTTCCACATCCACGAGATCGGCGACTGCTCATCTCCGGACGGCAAGTCCGCAGGCGGCCACTTCAATCCCATGGGGGTCGATCACGCCGGGCCCAACGCGGCGCAGGCGCACGCCGGTGATCTGGGCAACATCGAGGCCAACGCAAACGGCCACGGGATGCTGAACCGCGTCAGCTCGCGCATCTCGCTCGGCGGCAACACCACCAACATACTGTCGCGCGCCGTGATCATCCACGCCAAGGCGGATGATCTCACCAGCCAGCCGACAGGCGCTGCCGGAGGGCGCGTCGCCTGTGGCGTGATCGAACCGATCGACTAGCCAGTCCCAGCACTCGCGCGATCAGAACGTCCAGCTCAGGCCGGCCGACACGAGACGCGACAGACCA
>JBHHZI010000131.1:0-8948 GCA_046757965.1 Acidobacteriota bacterium | reverse complement strand
ACCTGCTTCCGCCACCAGCCCAGCCCGCGGGGCGCCACACCGGTCGACATCCGGACGCGACGATGAAAGGCGCTGGCGCGGTCGCCGGCGCCGGTCTGTGTGAAGAGGACGTCGAAGTCGTCGCCGGCGGCCGCGAGTCCCATGTAATCCCCCAGGAACAACCCGCCGGCAAACGGCGCCGCCTTGATGTCGAACGACTCATCGGTGATGCGCGCCTCCTGCCAGGTGCCGAACCGATCGCAGGACGCGATATCGGGATGGCACGAGATGAACCACCGGTCGGTGAGAGCCCCGGCGGCTGCGTGGTTGAGGCGAAAGTCGAAGTACGAGACGCCGATGGCGCCCGAGGGCGAGACCGCCACCGACGGCGTGAACGCCTGGCGCTCCAGATCCGTGGCCCCGGGGATCCGGTTGATGCGAGCCGGCGCCGTCCAGGACAGTCCGCCGTCGGTGGAGCGGCTGAAGGCGATCGCCGGGTAGCGGAAGAAGCTGAACCCACCCTCCTGCCAGACCGCGTAGAGCGCGCCGCTGACCGGATCGACGGCCACATCGAAGAGGAACGCGCCGTCCCGCACGGTGATCCCCGTGTCGGGATCGATGGCGCCCATCGATCCCATGCGCGTCACGCGAACCGGACCGAGTCCCGGCCCCCAGGTCACACCGGCATCGGTGGACCGGCGGTACGCCAGAAAGATGTTGCCACGCAGGATCTCCGTGAAGAAGTCGAGCAACGTGCCATCGGGCAGGACGACGATCTGATTGCCGATGGTCTGGCTCCGGCGGCCGGGGTCATAGATGATGCGAGGGGACTCCCAGGTCTCGCCACCGTCGGTGGTGCGGGCCAGCAGCGCCGGTCCCCGGCTCAGGGAGAAGTTGATCTGGTCCCACACCACGTACACGAGATCGGGATCATGAGGATCCGCGGTGATCGATTCCTTGTCGTTGAAGAACGGGGAATGGCTCTGGATGAGCGTCGACGGCTCACCCCAGGTGAGTCCCCCGTCAGTGGAGCGACTCACCAGGATCGCCGACACCGTCGTGCTGCTCGACGTCAGGGCGAGGGAGGCGTGAAACAGATCGCCGGCCGCGGTGAACGTGAGCCAGGGATCCGAGGCGCGCAGAAAGGAGCCTCCTGAACAGCGGGTCAGCCCCGGGACCACCACCGACTGCCACGTGGCGCCGGCATCGAACGACACGCCCACCGCCAGCCCGCGCGCCGCGCCGCTGGACCAGCGGTCCTGCTGCCAGGTCCCGACCAGATGGCGGGGGTCTCTCGGGTTGGCGACCACCCAGGGTTCGACCTCCGCCCCCTTGAACACCGTGCCGCCCTGACCGCCATCCGACGTGCAGTCGTCAAACAGCGAGTGGCGGGACACCTGGACCAGCGGTTCGAGATCCTGCGCGTCCGTGGTGAACGCGGTGACCGGGAGGGCCGCGGCGATGGCAAGGCCTCCGGCAGCACGAAGAAGGCGGTTCACCTGTGTCCCTTCCTGACTGACCGGCAGCGTCGGTCGAGACCGGCTGCCGGTGAGATGAGCGGCCACGCGGCGGCGACGGATCTGTGCCTCTGCGCCGGCATGTTCCCCTCCATGACACGGCCCCCTGTTCTGGTACTGCAAGGACGCGAGATGTCAAGCCGCAATGGCGGAGCCCCGCTTCTTCCCTGCGGTGTCGACACCCCGACCGGGCTCTCGTCCCGGACCGCGAAGCTCGCGCGGGTTCACCTGCCGGCGCTCGCCCCGGTGCCGATGAGGCGGACAGCACTCAGGGTCGGAGCAGGATCTTCACGCAGCCGTCGGCCCGGCTGGCAAACAGCTGGTAAGCGGCCACCCCCTCCGACAGCGGCAGGTGATGTGTGAACAGCGCGGCCACCTCCCCGGCGTGCCGACTTGCCACCTCCAGAGCGGACTCGGGGTAGCTGCGGGCCGGGCACCGGCCGGCGCGGTAGGTGAGGTTCTTGTCGTAGGCCTCGCCCGGCCCGAAGGCGAGCGGCGGCGGCCGGGGGAACTGCCGCCGGGGAGGTCAGCAGCAGCCGCCACCGTCGTAGAACCAGGTCGATGGCGTGACCAGCAGATCGTCGCGGCCTCGAGCCAGCAGCTTCTCCGCCGTCTTGTCGCAGACGGAGGCCGGCACGTCGCGCGACAGGATGTGTCCGGCGCCGTCGTCGAACGATGGCTCGCTCCCGAAGTAGAGGGCCGTGCGGCCGGTGAAGACACAGGGTCCGTCATCGGGCACCGGGTCCTTGATGGCCGCGACCTCGATGCTCTGCAGCAGCACAGGCTTCTCGACACCGAACCGCGCCGGGTCCAGAACGCGGTACGGTCGCCGCGCCCGCACCTCGAGAGTGCCGAAACCGGCCTCCACGAGCAGGTCCACGTAACGCTCGTACGTCGTGGCTCCGGACAGACACATGGCGCGCAATCGCTCGTCACCGGTGAGATGGCCCGGCAGCGCGTGCGGCGCGATCGGATCCGACGTGACGAACCGCCCGTGGGGGCGCAGGACCCGGTAGGTCTCGGCCAGCGCCCGCCGCAGGTCGGCCTCCTCGAAGATGTTGAAGAGGCAGTTCTGGGCCACGACGTCCACGCTGCCCGCATGAACCGGCAGCGCCATGGCGTCGCCGTCACGCAGCGACACGAAGTCCGTCTCGAACCAGGCGTTGAGCCGGGCCGCTTCCTCCAGGTTCTGGCGGGCCGCGTCGCGCATCGCCTCCACAGGGTCGATGCCGATGACCGCCCCCGGCCGCCGGCTGAAATAGGTGAAGCGCAGCAACTCCAGCCCGCCGCCAACACCCACGTACAGGACGGCCGGCTCGGCCGCCAGATCGCGTGGATGGACGGTGCTGCCGCAGCCGTAGTTCATCTCGTGCATGCGGCCCGGGACGGTCAGCTCGGGAAGCTGCCACGCCGGCGTGATGGTGCAACACAGCCCCTCATCCGGCTCCTCGGCCGCCGTCCGGTAGAAGTCCTTCGTGGTCTCCAGATAACCCATCGGTTCTCGTCTCCTCTTCAGGTCACCCGTCCAGCATACCCGACGCCGGCCGGTCGAGGCGAACGCAGGGGTGGCGTGTTCTTCGACTGCTAACCATGGACAGCGCCGGATGATTCCGCGGGACGGCGCCCTGCCAGGCGGCGGGCCGCGGATCCTGGCGCCGGAGGAGGCGATTGGCTTCGGTGCCACCGGCCGGTACAATCGGAGGGGAGGAACCCATGGATGCCGCACATCCCTGTGTGACCCTGACCGTCGAGGACGGGCTCGGCACCCTGCTGATGCAGGGCCGCCACGCGAATGCCCTCAACGCCGACCTGCTGGAGGCTCTGACCCGGACGCTCCAGCAGGCCGAGACCGACCGCGGGGTGCGCGGTCTCATGCTGGCGTCGGCGGGCAAGCTGTTCTCTCCAGGGCTCGATCTCGTGGAACTCATCGAGTACGACCGGGCCACCATGAGTCGCTTCATGGAACGGTTCGACTCCTGCCTCTTCGCGCTCTACACTTGCTCCAAGCCGGTGGTGGCGGCCGTGTCCGGCCACGCCGTGGCCGGAGGCTGTGTGCTGGCCCTGGCCACCGACCACCGCGTTCTGCGCGAAGACGCGATGATCGGCCTCAACGAGGTCCAGGTCGGGGTGCCGCTGCCATTCGGCGTCGCCCTGCTCCTGCGAGAGACGGTCGGCCCGCGACGGCTCGAGGAGGTCGCCCTCCTCGGTCGCAACTACACCAACGAGGAGGCGGTCGAGGTCGGACTGGTTCACGAGGTAGCGGATGCCCGGGACTTCGGCGCAACCTGCCGCGAACGCCTCGCCGGGTATGCGGCCAAGGACCCGTGCGCGTTCGCCGCCACCAAGCACTACCTGCGCCGCCCCACGGTCGAACGGATCCGGGCGTCCGACGCGCTGTTTCGACCGGAGTTCCTCGACTGCTGGTTCTCCGACAGGACGCAGGAACGCATCCGGGCGATGGTGGACTCCCTGCAGTCGCGCTCGGGCAAGGCCCGGTGACCGTGAAGCATTTCCTCTTCCGTCTCACCTCGTACGTCCTGATCTCCATCTCGGGGCTGCATCTCGTGGCCCAGTTCGCCGGCCGCCCGGCCCCGACCGACGCCACGGGGCGGACTCTGTTCGATCTGATGCGCACCTACCACTTCGATTTCTTCGGGCTGCAACGCACAATGACCGACTTTCTGGTCGGGTACTCGCTGAGCTTCGTCGCCTTCGCGTTCTTCGTCGGCGTGCTGAACCTCGCTGTCCTGCGCTTTTGCGGCGGCGACCGGGCCTTCATCCAGACCGTGCTGCTCGTCGACATCCTGCTCGCGGGTGTGCAGTTCGCCATCAGCCTGCGCTACTTCGTCCACCCGCCGATCATCTCGTTCGGACTGGCATTTGTCGGCTTCTCCGCCACCTTCTTCGCCCGGGACGGCGCGCCGGCATCGTGAGACGCCCGCCGGGCGCACAGGAGACCTGTCCATGTCCGCATCGACCACCCGCTGGGCCATCTGCCCCGTCGAGGATTGCACGGTGGCCATCGAGTTCGATCCCGACGAGAGCCTCTACTGTCCGACATGCGAGATGGAGATGATCTCCGAATGCCCCTCCTGCCGGGCTCCCATCGACGAGGAGGAGGGGACACTCTGTTCCCGATGCGGCGCCTCCCTGAAGGAATGACCCGGTCCGTCACGACCCGACGGATCCCACCTGTCGTGGGGCTCGCGGTCGCGGTGCTCGCGGTCGCGGTGCTTCTCCCTCGCGCCGCGCGACCGGTCGAGGCCCGCCCTGCAGAGGAGAAGACGCGACCGCCGGTGGACCTGGGTCTCATCGAGGAGGCGGAGGTGCATCTCATCATCCTCGATGTGGAGGTCACAGACCGCGACGGCCGGCCGATCCGTGGGCTCGACGCCGCCGACTTCGAGCTCGAGCTCAGCGGCAAGCGCTGGCCGATCGAGAGCGTCGATGACTTCTGTCGGTGCGGCCGGCCACCGGCGCGCGCCGCCGCCCGCCAGGCCGGGGATTCGCGACCCACCACGGACCCGGCGTCAGCTCCCGCCGCCGGGGAAACCGGCCCACCCGCCGCGCCGCCGGTCAGCCAGCAGGTGCGCTATGCCCTTTACTTCGACTTCAGCCAGCTCCAGCCCCCTGGGCGCTCCGAGGCCAGGGGCGCGGCTCTTGACTGGCTGGCCCACAACCTGACACCGGAGGATGAGGTGATGGTGGCCGCCTTCGCCACCGGACCGGGCCTGCGCGAGGTGCTCTCCTTCACGTCCGATGCGGCGGCAGCGCGCAGCTCGGTGATCGCCCTCTTCGATGACCCGGCGTTTTCGGACCCGTTCCCGTCCCTGATGAAGCAGCGCCGCGACGAATGCGGGAGATGCCTGGTGATCGCCGCCCGGTCCGGTCTGCAACTCGCCGAGTGGGGTTGCTGCGGGGCCCAGGCCATGAACGAGTACTGGCAAGAGAAGCGGGCACTGACCTCGTTGCGGAACTTTCTCGATGGGCTCGAGCGCATCCCGGGTCGCAAGGCGGTGCTCTTCTTCAACCAGAACGGACTGAGCAATCCCCTGGTGCTGTATCCCATGCTCATCCCGGATGAGGCCCGCCTGAGCGACCAGCGGGTTCTTCTGGAGGAGGTGAGCGCCGCCGCGGTGGCCGCTCGCGCCAGCCTGCATGTGGCGACCGTGCCCCAGCTCGACCTGGACAGCCCGATCACGGACGCCACGATGAGTCTGGGGTCGGTACTCGCCGAGGCGACCGGGGGCAGCGCCAATCGCAGCCGGGCCGATCTGGCGTCCACACTGGCCGGTGCCGGTCGCGGCTGCTGCATCTACCGCCTCACCCTGAACCCGCGCGGCATGACCGGCCGGCGCATCTACCGGGCGCGGGTGCGCGTGAAAGGGCGCCCGTTGCCGCAGAACTTCCGGGTCCAGTTCCTCGGGCCGGCGGACCGCTGGTTCCGGCAGGCGCGGTCGGTGCTGTCCCGGCCGGCGCGGGTCCGGGACTTTCCCGTGACCGCCGCCCTGGTCCCTGCCGGTCTCGCCGGCGCCCGGTGCGAGGCCGAGGTTGCGGTCGCCGTCGACACCGGGGTGCTCTCCCCGGCACCCGGCTCGGGTCGCACCGCCCGCTGGCGTGTCGGCGCGCTGCTCATCCGGGACGAGGGAGAGCAGAACTGGGAGATGATGACCGAGGCCGCCCTTCGCCTGCCGGATCCCGCCTCTGCACCGCGCACCATCGTCCATGAGCATCGGCTGCAGGACCTGGAGCCGGGCCGCTACCGCCTCGTGGCGTTCGTGGAGGATCGCGTCGCGGACCGGATCGGCGCCGCGGAAGCTCGTCTCGGCATCGATCGCTCGGGCCCGATCTGGCTGGTCGGTCCGATGGCGATGACACCGTGGGCGGTGCGTGTTCGCATGAGCCTGCCGATGATCGATGACCCGGGCACAGCGTCCCGCGGCGGCGTCAAGCCGGAGCGCGCCGCGGTGCCGCTGGACACCACCCGGGTCGCGGCGGGAGACACGGTCGAGTTCCGCACCATGTTGTGCGGCAAGCAGGACCCGCCGTTCGGCATCACGGTCCACCGCCGGGTGGACACAGGCGATCGCCAGGTGATCGCCTACGACACCGCGGGCACCGCCACCCGGACCTGTCTTCTCTACACGGATCGCCTCGCCTTCGACGCCGATGCTGCCGGCGACTACACCTTCCGGGTCGAGACCGGGCCGCTGCCCCGGGGTCGCCCGCTGCACGGCGAGATGACCGTCCACGTGGTCACGCCGTGATGGCCGGATCCGGCGGGATGAACGAGTCCGGCGTGCCGGTGCCCGCCGAGATCGGGCACGCTCTCGCGGAGATCGGGCGCCGATGTCACGCGCGGCACTGGGCCGCGGGGACCAGCGGCAACTTCAGCCAGGTCGCCCGCCGCGACCCCCTGCTGCTTGCCATCACGCGGACCGGCGCCGACAAGAGCCGGCTGACCGCGGCGGACGTCGTGATGGTGAATGCCGATGGCGCGGTGCGGGGAGGCTGCGGCGAGCCGTCCGACGAGACACCGCTTCACCTGGCCATCGTGCAGCAGCAGCATGCCGGAGCGGTGCTGCACACGCACTCGGTGTGGGCCACGCTGGCGTCGGAGCGGTACGCAACCGACGGGGCGGTCGCTCTCACCGGCTTCGAGATGCTCAAGGGCCTGGCCGGGGTCACGTCGCCCACACACCGGGAGATCCTTCCGATCCTCGACAACGACCCGGACCGGGACTCCCTCGCCGGTCAGATCATCTCCCGCCTGGCCGGCGAACCCACCACCCACGGCCTGCTGCTGCGCAGCCACGGCCTGACGACCTGGGGAGACAGCCTGGACGCCGCCCTGCGCCATCTCGAGGTGCTGGAGTTCCTGCTGGAGGTGGTCGGACGGGAGGCGCGATGAGGAGGAACGGACCATGGCGATCGTGAGGCTGCCCGCGGCGGATCGCACCCTGACCGACGAGAAGGAGATCGCGGCGGTGCTGGCGCGGTCCGGCGTCCACCACGAGCGCTGGGACACGCACCCGTCCAGCCTCGGAGCCGGGACGCCGGAGGCGATCCTCGACGCCTACGCCGCTCCGATCGAGGCCCTGAAGCGTCGCGGTGGTCATGTCACTGCCGATGTCATCGACATCGTGCCCGACACGCCGGATCTCGACGCGCTGCTGGCGCGCTTTGCTCGCGAGCACTGGCATGAAGAGGACGAGGTACGATTCGTCGTGGCGGGAAGTGGCCTGTTCTTCATCCATCCGGCATCCGCGCCGGTGATCTCCATCGAGACCCTGCCCGGAGATCTTCTCCGTGTGCCACGCGGCACGCGGCACTGGTTCCACCTCTGCCCGGCCCGGCGCATTCGCGCCATCCGTCTGTTCCAGGACCGCTCCGGCTGGGCGCCGGTCTACACGCACAGCGGCATCGAGCAGACCTTTGCGCCGGTCTGTCTCGGCGGTCCGCCGGCGGGCGGATCATGACCTCCGTCGCCGGACCGGTCCCGTCCGCATACCTGCTGGATGTCGAGGGCACGACCACTCCCCTGACGTTCGTCACCGACGTCCTCTTCCCCTACGCCCGGCGTCATGCGGAGACATATCTCTCAGGCCTCGACGACGGGCCGCTGCTTGACGAGATCGTCGCGGCCTTCCGCGACGACCACGCGGACGAGGTCCGGCACGGCGAGGACCCACCGGCGTGGCACGATGGCGATGCCGCCACGAGAAGGGCGTCGGTGCGCGCACATCTCGAATGGCTGATGGACGAGGACCGGAAATCGACCGCGCTGAAGATGCTTCAGGGGCGGATCTGGGCGGCCGGCTACCATGACGGAAGTCTCGTCGGCGAGGTCCATGACGACGTGCCCCCGGCTCTGTCGCGATGGTCCACCCGCGGGGTGAGAGTGGCCATCTTCTCCTCGGGCAGCGTGCTGGCCCAGAAGCTCCTCTTCGCCCACACGCGCCACGGTGACCTCACGCCGTTCATCGAGGCGCACTTCGACACCACCACCGGACCCAAGAAGGAACCCGGGAGCTACACCACCATCAGCCGCGCGCTCGGGACCACGCCGGAGCAGACCTGCTTCGTGTCGGACGTGGTGGCCGAACTGGACGCGGCCCGGGCTGCCGGCATGCACACCGCCCTCGCGGTGCGGGAGGGCTCCGCTCCGCCGACCTCCCACCCGGTGGTCCGGTCGTTCGCCACACTGCCCTCGTGACGCGCCGCGCCGGTGGCCAGATCCGATGCCGCCCCTCCGGGTCCGCGCCGGTGGCAGCACCGTGGGCGCTATCCTGCCGGCCATGAGATCGCACGCCACCCGGCCCGATGCGGCCCGCGAGGATGACCGGCCGGCCCTGTGGTTTGCCATGCTGTTTCCCGGCGCCGCTGCCTGGCTGTACTTCGTGGTTGCCGGTCGGTCGACCTGGCTCGTGGTCATCTACGGGGCGTGCAAGG
>JBHHZI010000130.1:0-9100 GCA_046757965.1 Acidobacteriota bacterium | reverse complement strand
CCTGGTGGCGGCGCTGCTGGGGGCGGCGAAGCAGCACGGGGTCGAACTGCGCACCGGGGCGCGCGTGAGACAGATCCGCGTGCGAGACTCATCGGTCGTGGGGGTCAGCCTCGAGGACGGTGAACGGATCGATGCGTCGTTGATCGTCTCCTCGTGCGATCCGAAGCGGACGCTTGATGCCCTGCTTCCGCAGGGGGCGACGGGCCATCGGCTGCACCGGCGCATCCTCAACTACAGGACGCGCGGCACGACCGCGCAGGTCCTTCTGGCGCTGAATGCGCCGTTGCGATTCGCCTGCGACCCCGACCGCCCGATCGCGTTCGCCCGCACCACGGACACGCTGGATGATCTGGAACGAGCGTTCGACGCCGTCAAGTACCGTCAATTCTCGTCACACCCGGTGCTCGACATCCACGTACCGACCGTCTCCTCGCCGGATCTCGCGCCCGCGGGCCACAGCGTCGTCTCGATCCTGGTGCACTTCGCCCCGTACGACCTGGAGGGAGGATGGAACGATGAGCAGCGACGCATTCTGGGTGAACGCGTCCGCGCGATCCTCGAGGAGCACGCCCCCGGCGTGAGCGATGCGATCGTTTCGGGGCAGGTGATCTCACCGGTCGATATCGAGAAGCGCTACGGCATCGCAGGAGGCCACATCTACCATGGAGAACACGGCCTCGATCAACTGCTGGTGAGACCCGTCCCGGAGTGCGCCCGCTACCGCACGCCGCTGGCCGGGCTGTACCTGTGCGGCAGCGGAAGCCATCCGGGTGGCGGCCTGACCTGCGCGCCGGGCGCTCTGGCCGCCATGAGCATCCTGCGCGGCTGAGGCTCGCGACGGTCCCAGTCATCTGACCCGGCGGAGGCCGTACCGGGTCATGCGCTTCTGCAGGTGAAGCCGGCTGACGCCGAGGTGCATCGCCGCCCGGGTGATATTGCCGCCTGTCGCCTTGAGCGCCTTGCGGATCGCATGGATCTCCGCGACCGCCGCGCAGCGGCGATTCATCTCCATGAGCGGCATCGCCTCGTTGAGCGCCAGCGAGATCTCGATGGTCCCCGCCGCTTCGCCCGCCGCCCGGCCCGCCAGCATGTGATCCAGCTCCGCCAGGTCCGGTCGCTCGAGCGCGGGACCGTGCGCGCGACGCACCGCGCGCTGCATGTGCTCCTGCAACTCGCGGATGTTGCCGGGCCAATCGTACGCTTGCAACAGGGCCGCCGCCGCCGGGGCGAGCCCGACGACAGGCCTGTCGTAGAATGTCGCGTACCGATTCAGCAGCGTGTCCGCCACGATGGGGATGTCGCCCCGTCGCCGCCTCAGGGGGGGCACTTCGGCGGACAGCACGCCCAGGGCGTCTTGCAGATCGACGGCCGGGCCCGACGGAGCGGGCGCTGCTTGCGGATCGGCGGATGAGGCCGCCATGAATCGGACGTCCACGGCGAACTCCCCGCTCGCGTCGGCACGAGACACCCGCGCCCGCCGGCCCGCCGCCAGCAGATCGATCAGGCCGGGCGCCAGGGCCGCCGGAAGTAGCGAGATCTCGTCGAGCACAAGCGTCCCCGCGTTCGCCAGCTCCAACGCACCCGGTGTCGCGGCCGTGCCGTACAGCAGTTGGCGCATCCGTTCGGTCCCCTCCGGAGCCGCCGCGGCGAGGGGCCAGACGATGAACGGCCCCTGTCGCCGGCGCGGCTTGCCCAGGGCGTGGATCGCCCGGGCGACCACCTGCCTGCCCGAACCGACTTCACCCAGCAGGTGAACGGGGGCGCTCGATCCGGAGGCTCTCGCGGCCACCTCGTGCACCGGCCGCATCAACTCACCGGCACCGATCTGGCGTTTCAGATCGGAGACCGCCGGATCGAAGCGCGCCTTCCGCCGCAGCGCCCGGCAGAAGCGCAGCGCATGGGCCAGGGCGGCGCCTAGCGCTTCGCCTTGCCGTGGGTCTTCGACCATCCGGTCCTGCACGGCCCGGATCAGGCAGCGGCTGGCGGGACCGGCCGCCACGCCGACCACAACGATCGCGACGGGGTCAAGCCGACCCTCCCGCAACGACACCAACCTGCGTGCCACGGTAGTGAGATCGGAAGCGATCAGGACGACGACCTCGTGGTCGCCGCGTGCCGGACTCTCGCCCGCCTCCGCGGTCTCCGCGGATGACGCGACGAGGTGGCCCGCGCTGCGCAGGAGATCGACGCAGGCGCTCGCCCACTCGGACGGCGCCGGAGCCTCCAGGACCACGAGGAACCGGCCGCCGGTCGCCGTTTCGGGGTTCATGTCCCGCTGACGGAGATCCCGGCCAGCAGCGTCGAGGAGCCGGCACTGCTTCCCGGGAAGAACTTCCTGTCGGTGGCCACCGCCCGGATCGATCGCAGGAGATCCAGGAGGTTGCCGGCGATGCCGATCCGATCAACCGGCTTGCCGGGCCGGCCCGACGCGAGCGAGTACCCGGACGCTCCCAGGGAGACGTCACCGGAAACCGCGTCGATCGTGTGCAACCCCATCACCTCGGTGATGCATAGACCATCGCCCGCCTCCCGCAGGAGGTCGTCGCGGCTGACGCCGCTCGACTCGAGGTAGAGCGTGGAGGGGGCGATCCGAGGGGGCGACCGGAACGAGGCGCGATAGGTGTTGCCGGTGGGAGCAGTGCCCATGCGGATCGAGGTGTCGCTCGAGTGCAAGAACCCCTTCAGCACGCCCCCCTCGATCAGGAGGGTACATCGCGTGGCCACGCCCTCGCCATCGTACGAGGCCGAGCGATCGCCACAAGGGTGGCGGCCGTCGTCGAGCAACGTGACGCGGGGGCCGGCCACCTCCCGCCCCACGCGCGTCGCGAGAACCGACTTCCCCTTCAGCACGTTGTCGGCGCACAGGGCCGGCGCTATCGCTTCGAGCAGGCTGGCCGTGACGACCGGGTCCAGCACCAGGTTGGCCCGTCGCGTCTCGGTCCGCTCCGCCCCGAGCTTCTGAAGGGCCCGCCGTACCGCCTCCCGCCCGACATGCATCGGATCCAGCGCGGAGAAGCGGACGGCGAACTCCTCATTGAAACCGCTCTGCGACTCACCGCCTTGTTCGGCCACCACCTCGATGGACGCATAGACCCGACTGAAGGACCAGCAGCGACGCAGGCCGCCGGTGGCGGCGATGCCGACGCGGCCGATCACATCGGTGTACTGGCTTCGATGCACCTTCTTGATCCTCTCGTCCTGGGCGCGGGCGGTCTCCTCCACCCGGCGGGCCAGGCTTAACTTGTCCTGCGGATCGACACGCGCGAGGGAAGCGTCGTAGCAGTCGGGCTCGGGAGAGGACGACTCGTCCATCTCCGGCAGGCATCTCGCCTCGTCCACCTCCGTGACCGTCAGCAGGTCACTGATCATCGCGGCCGCTCGGGCGAGCCCCTCGACCGAAAGATCAGCGGTGTAGCCGAAGGCCACCCTCCCATCGTGAAACAGCCTCAGGCCGGCCCCGCGGACTTCCTGCGTCTCGAGGCTCTCGACCGCGCCGGCGGCAACCCCCGCCCGGAAAACCGTCCGCTCTTCGACATAGATCTCCCCCTGGCCGGCCTTCGTGTCGCGCAGGACCTGCAGGCCGCGATCGAGCAGCTCGTCCTGTTCATGCATCGACATGGTTCTCCCCGGCCATCACGCCGGCGCCTGACCGCCAACGATGAGATGAGGGATGCGCAGGGAGGGCTGTGCGTCGGCGACCGGCACCTGTTGACCATCCTTGCCGCATGTACCCACCCCGAATCCCAGTTCGGCGCCGACCTTGTCGATCGATCCCAGGACCTCCGGCCCGTTGCCGATCAGTGTCGCGCCACGGATGGGTTCCGCGACGCGTCCGTTGCGAATCATGTACGCCTCCGGACAGTTGAAGACGAAGTTCCCGGTCGTCACATCGACTTCTCCGCCTCCCATGCGACAGACGAGCACCCCTTCGCGAATCCCGACGAGCATCTGATCGGGAGGCGTCCTGCCCGGTAGGATCATGGTGTTGCGCATGCGCGGGATGGGCAGGTGGCGGTATGATTCCCGGCGCCCGTGGCCGGTCGGCTGCTCCTTCATCTCGCGGGCCGTCTTGCGGCTGTGCAGGAAACCGCGCAGGATCCCCCTCTCGATCAGGACGGTCCGGCTCGTCGGCACGCCCTCATCGTCGATGGCCGACGATCCGTGCAGGTTCGCGAGCGTCCCGTCATCGACCACCGTGACGAGCCGTGACGCCACCGGCTGACCCAGCTTGCCGGTGTACACCGACAGCGACTTGCGGATGAAATCCGCCTCCAGGCCGTGGCCGCAGGCCTCGTGGACCATCGTCCCCCCCGCCTTCGAGGAGAGCACGACCGTGAAGGTCCCGCCCGGCGCCGGCTTCGCGACCAGTTGATGCACCGCCAGGCGCGCGGCCTCCCTACCCACGTCCTCCGGCGGGTTCATGTCGAAGAACTCGAAGCCGCGTGTCTCGCCCCGCGAATCCGTCCCCGTGCTGATCTGGGTCCCCTCGCACGCCACCGCCGTCACACTGATGGTGATGTGCTGGCGGACCTCGCTGCACAGCCTCCCCTCGGTGGTCGCGATCTGCACGTGCTGCTGCACATCGCGGTAAGTGACGGTCACCTGCGTGATCCTCTCGTCGTGCCCCCTGGCCGCATCGTCGGCCCGCTGCAGCACCTGCGCCTTGCGCTGGATCGAGACAGTGGCGGCCGGCACGCTCACGGGCGAGACCAGGCTCAGCGGCTCCGGCGTGAACTCGATGACCCGCTGCTCCCGCTCGGACGGCGGCGCCGCCACGGACTGGCGGATCATGGAGCGGGCGCGCGCGAGTCGATCGGCCATACGCACCAGCGATTCCCCATCGAACCTGTTGCCGTTCGCGTACAGCGTCTGTTGCCCATCGAGGAGACTCAGGCCGACACCCTGATCCACGCCGGTGGTCGACTCCTCGACGCGGCTGCCGTTCATCCGCAGCATCGTCTCGGTCCTGCGCTCGGCGAAAAGCTCGGCCGAGTCACCGCCGCCCGCCACGGCGAGCCCGAGGACCTGCCTGGCCAGTTCCTCCGGGATCATGTCGGTCTCCGGCGGGGGAGGTCGGGGAGTCGCTTCAAATCGTCCAGCAGCATCGTGTACACCTCGTTGCTACGCGCCTTGGTTTGCTCGAGCGATCCGGAAGTTTCGATGATGTAATCCGCCAGCCGCTGCTTCTCGGCCAGCGGCGCCTGGGCCGCGATCCGTGCGCGCGCGTCCTTCTCGCTGAGCTTGTCCCGTTTCATCAAGCGTTCCAGTTGCACCGCCGGGGTGCAGGTGACCACGATCAGGCGCTGGTAGCGGGTGTATCCACCTGTTTCCACGAGCAGCGCCGCGTCCGTCACCGCCACCCCCCGGCCGGCGGTGGCCGCGAAAGCGTCGATGATCTTGTCGGCCTCGGCCACGATCATCGGGTGGAGGATGCTCTCGAGACGCCGCCGCATCGTCGGATCGGCGAACACCTCCTTGGCCAGCGCCCGCCGATCGATGCCTCCGTCCGGTGCCAGGAACCGTCCACCGAAGGCACCGACGACCGTCCCGACCGCCGCGCCGCCCGGCGCCATGAGCCGGTGGGCGATCGCGTCCGCGTCGACGACGCAGGCCCCTCGACGCGAGAAAACACCACAGACGGTGGTGCGGCCGCACGCGATGCCTCCCGTCAGGCCGACAGAGAGAATACCGTCGCGCTGCCGGCTCACCTTCCATCCCGGCCAGAACCGCCCGGTGAGCGCCTGGCCCGAGCGGCCTGCAACGTGTTCTTCAGAAGAAGGGCCACGGTCAGGGGTCCCACGCCGCCCGGAACGGGCGTGTGAGCCCCGGCCCGCTCGGCCACGTCGCGGGGGTGAACGTCTCCCACGAGCGTGTAGCCCTTGGTGGAGAGCTGTTCCAGGCGCGCCGGGTCCTCGCCGAACAGATCCCGCCCCTGGGCCGCATCCCTCACCTGATTGATGCCCACGTCGATGACCGTCGCGCCCGGCTTGATGAACTCACGTGTCACGAACGCTCTTTTTCCGATGGCCGCCACGAGGATGTCCGCCCGCGCGGCCACGCGCGGCAGATCGCGCGTGCGCGAATGGCACAGGGTCACCGTCGCGTGCCGCCGCAACAGCAGCGCCGCCATCGGCTTGCCGACGATCTCGCTGCGCCCCAGCACGACCGCTTCGGCCCCCTCGATCGCTATCCCCTCCCGGTCGAGCAACTCGATGATTCCCAGCGGCGTGCAGGGAACGAACCCATCCTCGCCCGTCCAGAGCCGGCCGACGTTGACCGGGTGGAACCCGTCGACGTCCTTCTCCGGATCCAGGGCCCGGATGATCGCTCGGCGATCGATCCCCTCCGGAAGAGGCATCTGCACCAAGATCCCGTCAACCCCGTCGTCGCGTACGAGGCGTTTCACCACCTGCAGCAGCTCGGCCTGCGTGGTGGACGCCGGGAGTCGCTCCTCGACGGCGGCCAGGCCGGCTTCCCGGCAGGCCCGGACCTTGCTGCGCACGTATATCTCCGACGCCGGGTCGTCGCCCACCAGGACGACCGCCAGGCACGGCGCGGGCAGGCCGGCCGCCGTCATCTCGGCCACGGCGCGGGCCACCTCGGCGCGCAGCGCCCGGGCCGCCTTCTTGCCATCGAGGAGTCGGCTCATTTCTTCTCGACAAACTTGCGGAAGGGGAAGGAAAACTCGACGGCCTGCGGGCCGATGTTGACCTCGTGCATCTTCACCACGACCGACTTGAAACGATGGTCATGCGGCGCCTCGAACGCCAGCAGCTTGCGCACGCTGCCTCCGGGCCGGATGGTGACCGCCCGATCGAAGAAGATGGAAGCTACCTCCTCCATGGTGGGGGCCAAGGGGCCCAATGGCCGGGACAGCGAGTAGAAGGCGCTGTAATCGAGTGCGACCATCATGTCGCCCTTGTCGCTCGCCATGCGGACCTGCGCGGGATTGAAATGCACGTCGGCGGGTGAATCGTTGTTCACCTGCAACAGGAAGACCAGATGCCCCGGATCCATCCCCGAGGACCGGCCGCGGATGAGCGGCACAGACCGGCCCAGGGCGGCTGCGATCAGGTCGAGGCTTTTCTGTGTTTCAAGGTACCGGATCTGCAACGTGACACCCGACTGCATCTGCCGGAGGACCTCGGCCGGCTGCCACTTCCCTTTTTCGTCCTTCCGGGCGGGGCGAAGCCTGTGCACCCTCGCGGCCTCGGCGGTCAGGCCAGCCGCGCACAGCAGGACGACAATCGCCAATCCACGGGGAATCCGCATCATGCCGCCAGTCTACGCCACCGCCGCGAGGCCCGTCCACGCCCCCGGCGATCGCCCCGGCCGGCACACGTCCCGGATCGACGGGCGTCCGGCCCGGGCGAAAACCGCCTACCGGATGCCGGTGACCCAGACCGGCGACACGTACCGCCGGCCATCGGGCATCTCGGCGGTCACTTGCCAGAGGATCCGCATCCCGGATCGTACGCCGGCCAGCGCGCGTGGAGGCACCTGGTAGGCCTGGGCGCGCAGACCGCTGACCTGGTGAAGCGGCTCGCCATCGCGGGTCGCCACGAGAAGATGGTACCGCGCAGCAGCCGGACCGACCCAGCGCAGAACACACCGACCGCGGGGCAAGATGCCATCGGCCGGCAGGGCCGACCGGACGGGGTCGTCGGCCGGCGATGTCGCCCGCGTGGTCGGCTCGGTGCTCGACTCGCGCTGCGCCACGAGGACGATGACGGCCGCGATCGCCGCGATCGCCACGACAGCGGCGCCACCTCCCCACCGGCCCAACGATCCGGCCGGCGCCAGCGCCGCTCCGGACCCGACCCCACCGGCAGCGGCGGGACCTTCCGGGGCCGGCGGGGCGCCATCGACGATCCGCCTGGCCAGACGCCAGGCCTCGGCGCAACGTGCACACTGCATGGCGTGGCTGCCGACGAACCGTATGATGTCGGCGTCGAGCTGCGCGCGCACGACGGCGAGCATCTCCTCGGCGGCGGGGCAGTCCTCGGTGGGCCGGGCCAGACTCGCCAGCCGGGCCAGGGCATCCCGCGGCTCTTCACTTCCATTCTGATGATCCATCGGCCTGCTCATCGTAACCGGCGGCGGCCGGGCCCGCAACACCTTGCTATCCGGGAGAAGTTGTCAACCACCGCGAGACATGTCCCGCGTGAGTAACAGCTCGGCCTGCTTTTCTCACGGGGTGGTCGACGCCGCGGCGGCTGCCGGCAGCGGTTCGGTCGATAGAAGAACGAAACGCCCGCTTCGCATCACTTCCGTCAGCGGCCCGAGCCCTTCCCGCGCCAGCTCGTCGAGGCGTTGAGGATTGCAGATGATCAGCGCCGGCCCGCGCCCGACCAGCTCGCGGAGCTCCCGTCCGGGCTGGACCGCCACGGTGGCGCGCTCATGCTCATCGAGCTTTCCTTCCGGGTAGTATCCCACCACCCGCGCGTTGCGGCCGGTATAAAAGGGCAGAGCGCGCAAGAGCGTCTCATAGCAGATGATCGGCCGGCCGTCGGCGGCCAGGCGGCCCGCCTCCAGCGCGATTTCCCGCGTCGAACGGCCCAGCGCGACGGCCGGGACCGAGAAGACCGTGGCAAGGCCGACGACCTGCAAGATGGCGATCAACGGCAACGCGATTCTCTCGCGGTTCTTCATCGCCAGGATCACGCCGGTGCCGGCTCCCGCCACGATCATGCCGAGAACGACGGCTAGTCGCCGGATCTCCCCGGCGGTGACATGCTCGATCCATCCTCGCTGCCAGCCGGACGCCGTGATCACGCCGGCGAGGATCAGGGCGCCGGCGGCGGCCGCGAAAGCGCCGCGTCTCGCGTACCCGCCTGCGAGCAGATCGGCGCCGAGCACGGCCACCGGGACGATGAGCGGGACCATGTAGCTGGTCAGCTTGCTGGCCGAGAACGAGAAGACGATCAAGGGAAACAGCCAGGCGCACACGAGCAGCCGATGCCGGCGCTCGGTCAGCAGGAGGGTCCACGCTCTGCGGCCCGCGACGAGCAGGATGGCCACGGCGGGAAGGAACCCGACCACCACGACCGGCAAGTAGAAGTACCAGGGGCCGGAATGAAAATCGCCCGAGGAAAAAAGA
>JBHHZI010000129.1:0-9145 GCA_046757965.1 Acidobacteriota bacterium | reverse complement strand
GCGTTCATGCCCTGGCGCGGCTACAACTTCGAGGATGCGATTCTTCTCTCCCAGCGCCTCTCCAAGGAGGATTACTTCACATCGATTCACATCGAGGAGTTCGAGACGGAGTCGCGTGATACCAAGCTGGGGCCCGAGGAGATCACGCGGGATATTCCCAACGTCTCCGAGGACTTCATCCGGAATCTCGACGAGTCCGGCATCATCCGGATCGGGGCCCAGGTCAAGCCGGGAGACATCCTGGTGGGGAAGATCACGCCCAAGGGGGAGACCCAACTCACCCCGGAGGAGAAGCTGCTCCGGGCCATATTCGGCGAGAAATCAGGTGATGTCCGGGATGCATCCCTGACCACGCCCCCGGGTATCGAGGGCACCATTGTCGACGTCAAGATCTTCTGCCGCAAGGGTGTCGAGAAGGACGACCGGACGCTGTCCATCGAGCAGGAGCAGATCGCCAGGATGGAGAAGAATCTGTCCGATGAGATCCGCATCCTGAAGGAAGAGAGCCGCAACAAGCTCATCAACATCGTCGAGGGGGAGACGCTCTCCGCCCCGCTCAAGTCCAAGCGCACTCGCAAGGAGATCCTGGCGGCGAAGACCCGTCTGACCTGGGCCGTCATCCGGGAACTTCCGGAGGAGGACCTCTCCCGCGTGGAGTTCCGGGCGAGCAAGCCGGAGGTCGAGGAGGAATTCCGCAAGATTCTCGACCGAACCGAGCGGAAGATCCAGATCCTGAAGAAGATCCACGCGGAGAAGATCGCCCAGATGAAGAAGGGTGATGAGCTGCCGCCGGGCGTCATCAAGATGGTCAAGGTGTTCGTGGCCATGAAGCGCAAGCTGTCGGTGGGCGACAAGATGGCCGGCAGGCACGGGAACAAGGGTGTGATCTCCCGGATCTTGCCCGAAGAGGACATGCCCTACATGCCGGATGGCACTCCCGTCGACGTGGTGCTCAATCCGCTGGGCGTGCCGTCCCGGATGAACGTCGGGCAGATCCTCGAGACCCATCTCGGTTGGGCTGCCCGGGTGCTCGGCCTGCACTTCGCCACGCCGGTGTTCGATGGCGCGAGCGAGGGCGAGATCAAGACGCAGCTTGGCAAGGCCGGGCTGCCGGCCTCGGGAAAGACCCGGTTGCACGACGGCAAGACCGGCATGGAGTTCGAGCAGGATGTGACGGTTGGCTACATCTACCTGCTCAAGCTTGCCCATCTCGTGGATGACAAGATTCACGCGCGTTCGATCGGACCGTATAGCCTGATCACCCAGCAACCCCTGGGCGGCAAGGCGCAGTTCGGCGGCCAGCGCTTCGGAGAGATGGAAGTCTGGGCTCTGGAAGCGTACGGCGCCGCGCACACGCTCCAGGAACTGCTCACCGTGAAGTCCGATGATGTCTACGGGCGCACCAAGATCTACGAATCACTGGTGAAGGGCGAGACGACCGTCGAGCCCGGCCTGCCCGAGTCGTTCAACGTTCTGGTCAGAGAGCTTCAGAGCCTTTGCCTGGACGTCACGTTGCAGACGAAGAACTGAGAGGAGTCGGGCATTGATCAAGAGCACTCCGTTTCAGGACAGAACTCGAACCATCAACGATTTCGAGTCGATCCAGATCACCCTGGCCAGCCCGGAGAAGATTCGAAGCTGGTCGTATGGTGAGGTGACCAAACCCGAGACCATCAATTACCGGACGTTCAAGCCAGAGAAGGATGGCCTGTTCTGCGCCAAGATTTTCGGTCCGGTGACGGACTGGGAATGTCTCTGCGGCAAGTTCAAGCGCATGAAGCACCGGGGTGTGGTGTGTGACAAGTGCGGTGTCGAAGTCACCCAGAGCAAGGTCCGCAGGGAGCGGATGGGCCACATCGAGCTGGCGTCGCCCGTGTCCCATATCTGGTTCTTCAAGGGGTTGCCGTCGCGGATCGGCCATCTCCTGGACATGAGCCTGCGTGACCTCGAGAAGATCCTTTACTTCGAGGCTCATGTCGTCGTCGACCCAGGTGAGACCGAGCTGAAGGAGAAGGAACTCCTGACCGACGAGCGCTACCGGGAACTCCGCGAGGAGTGGGGGAGCAGCGGTTTCGATGCTCGCATGGGCGCCGAGGCGATCCGCGAGATGCTCCGCAGCATCGATGTGGACAAGCTGGCCGTCCAGATGCGCGACGAGATGAAGACCCAGACGTCCGTGCAGAAACGTCTCAAGGCGGCCAAGCGCCTGAAGGTGTGCGAGTCGTTTCGCGCCAGCGGGAACCGTCCCGAATGGATGATCCTCGAGGTCCTGCCGGTCATCCCGCCGGAACTCAGGCCGCTCGTCCCCCTGGACGGCGGGAGGTTCGCCACATCCGACCTCAATGATCTCTACCGTCGCGTCATCAACCGGAACAACCGCCTGAAGAAACTTCTCGAGCTGAAAGCTCCCGAGGTCATCGTCCGGAACGAGAAGCGCATGCTCCAGGAGGCGGTGGATGCCTTGTTCGATAATTCACGCCGGGGGCGCATTCTCAAGGGCACCAACAACCGTCCCCTGAAGTCGCTGTCCGACACGCTGAAGGGCAAGCAGGGGCGATTCCGCCAGAATCTCCTGGGCAAGCGAGTGGATTATTCCGGTCGGTCGGTGATCGTCGTCGGACCGGAACTGAAGCTGAATCAGTGCGGGCTCCCCAAGAAGATGGCCCTCGAGCTGTTCAAGCCGTTCATCTACAACAAGCTGGAACAGGAAGGCCTGGTGTCGACCATCAAGGCGGCCAAGGAGATGGTCGAGCTGGAGCGGCCCGAGGTCTGGGACTTTCTCGAGGAAGTCATCAAGGATCATCCGGTCCTGCTGAATCGAGCTCCGACGCTTCACCGGCTGGGTATTCAGGGATTCCATTCGGTTCTCGTGGAAGGCAAGGCGCTGAAGATTCACCCCCTGGTCTGCACGGCGTTCAATGCGGACTTCGATGGGGACCAGATGGCGGTTCACGTTCCCCTGTCGCCCGAGGCACAGGTCGAGGCCCAGGTGCTGATGCTCTCGACCCAGAACATCCTCTCGCCGGCGAATGGTCAGCCCATCGTGGTGCCGACCCAGGACATCGTCCTTGGCTGCTACTACCTGACCATGGAGCGCAAGGGATCCCGGGGAGACGGGCGAATCTTCGGGAGCGTGGAAGAGGTTCTGCTCGCCCATGAGAATGGGTTCGTCGAGACACTCACGCCGATCCGCATGCGCTATTCGGGGAAACTCATCGATCTCACGACGGTCTATGACGACCAGGACGTCCTGCACAGCGATGTTCAGCAGATCGAGGGGAAGTTGATCGAGACGACGGTAGGTCGCGTCATCTTCAACGAGTCCTTGCCAGATGCTCTCCCGTACGTGAACGGTCTGTTGAAGAAGCGGGGGCTGCGGCAGCTCGTCACCTACTGCAACCTGACGCTGGGGCAGGAGACGACCGTCACCATGGTCGATCGCCTCAAGGAACTCGGGTTCCTGCACGCAACCCGCGCGGGCATCTCCATAGGCATCGATGACATGGTCATCCCGGCCAACAAGGTCGGCCTGGTGCAGGCCGCCCGACAGGAGCAGATCGACGTCGAGAAGCTCTATCTCGACGGCGTCATCACCAACGGAGAGCGTTACAACAAGGTCATCGCCATCTGGTCGGATGTCACCGACCGGATCTCCGATGAGATGTTCAAGGAGATGAAGAAGCGCGAGGAGGACACCGGCGAGTTCAACCCCATCTTTCTCATGGCCGATTCAGGCGCCCGGGGCAGCAAGCAGCAGATGCGCCAGCTGGCCGGCATGAGGGGGCTCATGGCCAAGCCATCCGGAGAGATCATCGAGACTCCCATCACGGCGAATTTCCGCGAGGGCCTCACCGTTCTCCAGTACTTCATCTCGACCCACGGGGCCCGCAAGGGACTGGCCGACACCGCCCTGAAGACGGCGGACTCGGGTTACCTGACCCGCAGACTCGTTGATGTGGCGCAGGACGTCATCATCTCGGAGGAGGACTGCGGCACCCTGTCGGGCATCTGGGTCTCCTCCATCACCGAGGGCGGCGAGGTCATCGAACCGCTTCGCGACCGCATCGTCGGCCGCGTGGCGCTCGATGCCGCCGTCGACCCGATCACCGGGGAGACGCTGGCCGAACCGAACCAGGAGATCGACGAGACCACGGCGAACGCCCTCCAGCAGGCGGGCATCGAGAGGATGCGCATCCGGTCCGTGCTGACCTGTGAGACCGAGCGCGGCGTGTGTATCCGGTGCTACGGACGCAACCTCGCTTCCGGCAAGATGGTGGAGCTGGGTGAAGCGGTCGGTGTTCTCGCGGCGCAATCCATCGGGGAGCCCGGAACCCAGCTCACGATGCGGACGTTCCATATCGGTGGAACGGCCTCCCGAGTGGGGGAGCAGTCCCAGATCGTGGCGCGCCACGCCGGCCTGATCCGCTTCATCAATCTCACGACCGTGAAGAATCGCGCGGGCGACCTGGTGGTGCTCAATCGCAGCGGCACTCTCGTCATTCATGATGAGAAGGGGCGGGAGCACGAGCGCCACTCCCTCGTCTACGGGGCTGTCCTCAAGATTGTCGATGGACAGGTGATCGAACCGGGCGCGCTGCTCGTCGAATGGGACCCGTACACCTTCGCCATCCTGACGGAGAACTCCGGCACCGTCGAGTTCAACGACATCATCCCCGGTGAGACCGTCAAGGAGGAAGTTGACGAGGTGACCGGCTTCTCGACTCCGGTGATCATCGAGTCAGACAGGGAGGATGCGCACCCGCAGATGGTAATCAAGAACGCGGCGGGTGAGGTGCTGAAGCAGTACGTGCTCCCGTCCGGGGCTCTCCTGATGGTGGAGAGCGGTCAGGAGGTGCACGCCGGGGAGATTCTTGCCAAGATCCCGCGAGCCACGACCAAGACGAAGGACATCACCGGGGGTCTCCCGCGCGTCGTGGAACTCTTCGAGGCCCGGCGTCCGAAGGAGCCGGCGGTGATTGCCGAGATCGACGGGGCCGTGCGCTACGGGGAGATCAGCAAGGGCAAGCGAAAGATCGTCATCGAGAGTGACGACGGAGAGGAGCGGACCTACGACGTGCCCCGCAGCGTTCACGTGAACGTCCAGGAAGGCGAGCGCGTCCAGGCTGGTGAACCGCTCATCGACGGGTCCCGCAATCCTCACGACATCCTGAGCGTCCTGGGTCGGGAAGAACTCCAGGACTACCTCGTCAACGAGATCCAGGAGGTCTACCGGCTGCAGGGCGTCACCATCAATGACAAGCACATCGAGGTCATCGCCCGACAGATGCTGAGGTGGGTCAAGGTCGAGAACGTCGGAGATACCGACTTCATCGTCGACGAGCAGGTGGACAAGTTCCGGTTCCAGCGGGAAAATGAGCGGGTTCTCGAGGAGGACGGGGAGCCCGCCCGCGGTCGTCCGCTGCTGCTGGGGATCACCAAGGCGTCACTGTCCACCGACTCGTTCATCTCGGCTGCATCGTTCCAGGAGACGACGAGGGTTCTCACCGAGGCCGCCATCTCGGGACGGATCGACTATCTGAGAGGCCTGAAGGAGAATGTGATCATGGGGCGTCTCATTCCCGCGGGCACGGGATTCGACTTCTATCGGGAGGTGCGGATCGCCCCGGACGGACCACCCCCACCGCCGGAGGAACCGGAAGACGACGTGCTGGACCTGGGGATCGACGCGGCCCGTATCGAGGAGGTCATCGCCGCGTCGTCGAAGGAGCAGCCTGCCTGAGAGGAACGGGAACGCGGCCCCGGGAGAGTGGCCCGGGACGGCGGAAGTGCTGAAACATGAACGATCTAGGCCGATCCGGGCCTGCTTGACACTGCGGATTCGGGCTGCTAGGATTTTGAGGTTTTCCTGGATCGCCCGCAACCGACTAAATCCTTTACGATGAGTCCGTTACGGAAAACTTGAGCCTGCCTGGAGGCGCTTGTTCCGGGCAGCGAGGTGTGAATGCCGACCATCAGCCAGCTCGTCCGTCATGGACGCCGGAATCTGAAGGAGAAAACCAAGGCTCCGGCGTTGCAGCGCTGTCCGCAGCGGCGCGGTGTCTGCATCCGTGTCTACACCTCGACCCCGAAGAAGCCCAACTCAGCGCTCCGCAAGGTGGCACGCGTGCGGCTGACCAACGGTATCGAGGTCACGACATATGTACCTGGTGTCGGGCACAATCTGCAGGAACACTCGATCGTGTTGATCCGCGGGGGCCGGGTGAAGGATCTGCCGGGCGTCCGGTACCACATCATCCGGGGTACGCTGGATTCCGTCGGCGTGGAGAGTCGTCGGCAGTCACGGTCCAAGTACGGAGCCAAGCGGCCGAAGGCCTGAATACATGGTCCGCGGCGGTTCCGGTCCGGTGCGGTTGGCCGGCCAGGGGTTTGCGCCGCGGCCGAGAAAGCGAGTCAGACATGCCGAGACGGCGTGAAGTCCCGAAGCGTGAGGTGCCACCGGATCCGATCTATCAGTCCACACTGGCTTCTCGCTTCGTCAACGCGGTCATGTCCGATGGGAAGAAGAGCACCGCGGAACGGATCTTCTACGGTGCCATGGAACTGATCAAGGAAAAGACCGGCGACGACCCGATCAAGACGTTCAAGAAGGCCGTCGACAACGTGAAGCCGGCTGTCGAGGTCAAGGCCCGGCGAGTCGGTGGTGCGACGTACCAGGTGCCGATCGAGGTGAAACCGAAGCGACGGTTGTCCCTGGCTCTGCGGTGGATCATCGGTTACGCCAAGAGTCGCGGAGAGAAGGGCATGGTCGAGCGCCTGGCCGGGGAACTCATGGACGCCGCCAGCATGAAGGGTGGCGCGGTGAAAAAAAGAGAAGACACGCACCGCATGGCGGATGCCAACAAGGCATTTGCCCACTATCGGTGGTAGGAACGCTGAACCTGAACTTACGTAATATCCCCGCAAGGGGGGGAGAGCGCGGGCGCCGTGGGGCGGCCGCCAGAGTTGATTCGTGCCTCGTCAAGTCCAGCTGGAACACACCCGCAACATCGGCATCATGGCGCACATCGATGCGGGGAAGACGACCACGACGGAGCGCATCCTCTATTACTCGGGGGTCACGCACCGGATGGGTGAGGTCCACGACGGCACCGCCCAGATGGACTGGATGGAGCAGGAACAGGAACGTGGGATCACCATCACGTCCGCCGCGACCACCACGGCCTGGCGCGATCACCGGATCAACATCATCGACACGCCGGGGCACGTCGATTTCACCGCGGAGGTGGAGCGGAGCCTGAGGGTCCTCGACGGCGCCATCGCCATCTTCTGCGGCGTGGCGGGTGTGGAGCCTCAGTCCGAGACGGTCTGGCGCCAGGCCGACCGTTACCGGGTCCCCCGGATCGCCTTCATCAACAAGCTCGACCGTCAGGGTGCGGATTGCCGGCGGGCCCTCGACTCGATGGCCGATCGCCTCCATGCCCGGCCGATACCGATTCATCTGCCGTGGGGGGCGGAGCAGGACCTGGTCGGCATCATCGATCTCGTCCCGATGACGGCAGTGCGCTTCGAGACGGAAGCCCTCGGCGCCCGGTTCGATACCGGGGACATTCCGGCCGCTCTTCTGCCGGCGGCCCAGGCTGCCCGCGAGCGCCTCGTGGAGGCGGCCTGTGAGGGTGACGACCGCCTGCTGGAGAAGTACCTGGCGGGCACGCCGCTCGAGAACGAGGAGATCCTGGCTGGCCTTCGCAAGGGATGCCTGGCCCTCAAGTTCGTGCCGGTGGCCTGTGGCTCGGCACTGCGCAACATCGGGATCCAGCATCTTCTTGACGCCGTCATCGAGTTCCTGCCCTCTCCGCTGGATGTCCCGGCAGTCCAGGGGCGTCGCCCCGATGAACCCGCCGGCGAGGTGGAGACCCGGGCCACGTCGGATGAAGAGCCGTTTGCCGCACTGGTGTTCAAGATCATGACCGATCGCCACGTGGGGCAGCTGGCTTTTGTCCGGGTCTATTCGGGCAAGGTGGCATCAGGCAGCCCGGTTCTCAACGTTGCTCGCGGCGTCCGCCAGCGGATCGGCAGGCTCCTGCAGATGCATGCCAACAAGCGAGAAGATGTCTCCGAGGTCCGGGCGGGGGATATCGTCGCCATCGTCGGGCTGAAGAATGCCGTGACCGGCGACACGATCTGTGACCCGGCCCACCCCATCCTCCTCGAATCGATGACCTTCCCGGCCCCGGTGATCTCCGTGGCCATCGAACCGCGCACCCGCGCCGACCAGGAAAAGCTCGGAGGGAGCCTGGCCAAGCTGATGCAGGAGGACCCGACGTTCAAGGTGCACACCGACGTCGAGACCGGGCAGACCCTGATCTCGGGCATGGGCGAGTTGCACCTGGACATCATCGTCGACCGGCTGACCCGGGAATTCGGCGTGTCCGCGAATGTCGGCAGACCGCAGGTGGCGTACCGGGAAACGGTCCGCCGGGCCGTCCGCGGCGAGGGGCGGTATATTCGCCAGTCGGGTGGCCACGGCCTCTACGGTCACGTGAAGATCGAGCTGGAGCCCCTGCCCCGCGGCAGCGGAGTCGTCTTCGAGGACGCCATCCGGGGTGGATCGATTCCCCGGGAATTCATTCCGGCCGTCGAGCAGGGCATCCGGGAGGCGTGCGAGGTCGGGGTGCTCGCCGGATACGAGGTGTGCGACCTGAAGGTCCGGGCGGTGGACGGTTCCTCTCACGACGTGGATTCCTCGGAGATGGCCTTCAAGATCGCGGCGTCGATGGCGTTCCGTGACGCAGCGAGCCGCGCCGACGTGGTGCTTCTGGAGCCGGTCATGTCGGTGGAGACCGTCGTTCCCGATGAGTACATGGGGGAGGTCATCGGCGACCTGAATGCGCGCCGGGGCAAGGTTTCCGAGGTCGAGGCGCGGACCGGGAGCCAGGTGATCCATGGCCGGGTCCCGCTGGCCGAGATGTTCCAGTATGCCACGCGGCTCCGGTCCTTGAGTCAGGGCCGCGCCACGTATACCATGCAGTTTTCACAATACGAGGAAGCTCCGCGAAACGTCAGTGAAGCGATTGTCGCCCGCGTTCATGGAGCGGCGAGCCGCTAGGCTCCCGCCGCTTCGGGCCGCGCTGGAGGAGGAGATGGCGAAGGAGAAGTTCGAGCGTACGAAGCCGCACATCAACGT
>JBHHZI010000128.1:0-9260 GCA_046757965.1 Acidobacteriota bacterium | reverse complement strand
GGTCGCGCGCTGTTGTATCGTCCTGCCCGGATCCAGGCGCGGGACGGCGGACGACGCGCCGAGTGAGAGGCCCATGAGCGACAAGAAACGGTCCCGCCCGGCGCCTCCGGCGCCCTCCGGCGATGATGGCCGGTCGACCGGTGCGCAGATCCGGGCGGCAGCGGAGGGCTGGGAGCGGACCTGCCGCCGGCCCGCCCTCGAGAGGGTGCCCGAGCGCCGGGAGGCGTTCGCGACCACCTCGGACCTGGACCTGCCGCCCCTGGTGACCCCGGCCGACGGAGCCGGAACCCCGTATCTGGAGCGGCTCGGCTTTCCCGGGCAGTACCCGTTCACGCGCGGGGTCCAGCCGACCATGTACCGGGCGCGCCACTGGACGATGCGCCAGTACGCCGGGTTCGGATCGGCGGAGGAGTCCAACGCGCGGTACCGGCATCTCCTGGCGGAGGGCACCACCGGTCTGTCGGTGGCGTTCGATCTGCCGACCCAGATGGGTTACGACTCGGATCACGCCATGGCGACCGGCGAGGTGGGCCGGGTCGGCGTTGCCATCGACTCGCTCGCGGACATGGAGATCCTGTTCGAAGGCATCGCCCTCGACCAGGTGTCCACGTCGATGACCATCAACGCCACGGCGCCCATCGTGCTCTGTCTGTACCTGGCCGTGGCGAAGAAGAACGGCGTCTCGCCCGCATCCCTGAGAGGCACCATCCAGAACGACATCCTCAAGGAGTACGCGGCGCGGGGCACGTTCATCTTTCCCCCGCGTCCCTCGTTGCGGCTGGTCACCGACACCATCATGCACTGCGCCGACCACCTGCCGCGCTGGCATCCGATCAGCGTCTCCGGCTACCACATCCGGGAAGCCGGCTCGACCGCCGTCCAGGAGGTCGCCTTCACCCTCGCCAACGGCGTGGCGTATGCGCAGGAAGCCATCGCCGCAGGTCTGCCGGCCGACCGCTTCGGTCGCCGCGTGTCCTTCTTCTTCAATGCCCACTCGAACCTGCTGGAGGAGGTGGCGAAGTTCCGGGCGGCGCGCCGCCTCTGGGCCCGGCTCATGCGGGATCGGTTCGGGGCCACCCGGCCCGAGGCGATGAAGCTCCGTTTCCACACCCAGACCGCCGGCTCCACCCTGACGGCGCAGCAGCCGGAGAACAACCTGACACGGGTGGCGCTGCAGGCGCTGGCCGCGGTCCTGGGAGGTACCCAGTCGCTGCATACCAACGGCATGGACGAGGCCCTCGGGTTGCCGACCAAGGAGGCGGCCACCCTTGCCCTGCGCACCCAGCAGGTCATCGCCTTCGAGACCGGCGTGGCGGACACGGTCGATCCCCTGGGCGAGTCGTACGTCATCGAGAAGCTGACCGACGACATCGAGACGGCGGTGCTGGCCTACCTCGACAAGATCGAGACGCTCGGAGGCGCGGTGGCGGCGATCGAGAGCGGTTTCATCCAGCGCGAGATCGCCGACGCCGCCTACCGCGCCCAGCAGAACCTGGATGCGGGCGAGTCGGTGGTCGTCGGTGTGAATCGGTTCCGGGACGACACGGAACGCGGCGTGCCGGTTCTGGAGATGGACGGCAAACTCGAGGCGCGCCAGGTCGCACGCACCAGGCGCGTGCGTGCCGGGCGGGATGCGGCCCGGGTGGATGCGTCGCTGGCCCGCCTGCGTGCCGAGGCGGCCGGCACGGAGAATCTGCTCGAGCCGATCCTCGAATGCGTGACGGCGTATGCGACGCTGGGTGAGATTGCCGGCGCGCTGGCCGAGGTGTTCGGCCGGCACCGGGACATGGGCGCTGCCCCGTGAGAAGGATGACCGGGCGGCGGGAAACGTGGACACGGGACACCCGGGGAGCGTGGTGGCGCTTCTGACCATCGAGAACCTGGTCAGCACCTTCGACACACCCAACGGCACGGTGCGTGCGGTGGATGACGTCAGCCTGCACGTCGATGCCGGAGAGATCGTCGGCCTGGTCGGTGAGTCCGGGTGTGGAAAGACCGTCCTGGCCCTGTCGGTCCTGCGGCTGCTGAGCCCTCCCGGATGCATCGCGAAGGGCCGTATCCTCTGGAAAGGACGGGATCTTCTCGGCCTGCGTGGGCGCGAGCTGCGGCAGATCCGTGGCGCGCAGATCGCCATGATCTTCCAGGAACCCGGGGCGTCGCTCAACCCGGTCTTCACGGTGGGAAGCCAGATCAGCGAGACGCTGCGCGTGCACCGGAGGATGTCGCGCGCGGCGGCGCGCGAGCGCGCGGTGGAATTGCTGCGGACGGTGGCCATCCCGGAGCCGGAGCGCCGCGTCGATGACTATCCGCACCAGATGAGCGGCGGCATGCAGCAACGTGTCATGATCGCCCTGGCGCTGTCCTGCGACCCCGACCTGATCATCGCCGACGAAGCCACCACCGCACTGGATGTCACCATCCAGCTCCAGATCCTCCAGCTCCTTGCCGATCTCCGCCGGGACCGCGGGCTGGCGGTGCTCCTCATCACCCACGACCTGGGCGTGGTCGCCGAGATCGCCGACCGGGTGGCCGTGATGTATGCCGGGCGCGTGGTGGAGGAGTCCCCGGCGACGGACCTGTTCCGCGATCCAAAGCACCCGTACACGGCCGGCCTGCTCGCCTCGCGGCCCGGGACGGCGCGGCCCGGACCAGACAGGCGTCTGGCGGCGATTCCCGGCCGGGTGCCGGACCTTGCCGATCTGCCGGCCGGGTGTCGATTCTCGCCGCGCTGCCCCGACGTGTTCGCGGCCTGCCGCGAGGTCGACCCGCCGCTCTATCCGGTGGGGACCCGACGGGTGGCGGCCTGTGAGAAGTACGTCCCCGACGGTCCGGAATCTGACCATGACTGATCCCACACACGCGGCCAGGTCGCCCGAGCCACCGGGCGAGAGCCGCCCGGACCCGCAAGCGGGTCATGCGCGCAGTCCGCTGCTGCGGGTCACCGGTCTCGTTCGCCACTTTCCGGTGACGCGGAGTCTGTTCGGCCGGCCGGTCGCCTGGGTCCGAGCCGTTGACGGTGTCGATCTCGAGGTGGCGGCCGGGGAGACGCTGGGCCTGGTGGGCGAGTCGGGCAGCGGCAAGACGACGCTGGGCCGCTGCATCGTCCGTCTCATCGAACCGACCGCCGGCGCCATCGAGTTCGAGGGTGAGGATCTCCTGGCCCTGCGCGGACGCCGGCTGCGGAGATTCCGGCGCCGCCTGCAGTTCATCTTCCAGGATCCGTACCTGTCCCTGAACCCGCGCATGACCGCCGGCGCCATCGTCGGCGAGCCGCTGGCGATCCATCGCCTGGCCCGCGGCGCGGCGCGGCGGGAACGGGTGGCCGAGCTGCTCTCCCTGGTGGGGCTCGACCCTGCCTGCCGCGATCGCTACCCCCACCAGTTCTCCGGCGGCCAGCGCCAGCGCATCGGGATCGCCCGGGCCCTGGCCCTGGCGCCCCGGCTGATCGTGGCGGATGAGCCGGTCTCCGCCCTGGATGTCTCGGTGCAGGCGCAGGTGCTCAACCTGCTCGCCGACCTCCAGGAGCGTCTGGGGCTGGCGTACCTGCTCATCGCCCATGACCTGTCGGTCGTCGAGCACATGTGCGACCGGGTCGCCGTCATGTACCGGGGCAAGATCGTCGAGGTGGCCGGTGCGGCCGGTCTCTACGCCGCCCCCCTCCACCCCTACACCCGGGCGCTGATGGAATCGGTGCCGGTGACCGAACCGGCCGAGCGCAGCCGGCGCAACCCTCTGGCAGGCGACCCGCCCCGCGCAGAGGCCCCGGTGTCGGGCTGTGCCTTTCATCCCCGCTGCCCGCTGGCCACCGAGCTCTGCCGGACCACGGCACCGGCACTGCTGGCGTACTCGCCCGGTCACCAGGCGTCCTGCCATCGCATCGAGCAGACCGCCGACGGCCCGCGCCTGCCGGCGGCGGAGGCGGACGCGCCCTGACCCCGCGCCATGAAACATATTCCGTGCGCGGGGCGTATACCCGTGTGCTGCCCGGGTCGCAGCATGCGTCAACCCAGAGGTGAGAGTCGATGAGGTGCCGACCGATGAGCCACACGTGCCGTCCACTGACAGGCCTGGTCTTCCTTCTGGGGGTCGGGCTCACTGTTTCCGCCCTGCCGGGGCCGGTCCTGGCCCAGGACGAGACCGAGAACGTTCCGATGACCATGGAACCGGGCGAACCACAATCCGAGAGAATTCCTCTGACCCTGCGCGAGGTCCTGGCCCTGGCGATGGAGCACAGCCTGGACATTGCGGTCCAGCGCTACGAACCGCGCGTGTCGGACAACCGGGTGCTCGGCGCCCGGGGGGTGTTCGACCCGTCCATTGGTGTGCTGGCGCAGCACCAGGACAACACCAGCCTGTCCCTGGACCCGTTCTCACAGTCCAACGCGGCGCGCGCCGACCTCATCAACGTCGGCCAGGTCAGCTTCAACGACACCTACAGCATCGGCGGCACGCTCAACGTGGCCTGGACATCCAGCCGCTTCGCTACCGATGACCCCCGGTTCATCGTCAACCCGATCTACAACTCCGACATCACCTTCACCTACGACCAGTCGCTGCTGCGCAACTTCGGCTACGACGTCAACACCACCGGTATCCGGGTGGCGAAGCGCAACGTCCAGGTGTCCGAGAGCCAGTTCCGCCAGACGGTCATCGACACCATCCAGGGGGTCGAGAAGGCGTACTGGGACCTCAAGTTCGCACTCGAGGATCTGGCGGTGAAGCAGCACTCCCTGAAGCTGTCGGAGGAAACCCTGAGTCAGAACAAGATCCGCGTCGAGGTGGGCACCATGGCGCCCATCGATGTGACCACGGCGGACGCCGAGGTCGCCAGCCGCCGCCAGGACGTCTTGCTGGCGGAGAACGCGCTGGAGAACGCCCAGGATGCCCTGCTGCTCTACATCAACCAGCCGCGGACCTCACCGCTGTGGGTGTTGCCGATCAACCCGGTGGACGACCTGCCGTTCGACGAGAACATGAAGGTGGATGTCGATGCGGCGATCAAGATCTCCTACGAGAACCGTCCCGATCTGGAGCAGACCCGCTTTCTCATCGCCAACGACGAGGATCTGGTGGCCCAGGCGAAGGATCAGACGCGCTGGGATCTGGCGCTGCGCGCCCAGTACAAGCGGGCCGGCATCGCCGGCGACAACGCCGCGCTGACGTTCGGTGACCCGAACATGCCGTTCTTGCTGGCGGCGGTGGACGATAACCAGTTCGATGCCCTCCGCCAGATCTATCAGGAGAACTTCGATAGCTGGCAGTTATCTCTCAATCTCCAGATCCCGATCGGCAACAAGGTGGCTCGCTCGAATTATCTCGAGGCCCGCCTCAGGCAGGTGCAGCGGCGGCAGGTGTTCGAGTCACAGGATCTGGCTGCGGTCATCGAGGTGCGCAACCGGGCCCGGGCGGTGGACAACGCCGTCGAGCGTGTCAAGGCGGCGCGGGTCAACGTCGGTCTGCAGCGCGAGCGGCTCGAAGCCGAGAACAAGCGCTACGAGAACGGCATGACCACGACCTTCGACCTCTTCCTCTTCCAGGACGACCTGACTCGCGCGGAGAGCCAGGTCATCGCGGCGCTGGTCGATTACAACAAGGCCCTGGCGGACCTGGAGGCGGCCAAGGGCACATTGACGTCCGCCCGGGGTGTTCACTACACGGACCTCATGTATGTGGGTGACGACGAGGATCTGGATGCGGAGTGATGGGCGGTGCCGCGGGCTGCCGGTCGAGCTGGAAGGCGGAAGTCTCCCTCCCCATCTCGCCGGCGGGCGGCGCGAAACCCTCACCAGCCACAGGCGTAGGATCCTGGGGGATGTCCCCGGCGGTGACCGAGCCGCTCTTCCCGGGAGGAGATCCCCACGGCAGGTGCCGCCGGCCTGTTTCCCGGCAGGGAGGTGAAGGATGGAATCAAAGGTGACAGTCGACGGGAAAGTTGCCGCGACCCTCGACGGTGGGTCGCCGACGACCGGTGAGAACCCGTCCGAGGCCGTGACCCGTCTTGGCTTCGGCGGCCGTCTTGCGCGATCGTTCGCGCGCCTGATCGGTGTGTTCTTCTCGCCGATCACGACATGTCGCGACATCGGGAAAGCGCCCGACTGGCTCGTTCCGATGGTGGTGGTGCTGGGTGGCAGCCTGCTGGTGAGCGTGCTCCTCATGCCCCACTACGATCTGGTCGGCATGTTCGAGGCACAGGCGGCGCACTCCAGTGCCTCCCCGGCGCAGCTCGAGCAGCAGATACAGGCGGTGAAGGACCACCCCGAGGCGGTGGCGGCCGCGATCGCGGGCAGTGTCTGGCTCGGCCTGTGGGTGGTGGGGCTGTTCGTCGTCGCCCTGGTCTGCTGGGTCGGTGTCAACGCTGTCGGGGGCAAGACAACATACGGGCGGACCCTCTCGGTGCTGACCTACGCCTGGATGATCCCGCTTCTTCACGTCGGGGTGCTCTATGCGGTGGTGGTGGCCCGGGGCACACCGGTGCGCCCGGATCTTCTCGCCATGGTGCTGGTGACCAATCCGGCGGCATTCATGTCGCCGTCGAGCTCAACGACTCCCATGTTCGCCCTGGCGAGCCAGATCCAGCCGTTCACACTCTGGGGGCTCGGTGTGCTCGGCATCGGGCTGTCGGAATCGGGGCGCCTGTCCCGCGGGGCCGCCGTCTTTCTGGTCGGTGTCCTGTGGGCGGTCTGGCTCATCCTGTCGGTCGGCCTGGCGGCGCTCAACAGTTGACGCATGAGATGGCACCCGTGAGCAGACAGGCCGATCCAGTGGCAAGGACACCCGGGACCGTGCCGCGAGACGCGCCTGCCAACACTCTCATCGCGGTGTCCGACCTGCGCAAGATCTACATGATGGGCCAGCAGCAGGTGCGGGCCCTCGATGGCGTCGACGTCGCGATGCATCGGGGCGAATTCGTCGCCATCATGGGCCCGTCCGGTTCCGGCAAGTCGACCCTGATGAATCTCATCGGCTGCCTGGACACCCCGACGAGCGGCTCGTACCAGCTCGACGGCCAGGAGGTCAGCACGATGGACGAGAATCAGCTTGCCGACCTGCGCAACAAGGAGATCGGGTTCATCTTCCAGACCTTCAATCTCCTGCCCCGCACCTCCGCGCTCCACAACGTCGAGCTGCCGCTGGTCTATGCCGGCATCTCCCGGCGGGAGCGGCGGCGCCTGGCGGCGGCGGCGCTGGCCCGGGTCCAGCTCGCCGACCGCATGGACCATCGTCCCAGCGAGCTCTCCGGAGGCCAGCGGCAGCGCGTGGCGGTGGCCCGGGCCCTGGTCAACGAGCCGTCGATCCTGCTGGCGGACGAGCCGACCGGCAATCTCGACAGCAAGACCAGCGACGAGATCCTGGCGCTGTTCATCGAGCTCAATGCCGCCGGGAACACCATCGTCCTGGTGACCCATGAGCCGGATGTGGCCCGGCACGCCCGCCGCACCATCCGCATGCTCGACGGCAAGATCGTCGCCGATGAGCGCCCAGGTCGCGCCGCAACCACGCCCCGACGGGGCCCGGCGTCTTGACACCTGTCCAGCCCCCCGTCTAACATGCCTGATTTGAGCGATCTATAGCGGTTGTCGCCGTACGGCAGACCGTCAGCGTGTCAATGAGCGGACCTGGAGGGCCGTCCGGGCGGGTGGCCTGTGCTGAGGGATCTCAGCAGCCAGAGTTCGCGCTCCTTGACCGATATCAAGGGGCGTGAGTACGATCCGCGCGTGATGCGAGAGCGGTCTGACCGTTCGTGACGTGGGGTGAACGCCCCGGAACCGAGACAGAGCCGGGAGGAGATCAGGCCATGGTGCTGCAAGCGGGCTTCTTTGGGGCGACCCTACTCAAGTACTTTCGCGACGGGGGCTGGGTCATGTACCCGCTCCTGGCGATCTCCATCGTTTCCATCGCGTTCATCATGGAGCGGGCCTACGTCATCCTCTTCAAGTCCCGCGTCAATACCAATCAGCTCGTCGCCGCCGTGCGCCGCGCGCTCCTGAAGCGCAACCTCAGGGAGGCCATCGAGGCGTGCGAGAAGTTCAAGGGCCCGGTGGCGGCCATTCTCAAGGCCGGCATTCTCAAGCACGGCGCCCCGCGAGAGGAGATCGAGAAGACCATCGAGAACTCGGCGCTGCACGAGCTCGCCCGACTCGAACGCGGCCTGGCCGTGCTGGCATCTGCCTCGAACATCGCTCCGATCATCGGCTTCCTCGGGACGGTGGTCGGCATGATCCAGTCGTTTGACACCATCGCCACCCAGGGGCTCAACAATCCCGGTCTGGTGGCCAAGGGCATCTCGGTCGCCCTGATCACGACAGCCGGCGGGCTCATCGTCGCGGTCATCACACTGCCCTTCTACAATTTCTACTCCAGCCGCATTGCCAACGCGGTGCGTGAGATGGAGACCTCAGCCAACATTCTCCTGGAGACGTTCGCGGAGATGGAAACCGGCCGGGCCCGGCTACGCGCCAAGGCGCTTGCCGCCCGGAAGAAGGCGCAGGCCGGCGGCACGCCGGGCGCCCCGGCACCCTCCCCGTCACCGTCCGCCTGACGGAGTTCGACGGTGGCGATTCACAAGAGCCGAGACATCCAGGCTTACATCCCGACGGCGTCGATGGCGGATATCGCGTTCCTGCTCATCGTCTTCTTCATGGTCACCGCCGTGTTCCAGGTGGACCAGACCGAGTTCGCCGTCGTGACGCAGTTCGGACAGCCGGTGCGGAGCATTCTCGAGCCCGGTCTGAAGTTCAAATGGCCGGGTCCGTTTCAATCCGTCATTCGCTTCGACAATCGACTTCAGATGTTCGAGACGCCGGCGGCACAGCGGCGATACGAGGAGTTCTTAACCCTCGACAAGAAGAACGTGCTGGTGGGAACGTATACGGTGTGGCGCATCGCGCCGGACGAGCACGGCTTGTCGCGATTCCTCGAGACAGTCCGCGACCTACCGCGGGCGGAGATCCGACTGGCGGACCTCGTGGCAGCCGAACTCGGGGTGGCGCTGGGGAATCACGAGTTCGCCGCGCTGGTGACGACGGATCGCGATCAATGGCAGTGGCCGGACATCGTCCAGGACATCGGGCGTCGCTGCCGGGAAGCGGCCCGCCGGGCGTATGGCATCGAGATCGTCGATTTTCAGATTGCGCGGCTGAGTTTTCCGACGCAGAACCGTGTGAGCGTGTTCGAGCGGATGCGCGAAGAGCGCCGCCGCATCGCCGCCCAGTACCGCGCCGAGGGCGACAAGGAAGCCCGCAAGATCACGGCGACCGCCC
>JBHHZI010000127.1:0-9337 GCA_046757965.1 Acidobacteriota bacterium | reverse complement strand
CGGGCCGGTTGCGCGCCAGGACGGCATCGGCGCTGGTCTCCAGATCCTGAAGATGAGGTGCCGAGCGGATGAGCGCATGCTTGATCGCTTCGGCCATGCCGTGACGCAGATCGACATCCGGCAAGGTGTCGAGGTAGAGCAGGTCGCAGAGCACCAGGTCCGGGCGATGGAACGCCCCAACCAGATTCTTGCCGGCGGGCACATCCACGCCGGTCTTGCCGCCGATACTGCTGTCGAGCATCGCCAGCACCGATGTCGGGATGGCCACGAACGGCAGCCCGCGCATGTAGGTGGCGGCGACGAAGCCGGCGAGATCGATGGTGACGCCGCCGCCGAGCGCCACGAGAACGGAATCGCGCCCCAGCCCGGCGCCGAACAGCCGGTCCTCGAGCTGCTCCTTGGTCTGCCGCGTCTTGCTCGCCTCGCCGGCGGCGAAGGTGACCAGTTCCACCGGCCGGCCGGTGGCCCGCAGCGCCTCCCGCAGCCGACCGCCGTGCAGCGAGGCGACCGTCTCATCTGCGACGATGGCGACCCGGCGCCAGGCGTCGGTGGTGCGGAGCCGGTCGACCAGCGTTCCGGTCAGGTCGGTGCCGACCTGGACGGCGTACGACCCTCCGGTGGCCGGCAGCCTGACGTCGTGCACACGCACCATGCCGTCATCCTACTATGTGACCGGCATCCGGACCGGCTCGGTCTCAATCTGTGCCGCTCTGCGGTTCCAGACTGAGAATTCTCATTGCCGGACCCCGGTTCTGTTCATATAATGAACCATGTCCGGTTTCCGGGCATTCAACGTAAGCGACTGAAATAAAGAAACTTATGCTCGAGGACCGGGACCCGAGGACACTCAATCACCGCTACCGGCTGGACGAGCTTCTCGGCGAGGGCGGGATGGGTGTCGTGTACCGCGCCGCCGACCTGCTGCGGGACGGCCGCCCGGTGGCCGTGAAGCTGCTCCACGCCGAGCGCTCCCGGCCATCCGCCCGGACACGCCTGCAGAACGAGTTCAACGCCCTGGCCCGGCTACGTCATCCGAACCTGGTGAGCGTGTTCGACCTGGGCGTCGACCAGGAGACCGGTCGCTGGTTCCTCACCATGGAATTCGTCAGCGGCCCGACCCTGTGCGGCTGGCAGTTCTCCACCCCGGCCGCGCTGCTCGACGTGGTCGTCCCCCTCTGTCATGCACTGGACTTCATCCACGCCCGCGGTTTCATCCACGCCGACATCAAGCCCGACAACGTCCTCATGGATCAGGACGGAACTCGTCCCCGGATTGCGGACTTCGGTCTGTCGGCCATGCTGGCTGCGCCGGGCAAGTTGCGGGGCACGCTGCCCTACACGGCGCCCGAGGTCCTGAAGGGATCTCCACCGGGCCACGCGTCGGACCTCTACGCCCTGGGCGTGACGCTCTACGAGGTCGCCGCCGGCCATCCGCCGTTCGACGGGTCACGGCCCGAGGAGGTCATCGCCGGCCACCTGAACCGCGAGCCGACCTTCCCGAACGAGATGGTCGCCCGGCTGCCTCCAGGTCTGGCACTGCTCCTGAAACGACTGCTGGCCAAGGACCCGGCTGACCGACCTGTTTCCGGCGCGGCGGTGGTGCGTTCGATCAACGATCTCGTCGGCAGCTCGTTTCCGGCCGACAGCCAGGCCACCGGGGAGCACATCCTCCTGCACGTGCCCCTGCACGGGCGTGATGACGAGCTGAACCAGATCGACACCACGCTGGCCGGCCTGCTCGGCGAGCGGCACGGAAGCCGACTGTTCATCACCGGCCCGGAGGGGATCGGCAAGAGCCGCCTCGTCGAGGAACTCCGCATCCGGGCCCAGATGGCGGGACTGACCGTGCTGGTTGCCCGGTGTACTCCTGACGACGACCCGTTCCACGCTCTGGGACCGCTGTTGCGCGATCTGGCCGCGCTCACATCGATCGCCATGCCCGACGCGCTGGCTCCCATCGTCGAGAATGGAGCAGGTGCTGTTCCCTCGACGCGCGGGCAGGACGAACTTCTCGATGCCATGGCAGAGTGGATCGGCACCGCCACCGGGACCCTGCCGCTGGTTCTGGTGTTCGAGGATCTCCACCTCGCCGGGCCCGACCTCCTCGATATCCTGCTGTACCTGACCCGTTCCCTGCAGGACGACGCCGTGGTCCTCACGCTCACGGCGCGTCTCGATTCACCGTCCCGTCAACTCGCGGGCATCGTCGAGGAGATCGAACACCAGTCGGACGTCGTCTCCCTGGTGCTGGCGCCCCTGGACGCAGACGCCGCAGGGGATCTCGTTGCCGCTCTTCTCGGCGGGGCCGCCCCCGATACCGGTCTGCTCACGTTCGTGGTGCAGCGCGCCGGGGGCAACCCTCTCCTCGTCGCCGAGATGTTGCTCGCCTACCGCCAGTCCGGGGCCATCGAACAGGATGCCGACGGGGAGTGGCGTCTGCACCCGGACCTGGCCGGCCGACAGCGGCTGGCGGGCAATCTCGGCGATGCGGCTCTGGAGAGAATCGAGCGACTTCCAGGGCCGGAAAAACGGATTCTTGCGTGGCTGGCCGTCTCGTACACGGCGCGCGATGCCGCCAGCCTGGGTCGCCTTCTCGGGCAACCCGCGGAGCGGGTCGCAAGATCCCTCGAGCGGCTCGCGCACGTCGACCTCTTGACGGAACTGGACGGAGACGAGTCCGGACCGACCTACCGATTCACCCATGTGTTCGTGCGAGATGCCCTGTACCATCACTTCCAGTCCAGAGATCCCGGCGCCTGCCGGACCATGCACGCCGCACTGGCCGACTCCCTCGACCGCGGAGAGGACACTCCCGCCCGTTGTCTCGGCGATCTCGCCGGCCATCTCGAGGCGGCAGGCCGGAGCGAGAGCGCGGCGGCCATGTTCATGCGCGCGGCGGCGGCGGCGCACGACCGCCATGCGCTGGGCGCGGCGGCACGCCATTACGAACAAGCGGTGGAGCTGCTCTCCCCCGGTGACGGACGCGCACCCCACCTGCCTCGTGCGTGGGAGGGTCTGGCCGATCTTCACCGCCTGTCGGGAAGGCCGCTCGACGCCGCGGAGGCGTATGCGAAGGCCCTCGCCAGTCTCCCGGCCGGCGGGCCGGTGTCCGAGCGGGCCGAACTGCTCCGCAAGCGGTCCAATGCCCTGAACTACGGCGGACGGTTCGACGCGGCCGTCGAGGCGGCGGTCGAGGCGAGAGAGATGTTCGAGGCCGCGGGGTCTCCTGCCGGAGTCGCGGACTGTCTCAACTCCATGGGCGTGTCCTGCGCCCGGCAGGGCGATCATGCAGGTGCCGAGCGTCATTACCGTCAGGCCCTCGAGATGCGGCGGGGGCTTGACGACCCGGCCCGTACGTCGGGAAGTCTCGCAAACCTCGCCATGGTGATCTTCTTCCAGGGACGGCATCAGGAGGGACGGCAACTTCTCGATCAGGCCCTGGAAGCCAGCCGTCGCGCCGGCGATCAGCCGGGCGTGGCTCGCGTGTACAACAACCTGGGCCTGCTGGCAACGGACGAGGGCCGGATGGACGAGGCGCGCGCCTTCCTCGAGAAGGCCGAGACGACCTACCGGGAGCTGCGCGCGATCCGCCTGCGGGCCGAATGCCTCGTCAATCTCGCGAACCTCACGCTGGCGACGGGCCATTACCATGACGCCGTGACGTCAGGCACCGGTGCGGCGCACGTCTACCGCCGGCTGGGAATGCACGCCGCTCTCGCCAACGCCCAGCAGATCACCGGCGACGCACAGCGGGAATGTGGCCGCGTCGACGCCGCCATCGAGTCACACGAGCGTGCCCTCGCCAATGCCCGGCGGTCAGGTTCGGCCGTGCAGGAGGCGTTCTGTCAGCACGCGCTGGCGCTGGATCACGCCTCCGCCGGCAACGCCTCGGCGGCACGCGCCATCCTGGACCGCGCGCCGGACCGGGCCTTCACCCGTACGGATGCGCGCCTGGTCCGCTGGGCGGATCGGGTCCGTGCCATGACGGAGCTGGCGGAAGGACGCCACGCGAAGGCACTGCAGCGGCTGGAACAGTTGCTCGACAGCGGCCAGGACGGTTCCGACGTCCGGGAACGCATCGAGCTTCTTCTCGCCTGCGCCCGCGCGCAGATGGCGGGCGGCGACTTCACGTCCGCGCTGACATCGCTGCAATCGGCCGGTGAGGTCATGGACAGCAGCGGGATCGTGGCCCTCCGCTGGGTTCGGCTGCGGCTGCGATCTCAGTGCCTGGAGGCGACCCGGCGTCCAGAGGAGGCGAGAACCATCCGGGGGGAGGCCGTGGATGCCCTGGCCGCACTGGCGGCGCAGCTCCCCGAGGAGTACCGGACCGCGCTCATGAACACACCCGCCGCCACCCGGCTGCGCATCGATGCCGGGGGATCCGCGCATGCCCGGGTGGCGCCGACCCGGTTTCTCGACACCATGTACGAGGCCATCGAGGCGCTCATCTCGTCCAGAGACCAGGAGACGGTGGCCCGCAAGGTCCTGGATCTGGCGCTTGGCGTGCTCGGCGCCGAGCGCGGCCTCGTCCTCCTGTTTCGCGAACCCGGCGGCGCTCCGATCGTGGCCGCGGCGCGCGACCTCGACGAGGCGACCACGACCGATGCCGTCAACTACAGCTACCGGGTGGTCGAGACCGGCCGGGTCGGCCGCTCCCTGGTGGCGTCGGATGCCCGGAATGACCCGGCCCTCAGCGAATTCAAGAGCATCAGCCGGTACGGCATCCAGAGCGTCATCTGCGTGCCGATGCGTTCGCATCAACGGGTTCTCGGCACGGTGTATCTCGATTCTCGGGTGCGAACCATCGGCTTTGACGACGACGACCTCGGCTTCCTGGAAGCTCTCGCCCAGCACGCAGCCACCGCCCTCGACAACATTCGCATGATGCGAGCCCTCCAGCGCGAGAACCTCACCTTGCGCCAGGCGCTCATGAATCGCTACGCGTTCGGGAACATCGTGGGCGGATCGCCTGCCATGAAGGAAGTGTTCGCTACGCTGCGCACCGTGTCGGCGTCCTCGCTCCCGGTACTGATCACGGGAGAATCCGGCACCGGCAAGGAGCTCGTCGCACATGCCCTGCATTACAACGGACCACGCAAGGACGCATCATTCCTGTCAGAGAACTGCGCGGCCTTCTCGGATACCCTGCTCGAGAGCGAGCTGTTCGGGCACGCCCGGGGAGCCTTCACCGGCGCCGCCGGTGAGAAACAGGGACTTCTCCAGGAGGCGAACGGCGGCACGCTGTTTCTCGACGAGGTCGGCGATATGTCCCCGGCCCTGCAATCGCGACTGACCCGGGTTCTCGAGACCGGGGAAGTTCGGCCGGTCGGCGCCACCTACACGGTCCGCGTCGATGTGCGGATCATCGCGGCCACGCACCGCAACATCGAACAGATGGCGGACGAGGGGCGGTTTCGCCGGGACCTCCTCTTTCGCCTCAACGTCATCCCGATTCACCTGCCGCCCCTGCGCGACAGGCGGGACGACATTCCGCTGCTCGTGTCCCATTTCCTGCCCACCCTGGCCGCGGAGATGGGCCGACAGCCACCGGGCATCGAGGAGGACGCCCTCGAGATCCTCACGGCGCATGACTGGCCGGGCAACGTGCGCCAGCTGAGAAACGAGATCAGCCGGTTGCTGGTCTTTGGCGCCGGTGACGTGATCACCGCCGACGAGGTCCGCGCTCTTGATGCCACACCACCCGCTCCCGGCCCGGCGTATGAAGAGTCCACCGGCCCGATCATCCCCCTGAAGGAACTGGAGCGACGGCACATCATCCGCGCGCTGCAGGAAACCAGGGGAGATCGAACCCGGGCGGCCCAGATCCTGCGCGTCGGCCGGGCCACGGTGTTTCGAAAGATCCGGGACTATGACCTCGATATCTGAACCGACGGCCACGGCCGGCGAGGACACGGTCTACGTCTGCATCGACGTGGAAGCCTCGGGCCCGGTCCCGGCACCGTACAACCTGGTCTCCATCGGCGCCGTCCCGGTCCTGCCCCGCACGCGCGCCGGGCGGCCGGTCTGGGAAGTGGACGAGAGCAACCTGTTCTACGTGGAGCTGAGGCCGCTCTACGACGGGTTTGCCCCGGAAGCGATGGCGGTGCACGGCATCAGCCGCGACACCCTCGAGAAGAACGGTCTGCCGCCCCGGGAGGCCATGGCCGCGCTGGTCAGATGGACCCGGGCCCTCGGCAGGCAGCCGGTTTTTGTCGGGCACAACGCGGTGTTCGACTGGTCCTTCGTCAATCACTACTTCGTCGCCACCGGCGTGAACAACCCCTACGGGTGGAAGGCGCTGGACACGAAGTCCCTCGCCGCCGGGGTTCTGGGCATTCCGTTCCTCGAGACATCGAAGGAGAACCTCGCCCGTCTCCTTCCCGGCCTCGGGCCGGAGGACACCTCACGGAAGCATCGGGCGGACTACGACGCCCTGTACCAGGCCCGGATACTCACCCTCCTCCTCGATCCCTGACGCCGCTGGCATCGACCCGGAGCCGCCGGGTGCAGGCGCGGGGGCCGACCCGCGCCGGCACGTCCGGCGCCATGCGGGTCCCACCCCTGTCCAGACTCCCGGATGGGGACCGGGCTCGCCGGCGGTTCCGGACCGTGCCGCCGGCCGATCAGCTTGCCTGTTCTGGATCGCCGGAGAGGGACGCGAAGTACTCGTCGATGAGCCGCCGGTGCTGTTCGCCGTCGAGAGACTGGCCCACCACGCGGGCCGCCGCTCCCATGGCCAGATCCGCCACCTCGCCACGGATCTCCTTGATGGCGGCCCGTTGCTGCCGCTCGATCTCCTCGCGGCTGCGCGCCATGAGAGCCTCGGCATCCTGGCGCGTCTTCTCGACCAGCTCGGCTCGACGAGCCTCGGCTTCCCGACGAGCCTGTTCGAGCAGTTCGTTGGCACGATTCTGCGCGTCGGCCAGAATCGTCCGGTTCTGTTCCATGAGACTCTCGGCCTCGTCCCGGGCTCGTCTGGACTCATCCAGAGCCTGGCGAATGCTCTGCTCCCGCTCGTGGAGAATGGCCAGGATCGGCTTCCAGGCAAACTTTCCCAGCACGAAGACCAGCAGCAGGAAGGTGAGAATGGTCCAGATGGCCAGGCCGGGTTCGGGCTGGATCAGCATGTCATTCCTCCACGCGCGCTCGGCACGAGATAGACATCACGGCCGGCTACTTGATGGCGAGAATCATGCAAATGGCGAGTCCGAACAGGGCCACACCTTCGATGAAGGCGGTAACCACGATCATGGAGGTCCGGATCTCCCCGGCCGCCTGTGGCTGGCGGGCCGAGCCTTCCATCGCCTTGGCGGCAAGATTGCCGATACCAAGGCCGGCCCCGATGGTCACCAGACCCGCTCCAATGCCGGCGGACAGGTATGCAAGGGCGAACGATTCCATTCTTCCACTCCTCCTTCGAGAAACGACGTGTCAGTGTGCGGGATGTTGCGACAAGCCGATGAACAGGGCCGTCAGCAATGTAAAGATGTATGCCTGAACGAATCCGATGAAAACCTCGAGACAGTAGATGAACAGGGCCAGACCCACGGATGCCGGCGCTACCAGGGCCGTCTGCAGGATGAAGATGATCCCGATCAGCGACAGGATCACGACATGGCCGGCGATCATGTTGGCGAAGAGTCGCAGAGCCAGGGCGATGGGCTTGACAAAGATCCCGACGATCTCCACCACCACGATGATCGGGATGTAGATCGGAAGGAGCCACCCTGGTACCCCGTGCGGAATGGGACACAACCCCTTCAGGTGCCCCCCCAGCCCGTTCTGACGGATACCGGCTGCCTGGATGAGAAACAGGGACAGGATCGCCAGCGCGCCGGTGAGGTTGAGGTTCCCGGTGGCGGTGGAACCGAACGGCAGAAGTCCCGAGAGGTTGCAGGCGAGAATGAAGAAGAACAGCGAGCAGAGGTACGGCGTGAACTTCAGCGCCCGGTCAGGGATATTCTTCGCGGCCACCTCGTCGCGGATGAACACCACGAGGGCCTCCAAGGCATTCCCCAGGCCGGAGGATACGCGCCCCGTGCTGCGCCGCGCCACGAACACGAAGACGGTGAGGAGGAACGCGGCGATCCACATCCACACCACGTGCTTGGTCGGTGCCATGTCGATGCCGCCAACCATCCAGCCGGCGGGCAGCTCCACCGTGCCGAACGGTGTCTCCAGTTCGCGCCCATCCGAGACATGATGGATGAGATCGAACTCGCCTTCCTCGGCCGCCTCCCCGTGTTCGACACCAGGCTCGGCCGTCTCGGCCGCCTGGCCGCCGACGCCGGCGGCATGACCTGCCGGCACCTCCTGCCGCCCCTCTCCGGTGTGCCCGGCGGCGCCGATGTCCAGGAGACGGGACGGGGCGTCCCCGTGCGATCCCTCGACCGCCAGGGCTCGCGCCGGGACGGCCAGGCCACCGCAGGCGACGACCAGGGCGACGATGCCGGCAGCCCGGGCCACACCCGGGGATGCCTGCCGGTGAACGGCGACGATCTCGGCGGTCTGGTAGGCAAGATGAGAGAGCATGAGCGAGACGATGAGGGCCGGCAAGTGCACGCCGCCCACCAGCACGCTGCTGGCGACGACGGCTGCGTACAGGCCCATCCTGAGGATCACTCCTCCCAGGAGCGCCATCAGGAATCCCCTTGTGGCGGCTCCCGACCCCATGCGGAACAGGACGACCCAGGAGGCGCATCCCGCCGCGGCGGTCAGCACACCGATGGCAATGGCCGCCTGCGCCGCCCCGTCCAGCCCGATGCCCCGGGCGAACGCGCAGGCGGTGAGACCGAGCGTGAGAATGCCGCCGGCGCTGGCGACAAAGCCGGCGCCGAGACGGTTCATGTCACGGTTCGCGGGGTCAGAGGGTGTGGGCGTCATCATCTGCTGTCCAGGTGTTTCGTCGATCGGGACTCATCGGTTTCTCTGTGTCCGAGCAGGGTCCTGAAGACGGACGTGAAACCGACTGCCATGCCGAGGAAGATTCCCAGTAAGGTCAACCATGGAGTCGTGTTCAGCCAGCGATCCGAGTAGTAGCCACCTGCCGTTCCCGCCGCGACGCTGATGGCCAGGACCCACCCCATCCCCATGTAGGGACCGAGTTGAGCAATGACCGAGGCACGGGATTCCGTCAGAGATCCTGTCCCGGAGGGCTGTCCAGGCCTTTCCTCTTCATCATTCACGGCGACTCGCCGGGACCATCGTATCCTGCGGGCCGCGGATCCTAGCAGACGGATCCACCCGGTGCCACCCCGGTTCCCATTCCGCCGATGGCCTCCGGGGCTCTATCCGAGGGTCCAGATGGACTGCAACTGGGCCGCCCCCTGGGTGGCGA
>JBHHZI010000126.1:0-9437 GCA_046757965.1 Acidobacteriota bacterium | reverse complement strand
GGCCTGCGTGACCAGCTTGTTTTTCTCGAGGTCGATTATTCGAAGGTGGACGAGGTGCGCGGGATGAACGTCACTCTCGTGACCAGCGCTCGAAGCGACGAGGAATCTCGCGAACTCCTGACCCTGCTCGGCATGCCGTTTCGCCGGGCGGCGGCCTGAGTCGGCGCAAGGAGCCAGGAACATGGCAAAGACGGCATTGATCGCGAAGGCCAGGAAGGTGCCGAAGTTCTCGGTGCGGCGGCAGAACCGGTGCAAGCTCTGCGGGCGCCCGCGGGGATATCTGCGGAAGTTCGGACTGTGCAGGATCTGTGTCCGGCAACTTGCCCTGGAGGGGATGCTCCCGGGCGTGGTGAAGGCATCATGGTGAACCGATCCAGAAAGGACGCCCGATGAGCATGACCGACCCGGTGGCCGATATGCTGACGCGGATGCGCAATGCGCTGTCGGCGGGGCATCGGTCGACGGACATCCCGTCGTCGAAGCTGAAGGTCGCGATCGCCCGGATTCTCAAGGACGAAGGATTCATCTTGGATTTCAACGTCGTCGATGACCGGCGGCAGGGTTCCCTCAATGTGCGGTTCAAGTTCGCTGCCAGCGGTGAGTCGGTGATCACCGGTCTGGAGAAGGTCAGCAAGCCGGGGTGCCGGGTGTATCGCTCGGCGGAGGATATTCCGGAGGTTCTCGGCGGCCTCGGGATCAACGTCATCTCGACGTCCCGTGGAGTGGTCTCGGGACGGACCGCTCGCGCCCGCCGGACCGGCGGGGAACTGCTGGTCAACGTCTGGTAGGAAGGACTCTGGATGAGCAGAATCGGAAAGATGCCGATCTCGTTGCCACAGGGGGTGAAGGTTGCCCTTGCAGTGGGACAGGTCAAGATCGACGGGCCGAAGGGGTCTCTGTCACAGCTCCTGCCCGCCGGGATCACGTGTGACCTGGCCGGCGATGTCCTGACCGTCAGCCGCCGTGACGAGAGCAAGGAGCAGAAATCCCTTCACGGTCTCGTCCGGAGTCTCCTCGCGAATGCGGTCCATGGGACGTCCGTCGGATTCGCCAAGGGATTGCATATCGAGGGGATCGGATACCGGGCCGAGGTGAAGGGAAAGGACCTCAACCTGGCTCTGGGATATTCACACCCGGTCGTGTACCACGTGCCCGACGATGTTCAGATCAAGGTCGAGAAACAGACGGAGATTGCCATCACGGGAGTGGACAAGCAACAGGTGGGGCAGGTTGCCGCGGAGATCCGCGCCTTGCGGCCACCCGAGCCATACAAGGGGAAAGGGATCCGGTATTCCGATGAGCGGGTCCGCCGCAAGGTCGGCAAGGCCGGAGCCTGACGCAAATTCGATGATGTGCCGGAGCGCCAACACGTGTACAAGGTAAGAGACAAGAAGAAGGCCCGACGGGTCGTTCAGCGCCGGATCCGATGCAAGATTCGCGGCACGGCCGACCGTCCGCGTCTGTGCGTGTTCAGGAGTCTGAAGAATATCTATGCCCAGGCCGTGGATGACTCGACCGGCAGGACGATGGTCGCCGCGTCGTCGCTGGATGCGAACGGCGGCTCGAGTCCGCACATGTACGGAGGCAATATCGCGGCAGCCAGGGCTGTTGGCGAGAAGATCGCGGCCGATCTGCTCGCGCAGGGGCTGACGAGCGTCGTGTTCGACCGCTCCGGCTACATCTATCACGGCCGGGTGAAGGCTCTGGCCGAGGCAGTGAGAGAGAAGGGCCTCAAGTTCTGATCTGTTCCGGCAGGAGAAAACTGTGAAGCACCACATCGAACATGAGTCCCTCGACCTCAAGGACCAGGTCGTCAACATCAACCGTGTGACGAAGGTCGTGAAGGGCGGCAAGAACTTCTCGTTCTCTGCTCTCGTCGTCGTTGGCGACGGCAACGGGCACGTGGGGTTCGGCATGGGAAAGGCGAAGGAAGTGCCCAGTGCCATCTCGAAGGGGATCGAGCGTGCGAAGAAGAGCCTCATCAAGGTGAATCTGCGAGGGTCCACGATACCCCACCAGGTCATCGGTCGATTCGGCGCCGGACGCGTGATGATGAAACCGGCATCGGCGGGAACAGGAGTCATCGCCGGCGGAGTGGTCCGCGCGGTTCTCGAGTCCGCGGGTGTCCAGGACGTGCTCACCAAGAGTCTCGGTTCTCCCAACCCGCAGAACGTGGTGAAGGCGACATTCGAGGGCCTGTCACGCCTGAAGGACGTGAACCGCGTGGCCAGGTTGCGTGGCAAGACGCCAGAGGACCTGATCGGGGACCAGGCATGACCAGGGGAGGAACTCTCACCATACGCCTGGTGCGCAGCCCAATCGGTTACCAGCGGCGGCAGAAGGCGACGGTGCGGTCGCTGGGTTTCACCCGCATGCACCAGGTCCGCACGCTGCCCGACAACGAGGCGGTGCGAGGCATGGTCCGGGCCATCAGTCACCTCGTACGGATCGATGCCACGAACGACGAGAGGACGTCACGATGAAACTGCACGATCTGCGTCCTGCCCCCGGCGCACACCGAGATGCCAAGCGCGTCGGGCGGGGAATGGGTTCCGGACGGGGGAAGACGTCCGGACGGGGCGAGAAGGGACAGAAATCCCGGCGTGGGTACTCGCGCAAGCGTGGGTTCGAGGGTGGACAGATGCCTCTTCACCGACGTCTGCCCAAGCGAGGTTTCCGGAACATCTTCCGCGTGGAGTACTCCGAGGTGAACCTGGCACGCCTGGCCGGCCTGGCTGCCGGAACCGAGATCGATCCTGATTTCATGCGTGCCCACGGACTCGCGAGTCACCGGAGCCGCCCGGTCAAGATCCTCGGCCAGGGAACCATCACGGTCCCGCTCATCGTGACCGCACATCGATTCAGTGCCTCGGCAGTCCGCAAGCTCGAAGAAGCCGGTGGGAAGGCGGTGGTGATACCGGCCAGACCGCGGGGCCCGAAGCCGCGACCGGCGCGAGGCAAGACAGCAAAGGACGAGGTCCCGGCCAGTGCCGTCTCGCCTGCTTCCGCCGCGAATGTGGCGCCCAGCGACAGAGGTGAGAGCGCGTGATCGAAACGCTGAAGAACATCTTCAACATTTCGGATCTGCGAAACCGGGTGCTCTTCACCTTCGGACTCCTCGCGGTATACCGGGCCGGCAGTCAGATCCCCACGCCGGGGATCGACTCCGCCGCGCTTCAGGAGTTCTTCCGGAACCAGTCCGGCACCGTCTTCGGTTACTTCGACATGTTCGCGGGCGGGAATTTCCGACGATTCTCGATCTTCGCCCTCGGCATCATGCCGTACATCTCCGCCTCCATCATTCTCCAGCTGCTGACCGTCATCTGGCCTTACCTCGAGAAACTCTCGAAGGAAGGCGAGGTCGGCAGGAAGAAGATCGTCCAGTACACGAGGTACGGCACGGTGGTGCTGTCGGTCATCCAGTCGATGGGAATCGCGTTCTGGCTGGAGAATCTGGGCGGTTTCGGCGGCGGGGGGGTGGGAGGCGTGGTCCTCCGTCCCGGGTGGGGCTTCCGGGTGATGACGGTCCTGACCCTGACCACCGGCACGGCGTTCATCATGTGGCTCGGTGAACAGATTAGTGAGCGCGGGGTCGGAAATGGCATCTCGCTCATCATTTTCGCCGGCATCATCGTCGGCCTGCCGAGAGCCATCTACGACACGTTTCAGGATCTCCAGTCCGGACAGTTGCAGTTGTTCCAGATCCTCGCTCTGCTGGTTCTCATGGTGGCCGTCGTGGCGGTGATCGTCTATGTGGAACGTGCGCAGCGGCGCATCCCTGTGCAGTATGCCCGGCGTGTCGTCGGCCGCAAGGTGTACGGTGGTCAGGCGACGCACCTGCCACTCCGGGTCAACACCGGCGGTGTGATTCCGGTGATCTTCGCGTCGTCCCTCCTGACCATTCCACAGACCCTCTCGCAGTTCTTCACGTCAGGGCCCTTGCAGTCGTTCTTCCGTCTCTTCGACTACAACGAGCCGTTGCACAATCTCGGCTACTTCGTGCTGATCATCTTCTTCTGCTACTTCTACACCTCCATCATATTCAATCCGGTCGACACCGCGGATAACCTCAAGAAGTACGGCGGGTTCATTCCGGGAATCCGGCCGGGAAAGCGGACGGCGGAATACATCGATACGATCCTCACGCGGTTGACGTTCGCGGGAGCCATCTACCTGGCGCTCGTGGCCCTGTTGCCCATTGTTCTGATCAGTGGACTCAATCCCGGCGGACTCGACCGGGTGCCGCTCATCGGAAACCTCGGTCTCGGGACCACTCTCGACCGGCTCCTGCCCGGTTTTCTCTCCAACGGCCTCGGGCTGAAGTTCTTCTTCGGTGGAACCTCCCTGCTCATCGTGGTGGGCGTGGCGATGGACACGGTCCAGCAGGTCGAATCCCAGCTCATCATGCGCCACTATGATGGGTTCCTCAAGGGGTCTCGGGTGCGGGGGCGGCGTTGATGGCCATGTGTCTGGAGTTCATCGGGCCACCGGGTGCCGGGAAGGGAACGCAGGCTGCTCGAGTCTGTGCAGACCGCGATATCGTCCATCTGTCGACGGGTGACATGATCCGTGACCACATCCGGCGGGGCACCGACCTCGGTGCCGAGGCAAACGCCATCGTGAACGATGGAGCGCTGCTGCCGGACAGCCTCGTCTCACGCATGGTCGGGGAGCGGCTGTCCCACGATGACTGCGTCAACGGATTCCTCCTGGATGGATATCCCCGCACCGTCGAGCAGGTGGGGGACCTCGACGTGATTCTCTCGCGGGCGGGGTGGCAGATCACCGCGGTGCTGTTTCTGGATGTTCCTGAGGATGAACTGGTCCGCCGGATCGCCGGCCGCCGAACATGCGAGGCGTGCAACGAGGTCACCAATGTCTCGCTTTCCGGGGCACAGACGCGGTGTCCGACATGCTCCGGGCCGCTCTCCCAGCGGGAGGATGACCGGGAAGAGGTCGTCCGGGAGCGCCTCCGGGTGTACCGGGAACAGACCGCTCCCGTCCTGAGAACGTACGAGGGCCGACATCTTCTCGAGCGGGTTGACGGGAACGGGTCCATGAACGTCGTGGCCGATCGCATCGATGCCGTGCTGGACAAGGTGGCGGCGTGATCAGCATCAAGACCGCCGCGGAACTGGCATCAATGGAGAGGGCGAACCAGATCGTGCTGTCCATCCTGGCGGAACTGTCCGGGATGATCGCCCCGGGGGTCGATATCGCCGACCTGGATGCCTACGCCGCGGAGCGGACGCAACAGGAAGGCGCCAGGTCGGCGTTCAAGGGTTACCATGGGTTTCCCGCCACTCTGTGTGTATCGGTGAACGAGCAGGTGGTGCACGGGATTCCCACGCACCGTCTCCTGCGGGACGGGGACATCGTCAGCATCGATTTCGGCGTCTTCGTCGATGGCCTGTGCGGAGACGGCGCCCAGACGTTTCCCGTGGGACAGATTCCCGAGGGCTGCCGGCTCCTCATCGAGCGGATCGAGAAGGCGCTGGCCGCCGGAATCGCGCAGATGCGGCCAGGGCAACGTACCGGGGATGTCGGCCGGGCCGTCCAGGAAGTCGGAGAAGCGCACGGCTATGGCATCGTGAGGGACTTCGTCGGGCACGGAATCGGCCGGAAGATGCACGAGAAGCCCCAGTTGCCCAACTACGGTGAGCCGGGCCGCGGTGTCCGGCTGGAGGAGGGCATGGTCCTGGCGATCGAGCCGATGCTCAATCTGGGCACCGGGGAGGTCGTGGTGGCCGCCGATCAGTGGACGGTCAGCACGGCGGACTCACAGCCGTCCGCCCATATCGAGCGGTCCGTGGCCATCACCGCGGAGGGGCCGTGGGTGCTGGGCATCAGTGGCCGGCCCGGCGTCGTCGATACGGCCCTGCCTCCGGCCGGCGAGGCGGTGAGGTCGGCGACCGTGGGCGGGACGGCAGGGAGACCGGCATGAGCGAAAAGGAAGAGGCCATCCAGGTCGAGGCGGTGGTCCTTGAATCGTTACCCAACGCCATGTTCCGGGTCGAGATGGAGAACAGCCACAAGGTTCTGGCCCATATATCGGGGAAGATGCGGAAGCACTTCATCCGCATTCTGCCCGGGGACCGGGTTCTGGTGGAGCTATCGCCGTATGACCTCAACCGGGGCCGGATCGTCTACCGTTACAAGTGAATTCCAGGTGTCGCCGGTCCGGTCCGGCGTGCCAGAAGGTGCTAGAATATGAAGGTTCGGGCGTCAGTCAAACGAATGTGCGACAAGTGCAAGGTCATCCGGCGCAAGGGTGTCATCCGGGTGATCTGCGACAATCCCAAGCACAAGCAGCGGCAAGGGTAGGAGTCGATCCATGGCACGCATAGCCGGTGTGGATCTGCCTCAGGGCAAGAACGCCGAGATCGCGCTGACCTACATCTACGGCATCGGAAGGTCGCGGGCCATCCGGTTGCTGGCCAAGGCCCGGGTGGACGCCAGCGTCAAGACCAAGGACCTGTCCGAGGATGAGGTCACGCGCATCCGGCGTGTCATCCAGGACGAGGGGCAGGTAGAAGGTGACCTGCGCAAGAACATGGCCATGGACATCAAGCGACTGATGGATATCGGATCTTACCGCGGTCTGCGTCACCGCCGGAGTCTGCCGGTGCGGGGTCAGCGCACGCATACCAATGCTCGCACCAAGAAGGGGCCGCGGAGAGCCATCGCCGGCAAGAAAAGGGCGCCGGGCGGGAAGAAAGGCTGAGGCGAGGAGAGATGGCAAGTCCGAAGGGAAAGAAGAAGAGCAGCCGGGAAAAAAAGAACGTTCCCCACGGGGTGGTGCACATTCACGCATCGTTCAACAACACGATTGTCAGTGTCACAGACCCGGAAGGGAACGTCCTGGCCTCGTCGTCCGCGGGGGCCGTCGGCTTCAAGGGGTCCCGGAAGGGGACCCCGTTTGCGGCCACGCTGGTATCCCAGGCGGTGGGCTCTTCGGCAAAGGAACACGGCGTCCGGAGTGTGGATGTCCGGGTCAAGGGCCCCGGTTCCGGCAGGGAGTCGGCCATCCGGGCGTTACAGGTCGTGGGCATCGAGGTCAAGTCCATCAAGGATGTCACTCCTGTTCCTCACAACGGTTGCCGGCCGCCCAAGCGGCGCCGGGTCTGAGCGAGAGGAGGATTCGAGGTGGCACGCGCGCGCGGTGCGGTCTGTCGGCTCTGCCGGCGAGAAGGCATGAAGCTCTTCCTGAAGGGCGACCGTTGCTACAAGGACAAGTGCGCCATCGAACGGCGCGGCTATCCCCCCGGCCAGCACGGCCGGCGGCGAAGCAAGGTGACGGGTTACGGCATCCAGCTACGGGAAAAGCAGAAGGTCAAGCGAATCTACGGCGTTCTCGAGCGCCAGTTCCGCAATTACTTCAAGAAAGCCGCCCGGGGCAAGGGGATCACCGGAGAGACCCTCCTCTCATCTCTCGAGCGACGGCTGGACAACGTGGTCTACCGGATCGGCTTCGCTTCCAGCCGACCGCAGGCGCGTCAGTTCGTCAACGGCGGCCACGTCACCGTGAACGGCCGGAAAGTGGATATTCCGTCATATCTGGTGAAGGAAGGGGACGAGATCTCCGTCCGCGAGAAAAGCCGGAAGAACGAGTTCATTCGCCAGTCGATCGAAACAGCCAAGGGACGCGGGGTCCCGGAGTGGTTGCAACTGGATGGCGAGGCATTCAAGGGGCTGGTGGCGAGTCTGCCCCGTCGCGAAGACATCGCACTGCCTATCACCGAACAGCTCATCGTGGAGCTCTACTCGAAGTAGAAGCGAACGAGGAGGTCGAGCGACTTATGTTGTGGAAAGGGTTCCAGCGGCCCAAGCGCCTCGAGCGTGACGAGAGCACGCTTTCACCGACGTATGGACTGTTTTACGCGCAGCCGTTCGAGCGTGGGTTCGGGACGACTGTGGGGAACGCAATGCGCCGGGTCCTGCTCTCGTCCATCGAGGGAGCGGCGATCACGGCCGTGCGCATCGAGGGTGTTCTCCACGAGTTCAGTTCGTTGCCGGGCGTCGTCGAGGACACGACCGACATCATTCTCAACCTCAAGCAGATCCCGATGAAATTGCACTCCGACCACCCGGAGACCATCAGGATCTCCGCGAAGGGCCCCTGCACGGTCATGGCGAAGGACATCGAGGTCAACCAGAATGTCGAGATCCTCGATCCCGATGTTCACGTGGTGAGTCTGGGAGATGAAGGTCGCCTCGAGATGGAGATGCGCGTCAAGACCGGGCGGGGATACATCCCGGCGGACCGGAACTTCGATGATGACCTGTCGATCGGGTACATTCCTGTGGACTCCTCTCACTCGCCGGTTCGCAAGGTCAACTACTCGGTGGACGACGCCCGGCTGGGCCAGACGACCGACTACGACAAGTTGACCATGGAGGTCTGGACCAATGGTGCTGTGTTGCCCCAGGATGCTGTCGCACTGGCGGCCAAGTTGCTCAGCAACCACATGTCCATCTTCATCAATTTCGAGGACTCCGCCGAGGACTCCGACGACGCCTTCGGCGGGGACGAACCCCCCTTGCATGAGGCCCTGCACCGTTCCGTGGACGAACTGGAGCTCTCGGTGCGATCGTACAATTGCCTCAAGAACGCCAGCATCTCGACCATTGCGGAGCTGGTCCAGCGGTCCGAGCCCGAGATGCTGAAGACGAAGAATTTCGGGCGGAAGTCGCTGGTCGAGATCAAGGAAATCCTCGAGGAGATGGGTCTCCACCTGGGCATGACTCCGGAAGAGCTTCGCACCTACTCCTCCGCCACGTGATCTTGAAGAGAGCTGGTTCATGAGACATCGAGTCGCCGGACGAAAGCTGGGCCGGACGAGCGCGCACAGGACAGCGACCCTGCGGAACCTGTCGATCGCTCTGTTCACTCACGAACGCATCACCACCACCCTTGGCAAGGCGAAGGAGATGCGTCCGTTTGCCGAGAAGCTGATCACCCTGTCGAAGAAGGACAGTCTCAGCGCCCGGCGTCGAGCAGCGCGGCATATCCGGCAGAAAGACACGCTGAAGAAGCTCTTCGAGACGCTCGGGCCACGCTATGCGGACCGTCCTGGCGGGTACACCCGCCTGTACCATCTCGGGCATCGGCCCGGAGACGCCGCCGATATCGCGCTGGTCGAACTGGTGGGCGCGCCGGGAACGGAATCGTCCGCCGATGATGACCAGTCGGCGGGTGGCAAGCGGAAGAAGGGGAGACGATCTGTCCGGGAGGCAGCAACGGCGACTCGCGCGGCCGATGATGGCGAGGAGACGCCGTCGCAGTCATCCGACGGGGATGTCGCAGCCACCGCCGGCACCGACGAGAAGGAGTAGCCCGGGCCGGGCGCCGGATGCCACCCTCGGTGAAGGCGACCGTCTCAGCGAGAGGGGCATGATCTGCCATTGGCCGCACCCGGGTCCCGGCGGTCGACCCA
>JBHHZI010000125.1:0-9484 GCA_046757965.1 Acidobacteriota bacterium | reverse complement strand
AGACGCACCGGTGCAGGCCCGGGTACGGGTCACGGAACGGTTCTTCTCCACGAGGCAGCCGGACGCCGGTGAACCTGCCGGTGGGGGGACGGCCCGTTCCGTCATCGTCGAGGACCACGGCGGTGAGATCTCGCTCGTCTTCGACGGCGACGCAGGGGGCTGTGCCACCCTGAGGCTGCCTTTGCGCGACGCTGCGGCGCTCTCTTCCTGCCCCCCCGGGGCACCGCCCGAGAGCCCGCTCTCCAGGCGCACTTAGCCGGACCCCGGTGCCGCCGGGCCCTGCCGGTGTGCCGGGCCTCGCCCCGGCAAGATGTGACCGTATCCGGCAAAAGTTGCCGGGCACGGTCACCGACGTCGGACGCGGAGCGTCCGCGTCGCCCGCTGCCGTGGCGCGTTTCCGGAGCGGGCGGGAGCGTTCCTCCATCTGGCACGGGCCGTGCTGGAAGGGGAGGCGTACCGAGGACGCCGGCAGCCCGCCGGTGTCAGGAGGACACGATGCAGATTGCCGATATCCCAGTGGATCTCTCCGGCCTCGTCGGCGAATCGACCACGCCGGCGTTCACGCCCTCTCTCGGCCGGGACGATTTTCTCAAGCTCCTGGTCACCAAGCTGGCGAACCAGGATCCGTTGACTCCTGCCCAGGATACCGAGTTCATCTCCCAGCTCGCCCAGTTCAGTCAGCTCGAACAGGCGATCAAGTCCAACGAGAACCTGGCCGATCTCTCGGCCGGGCAGTCGAGTCTGATCAACGCCCAGGCGCTGTCCCTCATCGGGCGCGATGTGGTCGTGGATACCCAGGGAGCCATGCGTCTGGACGGTGCCCGGGCCGACCCGATGCTGGTGCGTGTCCCGGAGGGCACGGTGACGGCCGGTATCAGCATCTTCGATCCGTCCGGCCTGCCGGTGCGGACCGTCGCCCTCAGCGACCTGAAGCCAGGCCAGCAGACGTTCGTGTGGGACGGGGCGGATGACGCCGGTCACACCCTTCCCGACGGCGATTACACCTTCGACGTGACGGCCCAGGATGCCGCCGGCGAGAATCTGGATGTGGAGAGCTTCATGGTGCTTGGCATCGAGGGTGTCAACTTCCGCGGTGGACTTCCGATTCTCGTCTCGGGATCCCAGGAGGTGCCGTTCGAGGGCATCGTGGAGATCCGCGACGCCGGCTCGTTTCCCGCCCCGCCGCCGGGCATCTGACGTCTTCGCCACGGGCGGCAACGACGGCGCCGGTGGATCGGAATCGACCATGGCAATCACAGTTCAAACCAGGCTCACGTAAGGAGGAATGCGATGGCTTTCTCGTCATTCTTTGCCGGTCTCTCGGGTCTCCAGGCTCACGCCAGCAAGCTCAGTGTCATCGGCAACAATCTGTCCAACGTCAACACCATCGGCTTCAAGTCGAGCCGCAGCGTCTTCTCGGACCTGTTCGCCCAGGCATCGAGTGGTGCGGGAGTCAACGGAGCCGGCAACCCGATGCAGGTGGGCCTGGGTGTGCTCACCGGGTCGATCGATCGCCTCTTCTCGCAGGGCAGCCTGCAGACCACGAGTCTGGTCACCGACATGGCCATCCAGGGGAACGGTTTCTTCGTCGTGCAGGATCCGACCAACGCACGGGCGTTCACGCGCGCGGGGAACTTCACCTTCGATCGAAACGGCAACCTGGTGACCTCTGCCGGGCAGTTCGTGCAGGGATTCACCACGAGAAACGCCGCCGGGAACATCACCAGCACCGGTGCGGTGTCGAACATCAATGTGCCGGCCGGACAGACGGCCCCACCCCAGGCCACGACCTTCGTGCGTCCGGTGAGCAACCTCGCCGCCGATGCCGCCGTCGGGGACACGTTCAGCACCACCGTGAGCGTCTTCGACTCCCTGGGGGCGCAGCATGATGTGACCGCCACCTTCACATCACTGGGAGACATCAATGCCGACAATATTCCCGACTGGGACATGCAGGTCACTGTGCCGGGAGCCGACGTGATCGGCGGCACGCCCGGCACGCCGTTCACGCTGGGTTCGGCGACGCTGTCGTTCGACTCCTCCGGGAACCTGGTCTCACCCGCGAACCTGAGCCTCGCCACCCCGGCCTGGGCCAACGGTGCCGCGGCGCAGACGTTCACCTGGGAACTGTTCGACCCCAGCGGTGCCGCCGCCATGACCCGCTTCGATGGCCCGTCCGCCACCTCCTCCATCAGCCAGGACGGCGCGTCGGTGGGGCAGTTGAGAGCCCTGACCGTCGATTCAGACGGTCTGATGACCGGTATCTTCAGCAACGGCCGGACACTGGAACTGGCCAAGCTCGCCCTCGCCACGTTCAACAACCCCAACGGGCTGCTCGGCCAGGGAGCCAACTCGTTCGTGGAGACCAACGCCTCCGGTCCCGCAACAGTCGGCGGGGCGCGTTCCGGTGGCCGCGGCACGATCACGTCCAACGCTGTCGAGCTGTCCAACGCGGACATCACGCAGGAGTTCACGGATCTCATCATCACCCAGCGCGGCTACCAGGCGAATTCCCGCATCATCACCACGACCGACCAGGTGATCCAGGAAGCGCTCAACCTGAAGCGAGCGGTTCCGGGCCCGGCGCCGGCGGTGGCTCTCGCCGGCGCCGGGACTTCCCGTTTCCCACCCGGCGTGACAGGAGACATGATGACCGACACGGCGAAGACGCCGCTCATCAGCGTCATCATTCCGACCTACAACCGGATTCCCCAGCTCGTCCAGCTTCTCCATGGCCTGGCGGGGCAGACGTTCGATGCCGGCCAGTTCGAGGTGATCGTCTCCGACGATGGGTCCACCGACCCGGTTGCCGCCGCCGTCGAGGCGTGCAACGTCCCGTTCCCCCTCACCTTGCTGACACAGGAGAACGCGGGACCCGCGGCGGCGCGCAACCGGGCCATCGAGCGGGCGCGCGGCCGGCTGACGCTGATCCTCAACGACGATGCGGTGGTGGCCCCGGATCTCCTCCAGACCCATCTGCTGGCCCATACCCGCCGCAACGTGCCGGTTGCGGTTCTTGGCAGCTTCGGCTTCGTGGACGCGGCCCTCACGCGGCCGTTCGTGCGACTGATGGAGGAAAGCGACCTGCTGTTCGACTTCGTCTCGATGGTGCCGGGAAAGACCCACGGGTGGCGATACTTCTGGACCTGCAACCTGAGCCTGCCGACCCGCGCGCTGTTCGCCGTGGGTGGCTTCGACGAGGACTTCCGGGAGCCGATCTGCGAGGACATCGAGCTGGGGTACCGGCTGGCGGAGATCGACATTCCGGTCCTGTACAGGCCGCAGGCCGCCTGCCGCCATGACCATGACATCGACCCGGCCCGCTACGCCCGCCGCCAGCGATCACTGGGTCGCAACGTCTTCCGCCTCTGCACCAAGCATGCCGACCCTCGGATGTCGCGCGTCTGGGGAATACGGTCGCTGGATGACGCCGCCATCGCCTCCATCGCCCGTCTCACCGAGGCGGAGGCGGCGGCGGCCGATGCCGCGCTGGCGCGCCTGACGGTGCTGGACGGCATGGAACTTCCTGCAGATGCCGCGAGGCAGCGCGCCCTGCTCGACGAGATGGCCCGGCACACACGTGCTCTCTCCTCTCACCGGTTCCGGCAGGGCCTCGTGGAAGGATGGCGCGAGCAGCACGGATCCGGGGTCGTTTTCCCGGCGGGCGTCACGCAGGTGCAGGATGACGATCCCGGCTGCATGGTCACCGGCGATGGGTGTTTCACCTCGATCGTCATCCCGTGCATCAATGGTCTGACGCACACCATCGCCTGCCTGGACAGCATCGCCGTCCACACTCCCGAACCGCACGAGGTCATCGTCGTGGACAACGGGTCGGACGCGCAGACCCTCGCGGCGTTGCGCGGCCGCGCCGGCATCCATCTGATCGAGATGGGACGCAACATCGGGGCGCCGGCGGCCCGTAACCACGCGATGGTCGCGGCGCGCGGCGACCCGCTGATCTTCCTCGACAACGACACGCGGGTCACGCCGGACTGGCTCGATCGGCTCGCCGCCCACACGCGGAACAATCCCCGGGTCGGCCTGGTCGGGCCGATGTCCAACACGGTGTCCGGATCCCAGAAGATCGATGATGCGACCTACGATCCGGATCGCCTGGATGCATTCGCGGTGGACCTGTCCTCCCGGTGTCGCGGCCGTCATCACTACACCAGGCGGTTGATCCTGTTCGCCATGCTCGTGCGGCGCAAGGTGATCGACACCATCGGCGGCTTCGACCCGATCTATGGCTGCTGGGGCTTCGAGGACGACGACTTCTGCCTGCGAGCCGCGCTGGCCGGATTCCGGCTGCGGGTTGCCGAGGACGTGTTCATTCACCACACGGGCAGCCAGACGTCGGTGGCCGCCCGGCTGGACTATGACCACCTCCTGCGGACCAACTGGGAGGTCTTCAAGAAGAAGTGGGCTCTCGATGAAGGCCTCGCCTACGGCTCCCCGTACCCCCTCGATGAGATCCTCCAGCGTCGTTTCGAGGCCAGGCGGCACCAGGTGCCCCTGCCGGAGAGCGCGGCAGCTCTCGACCGGTCCGGTGACGACAGTCAGCAGGCAATGATGCCTGACCTCTCCTGAGAGCATGACGATGAGACGACCTCTCCTGACCGTCTGTGTGATCACCCGCGACGAGGAGGACACGCTGGAGCGCTGTCTTGTGTCGGTCAAGGATGTGGCGGACCGGCTGGTCGTGGTCGACACGGGATCGACCGACGGGACCGAGCAGATCGCCACACGCCTCGGCGCCTCCGTGTTCCGCCGGCTGTGGGATGACGACTTCTCCGCGGCGCGGAACCATGCCATCGAGCAGGCCAGGACGCCCTGGATCCTGATGGTCGACGCCGATGAGCTCGTCACCGACGTCGACACACACGATCTGCGCGCTCGCCTGACCGCCGCGGCAGGCGACGGGGGAGACCACGCATTCGCCATCCGCATCGATAACGAGACAGATACAGGCAGTGTGGCGCCGTTCTTCGCCGTGCGCCTGTTCAGGAATCACCGGCGCATTCGCTACCGGGGACGGATCCACGAGGAGGTGACCAGTTCTCTTGCCGAATGGCGCGGCGCGCCGGTGTCCCCGCCGGTCGCCCCGCTGGTCCTCCGCCACGATGGCTACCTGAGCCGGCGACGACTGGGTGGCGGGAAGCGGGAACGCAACCTGCGGCTGCTGACCCGGGCGGTCGAGCGGGATTCCCGGCAGGCACTGGTACGCTTCGCGCTGGCGAGGGAACTGCTCCTGGTCTGCGGGGAGCGGATCTTCCCCGGCGAGAATTTCGGCCGGGCGCTCACAGCGCTCCAGCAGGCCCACGACCGCGTGGGTCGGGAGGAGGTCCCCCCGCACCTGGTGTCGGCCATCGACACCACCCTGGCCGCGGCTCTTGTCGCTGATGCCCGGCCGGCGATGGCGATCGATCTGCTGCGCGGCAGCCCGGTGGGCCGCCGGGTCGGGAGGCATGACGTGCCGGCCGCCTGCGCCCGGCGCGACTTCGTTCTCGCGCGGGCCATGCTGGCCGCGGCCGGTGAGGACAGAGCCGCGCTCGAGGCCGCGGCCGAGTGCTTCGCCGCGTTGATCGGCGGGCACATCACGCCGGGATTCGTGGATGTCGATGCCAGGGTCTGCTCGGTGTTCGCCATGGAACGGGAGGCCGAGGCGCTGGGGCGCATGGGGCGAGTTGGCGAGGCGTTCCGACGGCTCGATGCCGCGGAGGCGCAGGCGGGCGCATACGCCGGGCCACAGGTCCGCCGCGCGGAGTTGCACCTCCTCGGCGGGCAGACGCGGGACGGGTTCGCGGCCTACCAGGCCGCTCTGGAGACCGATGCCCATGATCCGGAGGCGTGGCTGGGAGTGGCACGCGTGCTGCGTTTTCTCGGTGAATCGGAGGCGGAGGTGAACGCTCTCGACAATGCGCTGAATCTCGTGCCGCTCTGGACCGACGCCATTCTCCAGAAGTCCATCCTCCGGTTCCTGCAGGATCGCCCGGACGATGTGATGAGCGACTGGTCCGTTCATCGGGAGATCTCGGTCGCTGCTGATGTTGTCTGCCTGGTGGCGGAGGTCCTGGCCGGCCGGCCGGTGACCGGGTTGTGCGGCTGGCGGAAGGACGCGATCAGTCGCTCCCTCCTGTGCATCACCGCCGGGCTGGCGGCCGGCAAGCGGTCGGATCTCCTCGAGCGGTTGAAGGCGCCGGCCGGCCCGTCGAGCGCCGCGGCGCGCGCCTGAGGTCCCGGCCGGCCGTCAAGGAGTCGACGCCGGGCCGATCCGGATGGTGGTTTCCTTGACGGGCCGCCGGCGCCCGGCCACCGGCGTCGCCGGCGCAGATCTCCAAGCAACTGATCTGCAACGGCTTACGTGCTTGCAGGGGCTCCGTCCCCGGAGCCGTGCGGGTGGCACCGGCCTTGCTGTGTCTGTCCGATGCAGAGGACGACATGGAAACCACTGGCCATCCGCACGATCCCAGACACCCCTCATCCGGCTCACCGGCCGGAACCCAGGCCGATCCGTCCTTCGCAGCCTCCGGCTCCTCGCCGGTTGCCAGCCCCCCCCTCTCTCCCTCCTCCCAGACGTCGGTCCGCGACGTGGCGGTGGCCGGGGGGGCCGGAGGCACGTTTTCACGGTCGCTCCAGCGTATCGGCGGCGTCCCGCTGACATTGAGGGTGACCGCCGGATCCGGCGTCATCACCCTCGGCCGGGTCAAGGGGCTGGCGCCCGGGGACATGCTCGTCCTCGACCATGCCGCCGACGCCCCGTTCGACCTCGACTGCTGCGGTGTGTCTCTCGGCACGGTCGATGTGATCGCGAGGCGCACCGGCCTGCTGGCGCGAGTCGTTCGACTGAATGATCAAGATGCCGACTAGGCCGCGCAACCATCGACGGTGGCGTGACCTCCTCTTCCGGCCGCCTCCGGTCACGCGCACGGTCGTGTCCTGGAGTGTCGTGCTGGGTCTGGCACTCCTGCTACTGCGGCGCACGGCATCCGCCGCGGCCGCTCCGGTGACCGCCGCACCCGGCGGGCCGGAACCGGATCTCCTGGGTCCGGGTGGCGCCAGTGTCGCCGGTCGCATGATCGTCGGCCTGCTGGCCGTCCTCGCCCTGATGGGCATCGGCGCCGCGGTCCTGCGCTTGCAGGCGCGCGGGAAGGGCCGGGGTCCCGGCTCTCTGACGCTGCTGTCGCGTCTGTCTCTCGCCCGCGGAGCGCAGGCCGTCGTCGTCAAGGTGGGGGAGCGCACGCTGCTGCTCGGCGTGACGGGAAATGCCGTCTCCCTGCTCGACGATCTCGGTGACCTGCCGGACGCACCGGATCGAGACAGCGCCTCGTCGTTCGCTCGCAGTCTCGACACGGCCGTCCGGCGCCTCGGAGGCGGCGGCACATGAGTCGGGTGGCCGCGATGACGGCGGGTCTGGTCCTGCTCGGCCTGGTGGTTCCCGCCACCGCCCGGGCGCAGGCCGGCCCGGTGGCGCCGGCCGCGCTCCCGGCAGTGGCGCCGAGTTCCGCCGGTGTCCCGGTGGCGCCGGCCGTGGGGGGCAACCCAGCGGGTGGTCCCGCCCCGCTGGCCGGCCCGGCGGGCCTGCTCGGATTGAGCGGCAGCGGTGGAGCGGCGCAGATCTCCAGCGCGCTGCGCATCACGTTCTTGCTCACCATTCTTGCCGTTCTGCCAACGCTCCTCTTGATGACGACCTCCTTTGTCCGACTCATCATCGTCTTTCACTTCGTGCGCCAGGCCATCGGCGCCCAGACCATGCCCCCGAACCAGGTCCTCATCGGTCTCGCGCTGTTCCTGAGCCTCTTCATCATGCGGCCGGTGGCCGACCGCGTCTACGAGGAGGCGTGGGTGCCGTACAGCACGGAACAGATCGATGCCGCAACGGCGCTGGCGAAGGCGTCGGAACCGGTGCGCCAGTTCATGATGCGCAACAGCCGCCAGCAAGACCTGGGTCTCTTCACACGACTGGCCCGCCTGCCCCGTCCCGGCAGCGCGGATGATGTGCCGATGCGTGTGGCCATGCCGGCCTTCCTGATCAGCGAGATCCGGGCCGGCTTCGAGATCGGGTTTCTCCTCTTCCTGCCCTTTCTGATTATCGACCTCGTGGTCTCCGCGGTGCTGCTGTCCCTCGGAATGATGATGCTGCCGCCGATCACGATCTCGTTCCCGTTCAAGATCCTGCTCTTCGTGATGGTCGACGGATGGTCCTTGCTGGCCAGTTCATTGGTGCAGTCCTTCCACTGACGAGAGGAAGACGCTCATGACCGAGGCTCTTGCGATCTCCCTTGCCCGGGAGACATTGATGACCGCTCTGATGATCTCCGGTCCGGTGCTGGTCGTCAGCCTGGCCGTCGGGGTTCTCATCAGCGTCATGCAGGTCGCCACGTCGATCCAGGACATCACGCTGACCTTCGTTCCCAAGATCATCGCCGTGGTGTTCACGATTCTCTTCATCTTCAGCTGGGCCCTGCAGATGATGATCGCCTTCGCAGGCCATCTCCTGCGCAACTTTCCCGAGATTCTCGCGTGATGCCGGCAGACCTCTTCTCCACCCTCGCTGAACTCGTCATGGCCTCGTCGGCGTGGTGGGCCACGACCTTCATCGTGTTCATGCGTGTGGGCGCCGTGTTCACGCTGTTCCCCATCACCGGGTCGGCGAGCATCGCCGCGCCGGCCCGCCTCGGCGCCGGGCTGATGTACGCCATCCTCGTGGCCGGCCTGATCGGCCCGTTGCCGGGGGCACTGCCCGCCGGGGCGGGCGCGCTGGCCCTGTTGCTGGCGCGTGAACTGCTGGTCGGCGCCGTCGTGGGATTCCTGGCCCGCTGCGTGCTTGCCGGGCTCGAATTCTCGGCGGAGATCGCCAGCCGGCAGATGGGACTGAACCTCAGCGCCACGCTGGATCCGGCCAACAACTCTCCGGTGACCCCGCTGACGTCGTTCCAGCGGTTGCTGGTGGCCGCCCTCTTCTTCGCCCTGGGAGGGCATCACCTGCTGATGGTGGCGATGGTGCGCTCCTACGACGTTCTCCCGATCGGCTCCGCGGTGCTCGGAGGCGCTGGCGCGGCCACGCTGGCGCGAGCCGTGTCCGGCGTCATCGAGACCGGGCTTCTCGCAGCGGCGCCGGTCGTGGTCATCTCCATCACCGTCGAGATCGTGATGATGACGGTCGGCCGGGCCGCGCCTCAGATTCCGATGCTGCTGGTGGGCTATCCCGCCAAGATCGCCGCCGGTTACTTCGGCATGGCACTCGCCCTTCAGTCCATGCCCCGGCTCACGACCGCTGCTCTCACCTCGTTCGGACGCATGTCGCAGCACCTGATGACCGCTCTCGCCGGCGGGATGTAGGAGGACGCGGTGGCGGACCAGGACCGATCCCAGCGCACCGAGCAGGCGACTCCTCGCAAGCTGCAGAAGAGTCGCGAGAAGGGGCAGGTTCCGCGCAGCCGGGAGATCGCCCATTTCCCGTAAAAAAGCGCCCGCCTTCAGA
>JBHHZI010000124.1:0-9612 GCA_046757965.1 Acidobacteriota bacterium | reverse complement strand
GGTGCCGGAAGAGCAGGCCGCACAGGTGAAGGGCGGGAAGACGAACGGCTGGATCGACATCCGCTCGTCGCCGGGGGAACCGGCCGACACCCTCGTCTCGGTGCGCCACAACGGTGTCTACTTCAGCCTCTCCCGGGAGGACATCCGTTCCAAGGATACGTTTGCCCTTCTGAAGCTCTTGTTCCAGATCCAGGCCGGCGACATCAAGACCACCGCGCCGATCCTGACGCTGCCGGTCGCCCAGCCCTGACCCACCGTTCACCGGAGTCGGCCTGGTGGCCGACGGGGGTCCCGGCCACCGGCTCAGCCGGTCTCGCCTGCGAGATCGGTGGATGGGGCGCGCAGGAGGTGACGGAACAGCGCCTTGACGATCTCGATGTTGTTGGCCAGCAAGTCGAAGAACACGTCCGCCTCGATGGCCAGCGCCAGCGTCTCCTCCTCGGCCACCGCGTCAGCGGCCCGCAACCGACCGCAGAGGATCTCGTGCACCCCGAACGTCGTCAACGGCCCGAACCGTCTCTCCCCGACATCCCCTCGCAACCGGATCGCGCCACGCACCACCCCGTACAGCTCCTCGGCGGGGTCGCCGGTCGCGTAGACACGCTGGCCCGCCGGCCAGACCCGCTCGCGAACGATGCCGGCTATTCGCAGGATCTCATCGGCGCGACAGTACGAGAACAGGTCACAGCTCTGGAGGAACACCACGGACTGGATGCGCGTCAGCTCGCTCACGGATCTGAGGTCTCCTCCGCCGTGCGCCAGGCCCCCGCGTCGAGACCACCGGTCGCCTGCCGCGCCGCTTCACTGTAGCCGACTCGTTGCCCGCCGCGGCCCGCGTCGGCATTTCACGAGACAGCCAGGCGAGAAGCCACCCACGTGGCGGTCTCGTGCACCAGGGGATCGGTCCCGCCGGCTGCCAGGTCCTTCACGCGCGGATACAGGTCTGTCATCTCCTCGGTGTAGATGGTGTAGAGCGCCGCCACCGCGAGCGCACTGGCGTCGCTGTTGCCATGGGTGACACCACCGAGAATACGTTCCATCGATTCGGTCCGGGAGATGGAGCGGATCCCGAACAGGCGCGTGGCGCGCTCGAGCTTCTCCGGCAGCGGCGCCTCGTCGATGACGGCGAACACGGAGCGCCGCAGATCGGCAGACAGCGTGTTCTCCAGGTACTCGAGGGCATGAGTCCGCCATGCCGGACGGGAACTGACCAGGCTGCGCCACGCCGCCCAGATATCGGGTGGTTCAGCCAGCAGCGCCAGCATGCCGAACAGGGTGCGGACATGGTCCTCGAGACGTTCGGCGATCATCTGGGTGAGCAGGTCCAGTTCCCGTCGATCGCACCGCAGGACCGGGCCCTCGAGGCCGGAGACACCGGAACGCGCCAGGAACGGCACGTCCGCCAGTCGACTCAGGGTGCGGCGCGCCTCGGCCTCGATGGCCGCCTCGATGGTCGACCCCAGGGACAGCGTCGCGATGTCTGCGCGGCACAGGGCCAGGGCATCGACGATCTGCGCTCTCAGGAAGCCATCATCCGCCGTCAGCAACGCCCCGGTCAGGGCCTGCACCGCCGCTGGACCCCCGATACGGGCCAGCACACGGGGCAACGCCCGGCGCACGAAGATCGACTCCTCAGGCTCGTTCATGAAGTGCACCAGGATCGGGACGGCATCGGTACCGAACTCGATGAGCGCTTCACGCGCGTCCTGCTTGAGGCGCCGGTTCTGAAGATGTGCCACGAGACGTGGCAGGTAGATGGCGACAAAGCCCTCGCGAGAGACGATGCGGCGCACCGCGCCAATCGCTTCTTGCGCCACCTCCGGCTCCCGGTCATCGAGTGAGCGGATGAGCTGCGCCTCGAACGCCGGCCCGGGGATCGCCCCCATTGCCTTCACCGCCTCGGCTCGCTGCGAGGACCGCGCATCGGACAGCATGTCCTGCAGGGTGGCGCGGGCCCGCTGCCGATCCTCCTCATCACCGTGACTGGCCAGGCAGGTGACGGCCGCCGCCCGTACCCGCGGATCCGCCTCGTCCAGCCGAGGACGCATCAGCGCGCAGGCTCCGCCCCGGTTGAAGCCCGTCAGCACCCGGATGGCCTCGGCGCGCACGTCCGGATGCTCGTCACCGAGCCGGCGCTCGACAAGCTCCGTGGCGTCTCTCCGACCTACTCCCGCCAGGACCTGGAGCGTGCGGCGCCGCACCCGGGCATCGTCGTGGTACAGCAGCAGAGGAGGAACCAGCCCCCCGCGGCCGTTGGCCGCCAGAATGTCGAGACCGTGAAGCACCTGGCGCGTGTCCGAGCTTCCGAGGGACTGCACGAGCAGCTCCACCGTGCGCACATCATTCAGATTGATCGGAACCGCCGTGTCGACGGTCCGCTCCTTCAACCCGGCGCGAAACGACCGGACGTACTCCCGGTAGGCTCGCGACACCGTCATCAGCCATAGGATGCCGAGCCCGGGCGTGAGCCAGCCGACGGCCACCGGAGTCAGCCAGCCAAACGCGACCGGCATCAGGATCACCGCTCCGATGCCCTTCGCCGCCCGTTGCAGCAGCAGGTCGATGGTCGCCTTGGCGCGGCCGCGCAGGTCGGCCGGTACCGGCAGGAACAGGAGCTCGCGCGTGGACTGATCCAGCGAGTATCGCATGCCGCTGTCGGCGACCTTGAGGATGAAGATGGCGGTGAGCAACCCTTCGGGGAGCAGGCCGGAGATGATCAGGACGATGCTGCCGCCCAGGACGACGACGACCGGCAGAACGCGCGCCGCGAAACCGACGCCCAGCACCTTGTAGAGCCGTGCGGTGAACAGGATCTGGAAGAGAAACGCTGCCGCACCGGCGATGCTGAACAGGTTGCCGAACACCGCGGTACGCTGCCTCAGGCCGCTGGTGGCCACCTCCACCGCCCAGTTGAACTGCAGGTCGATGACCTGGGCCGCCACCACACTCACCACCAGGGCCACGGCCACCAGACGCAGGTGGTGCGAGCGCCAGACCTCCCCGACGCTGCCCCAGACCCGTTCCGGAGGCCGGCGGACCGCGTCGTCCGGCATCCGCCGTTCGCCCACCACCTCCGTCGCGGCCGGCGCCGAGCGATCGATGAGGATCACGAGGGCGACGAGCCCCAGCAATAGCCCGGCTGCCACCAGCAGCGTCTGCCGTGTTCCAAGAAGTGTGCCGGCAAGGCGGGCGGCCTGGCCTCCGGCGATGCCGCCGAGCAACCCCCCGGCGCCGATGACGCCGAACAGACGGCGTGCCTGCCGGACGTCGAGGAGATGATGAGTGAGCATCCAGAACTGGCTCACCAGGGTGACGAAGACGAGGGATACCCAGACATAGAAGACGAACGGGATCCAGGACCAGTCGAAGCGGGCGATCCAGGAGAAGATGCCCAGACTCGCCGCAACCAGCAGGCAGGTGCCGGCCATCAACCGGTCCCGTGTCAATCGTGGCGAGACTCGCAGGGAGACCGTCAGCACGGGCCACGACAGCACCGAGACGAGGAGGTAGACCCAGGGCAGGTTGGCGGCCCCGACGGTATCCACGAACGTCGCCTGGCGCACCGTCTTGACCAGGTACTGGAAGGTGATGACCACGAAGAAGGCGGTGAACAGCAGCGCGGTCAGCCGTCCCTCCCCGGGACGCACGTCGAGGCCCAGGGCAACAAGCCACCGACGACGCCGCGGAGGCTGCAGCCGGACGGCGTCGGTCACGTCAGAACTCCAGGTGGCCACGCGGCACCAGCCGGTGAGCCTTCTGCGCCAGCGTGGTGCTCAGCGCGCAACGCGCAGTCGGCTCGGCATCGGCGCGCATCGCTACCGCCTGGATGAGAAACGAGTCGTGACCCAGCCACACGGCGGTGAGCCCCGCGGCCTCCATCCAGCGCGTCACCTCACCCACCGTGTAAAAGCGCGATCGATTGGGCTGGCGCCGCACGCGCGGATCGTCCCGCTCGGCCCTCCACAGCGCACACGCATCGGCATGTTCGATGTTCCAGAGGTCGAAATAGACGGCACCTGCAGGCGCCAGGACCCGGGCAAAGCCGCTCAGGAGACGTTGCACGTCCTCTTTCTGGACGTGCAGGAGAACCAGATGGCACACGACACGGTCGAATGTCGTGGTCAGCCCATCGAGCCCCTCGCCGGCGAGATGGGAGAAGGTGACTTGTCGCAGATGCGCCGTCCGCCGCCGGGCATGAGCCAGCAACGACCGGGAGAGGTCCACACCATGATAGGAGCGGCAGGAGGGCGCCAGTTCCCGGCCGACGCGCGCCACGCCGCAACCAACCTCCAGCACCGTGTGTTCCACACCGATGGCCAGCGCCGCGACCAGCCGGCCCGCCATGTCCGCGCCGCGCCGGCGTAGCTCGCTCTCGGACCCGGACCCATCCATCATCCGGTAGGCGTCCGCCCGGTCCCAGCCGATGTACTCCCAGCGGCGGCGGGCGGAGCGATTGCGACCCCGGAAGGCGAGCAGGCGGCAAAGCGACAGCGAGACCATGGCGCCCATCCTGCCAGCCCGGGCCGCGGCAAGGCAACCCCGGCGATGACGGTCCCTCCCCGATGACCGGGCCGGGCCGCGGCGGGATCGACGGCAGACCCTGCGGGGAAACCCGCCCGGGACAGGCGATCGGACGAGTGCCCCTGCTATACTGTCCGGCTTCGATCCTGTCGATCACATCCGGGAGATTCCAGTCCGATGAGCCCCAGCAACGACCTGCCCGTGCAGCCGGCGAAGACGCTGTGCAACCCCGATTTCGCCACGCTCGGCGAGCTGATCCGCCGCATGCCCAGCGCCACCATCACCGAGTTCGGCAACCCCAACGTCGCCACCCGGGTGACGGCCCGCTCCAAGGGCTCCACCTACGTGGTCACCGACACCCCCGAGGCGCACTCGGACCAGACGATCAGCCGCGAAGAGGCCCGCAAGATGGCCGCCCTGCAGGACAGTTACATCACCAAGCAGGAGATGATCGTCATCGACGGCTGCATCGGCAACGACCCGGAGTTTCGCACGCCGGCCCGTCTCATCATCGAGGCGGCCAATGCCAATGTCGCCGCCATGCAGAAGACGCTCTACTTCGAGACCGGCGTGGCCGCAGAGGACTTCGTGCCGGAGGTGACCGTCATCATCACTCCGAACCTGCCGGCCCCCGGTTATCCCAATGACCGCCTCATCGCGGTGGACCTGAAGCACCGCATCACGCGCGTCTTCAACTCGGACTACTTCGGCGAGTCGAAGAAGGGCGGTCTGAGGATGTGGAACGAGATCGTGTACAACCGTGGCGGCCTGTCCCTGCACGCTGGCTGCAAGGTGATCCCGGTGGGTGGTTCCCGCAAGGTCGGTCTCATCGTCGGCCTGTCTGGAACCGGCAAGACGACGACCACCTTCACACGCCAGAACGATTCCCAGCCGGTGCAGGACGACTTCTGCGCCCTGATGCCGGATGGCCGCATCTACGCCACGGAGAACGGTTGCTTCGCCAAGACCTTCGGTCTCGATCCGAAGTTCGAGCCGACGATTCATGCCGCGGTGGTGGGCCCCAATGCCTTGCTGGAAAACGTCAGCCAGGATGCATCGGGGAAGGTGGACTTCTTCGACACCTCCTACACGCAGAACGGGCGGGCGGTCTTCCCCATGTCCGACGTGGCGGGCGCCGCGGACGCGCGCGCCCTGGGCACCGCCGACTTCCTGCTCATCCTCAACCGCAACGAGAACATCATCCCCGCCGTCGCGCGGCTCACGGGCGCTCAGGCCGCCGCCTACTTCATGCTCGGAGAGACGAAGGGCACCTCCGCCGGCGGAGCCGAGGAGGCGGGCAAGAGCCTGCGCATCCCCGGAACCAATCCGTTCTTTCCCCTGCTCCACGCCCAGCAAGGGAATCGCTTTCTCGAGCTGCTCAACGCCACGCCGATGGGTGTCTATCTGCTCAACACCGGGCGGGTGGGTGGGGGAGACGAAGACGAGCGCTCCCGCAAGGTGAAGATCCCCCATTCCTCCGCCGTGGTGAAGGGCATCGCCGAGGGCACCATCCAGTGGGAGCGTGACGCCGACTTCGGGTACGAGGTCGCCACTCATGTGCCCGGCATCGAACCGGGTGATGAGGGGCTGCTCAGACCACGAACCCTCTACGAGGCGCAGAACCGGATGGACGAGTACCTCGCCCAGGTGACGCGCCTCAAGGAAGAGCGGCGCGCCTACCTGAAGAGCTGGCCCGGCCTCGACGAGACCATCATCAACGCCGCAGGGTAGCCGGCACCAGTCCGGCCGGCCACGCCGGTTCGAAGACCGTCGAAGCAGCCGCGGCATGGAAACAACCCAGCAGAAGATCCAGCGCCTGGTGAGCGAGGAGATCGCCCTGGTGCCGTACAACCCGGCATGGCCGGATCGGTTTCGCCAGGAGAAGGATCACCTGCTGGCGTGCCTGCCCACAGATCTCGTGCGCCGGGTGGAGCACTTGGGAAGGACCTACGATTCGAGATAGGTGTAGGTGGCCAGACGGGAGCGATAGAGGCTGTGCAGCTCGTCAGCGGCCTCGGGGGTCAGTGCTCCCGTCTTCACGCGCTCGGCCAGCGCCGAGAGCAGGCGCTCGTCCAGCAGCGCGTCGGTGTAACCAAACGCCTCCAGCGTGTCCTTCGCGGACTGGCCATGGCGCACGTCGCGAATAAGGGTCTCCCCGAAAGAGTCCAGGACGACATCCGCCTCATGCACCGAGCCGAGCAGGTTGTGCATGTCTCCGATGGCGTCCTGGTAGGCGCCGATGAGCAGAAACCCGAGCCAGTACGGCTCGTCGGGCCGCAGGGCGTGCACCTCCACGGCTTCCTTGACCTCCTTGAGGTCGGCAAAACGATCGACGGTGCCGAGGGAGTCACAGCTGATATCCACCAGCATGGCGCGCCTCGACGGCCGCTCATCGAGACGATGAACCGGCACCACGGGAAACACCTGGTCGAGTGCCCAGTGATCCGGAAGAGACTGGAAGACGGAGAAGTTGCAGATGTATTTCTCGTGGAGGGTCTTCTCCAGCGCCACGAACTCCTCGGCCACGAACTTCGCCGAGCGCGAGAAGCGCACGGTCTTGCGCACGATGGCCCAGAACAGGTTCTCGCCGTGGGCCCGGACCTCGAGATCGATGAGGCCGAGATTGAAGAGGCTGTTGAGCTGATCTCGATACTCGAGGGCATCGTGGTAGTACTCGCGGTAGTTCTTCACGGTGATCTCGGCCGCCACGTGGCCCAGGTCCAGAAGCACCTGCGGATCGTCCTCGGCGGCCGGGGGCGGCGCGATCTCGGCGCCGGCCGTGGTGCTGGTGCGCGCGTCGGCAACGAGAATGGCATGGTAGGCGGTGAGCATGCGCCCGGACTCGGAGAGAATCTGAGGCGGCATCACCCCCTCCTCCTCGCAGACCTCCTGAATACCATAGACCACGTCGTTGGCATACTCCTGCACCGTGTAGTTCATGGAGGCATCCGACGACGTGCGCGATCCGTCGTAGTCCACGCCCAGACCCCCACCCACATCGAGGTAGCGCAGGGCCACACCTTTCTTGACCAGCTTCGCGTAAACCCGGGTGGCCTCGCGCACGGCGGTCTTCAGCCGGCGAATCTCCGTCACCTGACTGCCGAGATGGAAGTGCAGCAGGGTGAGCTTGTCGGACAGCCCGGCGGCATCGAGCTGGTCGAGCGCTGCCAGCAGTTCCGCCGTGGTGAGCCCGAACTTGCTGGTGGCGCCGCTGGACTTCTCCCACAGGCCGGTGCCGCGCGCCGCCAGGCGCATGCGGATGCCGAGGGACGGCTCGAACTCCGCCTCACGCGCCATCTCGATGATCGGTCCCAGCTCGAACGGCTTCTCGATGACCACGACGACCTGCTTGCCCAGGCGAGCCGCCAGCGATGCCGCGGCCAGATAGCGCCGATCCTTGAAGCCGTTGCAGATCATGACGGCATCGGCCGGAACGGGCAGCACCGAACAGGCGAGCAGCTCGGGAACACTGCCGGCTTCCAGGCCGAGCCCATGCTTCCAGCCCGCCTGGAGGAGACCTTCCACCACGGTGCGCTGCTGATTCACCTTCATCGGAAACACCGGGTGATACCGGCCCGGATAATGGTACTCGTCGATGGCAGACCCGAAGGCTCCGGCCAGCCGCTCCACCTGGGCCGCCAGGAGCTGGGGAAAGCGCAGGAGAACCGGTGGTGTCAGGCCGCGGCGCGCCAGCCGCTGCACGACGTCGACCACGTCGATGAAGCGCAAGCGGTCCGCTACCGGCTGCACCCGCAGGTGGCCGTCGGCGCCGACGGCAAGATAGCCGTTTCCCCAGCGGTCGAGGCCGTACAGATCGACGGCGTGGTCAACGGTGAAGCGATCCGTGGGGCCCAAGGCGGTCCAGCTCCTGGTGAGTCGGGTTGGACGGGATTATAGCTTCCGGTCAGCCGCGCCAGGCGGCCCACACCAGACAGGCCCAGCCGGCCATGAATGCCAGCCCGCCCAGGGGGGTCACCGCGCCCAGCCAGCGGTGCCCGGTGAAGGCCAGCAGGTAGAGGCTGCCGGAGAAGACCAGTGTGCCGGCCAGAAACAGCCAGCCCGCCCAGGTGGTCGCCGCCCCCGGCCAGCGCCCGGCCGCCCAGCCGGCCGCCAGCAGCGCCAGGGCGTGATACATGTGATAGCGCGCCCCGACCAGGAAGACGTCAAACAGGTCGGCCGGCAGCCGGCCCTTCAGACCGTGGGCACCGAACGCGCCGGCCGCCACGGCCAGCAGGGCACTGAGGGCTCCGAGCCCGAAGAACACCCGCTCCATCGCTCACCTCCAGCAAGACCGCCATCGATGGCTTCTTCTCAGCCGTCGGTCAGGCATCATCTCGGCGGCGCGTCGCGGACCACGCAGTCGAAGTTCGCCGCCACATCCGTCTCTCCCGTCCCCTTGAAACGGGCCACCTGGGGAAACGGACAGACCGGCCGGGTGCGACGCGCGGTGGCGCCGTCCCGCTGCGATGCCACGATGCGATCCGGTGCCACACCCGCCTCCACCCAGTCGATCAAGGCGGTCATCGCGTCGAGATGATCGGCACCCACACCACCCCGGCAGTGAAACATGCCCGGCACCATGAACAGCCGGAAGAAATCATCCACCGGCCGGGACACGGTGGTGCCCACCCGTTCGCGGTAATCGATCGCCACCAGCGGATTCAGCGCCGTGTCGGCCCAGCCGAAGTAGCTGATGATCTTCCCACCGCGCGCGGCAAAATCACCCAGATCCGGGTCGGTGGCGTCGAGAATTCGATTCTTGAGGGCGATGGTTACGACGGCCACGAACCCGACGGCCATGCCGGTGAGGTTGCTGGCGTTGCGGCCGAAGCGGGTGAAGATGCCCACCAGGAAGACGCCGAGCAGCGGGCCACCCGTCCCACCCGCTGACCGGATGGCCGTCGCGCGTCGTGGCCACCTCCGCACCGACGGGCTGCCCCGGCATCAGCGGCCGGCCGTCATGCGTCGCCCCTCCGTAGATCTTCTCCAGCGCCCGCACTTGCACCCGCGTCAGACAGGCCGTCCGGCCCACCCCCTCGCAGACCGCCACATCCCGTGACGGCTCGAAATCACAGGCCGTGGGATCCTCGA